>JAUXWY010000110.1 GCA_030681235.1 Pirellulaceae bacterium | reverse complement strand
TCGGTCCTACGGCCTTTAAAAACCGGCACCGCTGATGTAGCGAGAAGCCGAAAAAATCCGCCGAGTAAATCGGCGGGATTCGGCGCCGTACACTTCACGCGTCTTGGAGATCAGACCGGCCTGATCGATGGATTGGATTTCCTGGACGGTGCCGTAGCCAGCAATCAGCGGTCACGATTCTAGCGGCCAAATTTTCGCACCAGACGTAACGAGCCGGTTGGGGGCGGGTTGCGGTCGTGCGCTTTTCGTACCGTGCGTTTAGCGCGTGGCTAGAGGCGATCTTCTTCGCTTTGTTCGTCGTCTACGAAATCGTCTTCGTCCGGTGGTAGTTCGGGCGGTAGGTCCACCAACGATTCCTGGTAAATTCCGGCCCACGAGGCTGAATCGAAGTCCTTCGGATCAAAATCGTCCGCCTCGATTTCGATCGAATCCATTGGCTCGGTGAGCGGCAAGGCTTGATCGCCGTCCCAAAACTCCGGCACTCCCGATTCGTCGTCCGCAGCCGCGGTGCTGGCTTCATCGGCGGCGGATCGAACTTCGGGCGACGACTCATAGGAGTGTCGCTTATCCAAGCGATTTTGGGCTGCAATCCATTGTTCCATTCGCTCCGGCGTGAGCGATTGGACGTCGCTGTCCGTGAGGTCGCGATCCAATTGCGGTTCAAACGATCCCTCAAATGAATCCTTTTCTTGTCCGCCGCGAGGAGTGGAATGCGAGTCGCGCTGCTCGTAGAACACTCGAATTGGGATTTCTCCAAACTTCAACTGATCGCGGAGCACTCCCACCAGATACCGTCGGTAGGACGTCGGAAACGCATCAGGGTCGCTGCACTTGAGGACAATGATTGGCGGGTCGGTTCCAACCTGCGACGCAAAAAAGATTCGCGGCCGCCGCGGGCCGATCACCGGTGGTGGGTGCCGCAACAAAGCTTGACGAACCAAGCGATTGAGGATAGGAGTCGAGACTCGCCAATGCGATTGCTTGAACAACATCTGCGCGTGGTTGATAAGCTTCTGGACATTCTTGCCCTCCATCGCTGTGATAAATGCAATGGGGACGTACTTCAGGCCCGGAAAAGTGTCTCGGGCGTAGTCGGCCCATTCTTGAGTGACGATTTTGTCGGCGACCAAATCCCATTTGTTGACCACAAAGACCACTGGCTTGTGCTGCCGTTCGATGTAGGTCACCAGCTTCTTTTCGACCTTGCTGATTTCTTCGGCTGCATCGAAGAACAGCAAAACAACGTCCGCATAGCGAATGCTCCGCTGAGCCCGGTGGGTCGAGTAGAATTCCACGTCCGTTCGCACGCTCCTGCGCCGGCGAAATCCGGGTGTGTCAATCAAGACAATGCGCTTGCCATCCATTTGGACCGTCACGTCGACGCTGTCACGAGTCGTCCCGGCAACGTCCGAGACAATCATGCGGCCGGCTTCGCTCAGCGAGTTGACAAATGTGCTCTTGCCGACATTGCGACGTCCGACGATCGCAATCTTCATGGCCGGTTCTTCAATTCCGTCCAACACGTCGCTGGTCCGGGCCTTGGGCAGTTGTCGAATGACCTCCTCCAATAAATCGTCTTTGCCGCGAAAGTTCTGAGCGCTGATCGGCAATGGATCGCCAATCCCCAGCGTATAAAAATCGACCGCCTGCACACGGAACGATTCCTCGTCGGCTTTGTTCGCCGCTAGAATTACTGGCTTGCCCAAAGCCCGCAGACGTTTGGCAATTTCTGCATCCACCGGGGTGGGACCTTGGCGGATATCGACGGCAAACAAGATGACGTCGGCTGTCTCAATTGCGGTGGCAATTTGTTGTTCGATTTCTTTATCCAAGTCATCCACATCATTGATGCCGATCCCGCCCGTATCAACAATTTGAAAATACGACCCATAATGCTCGACGACTCGTATCATACGATCGCGGGTGACCCCAGCGACTTGGTCCACAATCGCCAAGCGTCGTCCGACCAACCAATTGAAAATACTGGATTTGCCGACGTTCGGACGACCGACAATAGCTACGGTGGGCAGAGACATACAAAAGAGTCCGAAAAAGCTGTGGCCAAAACGACCGGGTTTAAAAAACGAGTCTGCCTCATCCCGCAACAGCCAAAAATCCAAGGCTGCCGGAACAGCGTCCGATCAGGGGGGAAACGTGGCCAAGATCGGCTCACTCCAGCGAAACCGTTCAAGCCACCTATCATAGGCGTCGTTCGGCAAATTGACTAGGCTTTATCCGAGCAACCATCGGCCCGGGCGGGGACTTGCCAGTCAATCGTCGAGTATGTTCCAATCATTTACTGAGTCCTCTTTCAGAGTTTGACCATTTTGTAAGTTTGACCATGGACCGTTCCAACCCCGTCCCCGTCCAGATATCCGCCAGCGAGGCAGCCCAAGGGGCTCAGCAATGGCTGAGGATGCTGGCTCAGGCGGGCGCCACGATGTTGCCGCATCTGGACCAGTCCGTTTCGAATTCTCCTTCGGAGCACTGGTCTGATCCTTGGTCAGACCTTTGGCGACAAGTGATCGTCGTGCCCGAGCCATCCCATTCGGCCCCATCGGTGACCGCCCAACCGCCCGCGATCCCTTCGTCCGCCAGCCCGACTCGGCAACAGGAAATCCAACCGCCCACGAGGTCGTCGCCAGCCGGTTCTTCTTCGGCCCATTCTGCTCCGAAGAATCCGCCGACCGCATCGGTTGCTCCCGTCGAGACAACCGCTCGCCCGCCGCTCGCCGAACCTTCCCGAACGACTCCATCGCCGAACTTGAAGTCGGTGATCCAGCAAGTGGAAAAGGCCGCGTTGACTACGTACCGCGACTGGGACGATCCGACGCGTGTCATTCAGTTGCGTCAACTAGAAGAACAAGTGACGGCGTGCACGTTGTGTTCGGACTTGGTCAAGTTCCGCACTCAGCCGGTATTTGGGGTGGGAAATGTTCGCCCGCGTTTGGTCATGATCGGCGAAGCCCCGGGGGTCGACGAAGATCGTATGGGCGAGCCGTTTGTCGGTGCGTCGGGACAGCTGTTGGACAAGATCATCGCGGCGATGAAACTCCGGCGCCAGGATGTTTACATCTTAAACACGGTGAAATGTCGTCCGCCTCAAAATCGCAATCCGACGGACACCGAATGTCTCAACTGTCGCCCGTATTGGGAAGGACAATTGGAACTGCTGCAACCCGAGGTTATCGTTTGTCTGGGAGCGGTGGCGTCCAAGACTTTGCTGCAAACGACACAACCGGTGGGCCAACTTCGGGGAGCGATCCATGAATACCGTGGCGTGAAGGTCGTTGTGACGTACCATCCGAGCTATTTGTTGCGGACCGAATCGGCAAAACGTCAGACCTGGGACGACATGAAGGTCGTGATGAATGTTCTGGGGCAGGCGCCGTAGGCATCGCTATTCACCCTACAACCAATTCTCTCGATATAGTCGAACCGTGGATTCTGGCATGTAAACGGTTGTTTGTCGCTACGAGGGTGCTAAAATAGGGGCATCAAGAGGCGCCTTGCTCGATGGCCTCGCCAATTTCCCACGGTCAGGTCCATCATGCCTATCTTGAAACGTGAACCAGATCAGTACCCGCCTGATCTGATGAATACGGAGCACGAGTCATTGGCGTTGGCGGAGACGGCGTTATTGGCGTCCGGCCCCAATCCTTCGCCAAGCGATTATCCGCCCGATCTAGCGGAGAAATTTGGGTCGTTTGGCTATTACACCGGGTATTTGGGCAATGAACATCCAACGAAACCACTGACGTTCTGGTCCGGTGATTGGGAAGATTACCCCCAGTTTGATCCGGAGGCGGCCGGGTGGTGGTGCCTTTACACCCACAGTCGTCAAGAAAAAGTCTTGATGCGCCACTTGTTCAATCGGAAAGTGGCGTTTTACTGCCCCATGATTGAGAAGCGGTTTCGGTCGCCGCATGGCCGAATGCGCACTAGCTTTTTGCCGTTGTTTACGAATTATGTGTTTCTGCGTGGCACCGACGACGATCGCCGATTGGCATTGTCCACCAATTGCGTGTTGGCTTCAAAGCCGATCCGCCAACCAGATTATCTGGTGCATGATCTGTGGCAAATCAGTGTCGCGGTCGCGACTGGCGTGCCCATCACTGCGGAGCAGAAGTTGGAGCAAGGTGACCCGGTCACCGTCAAGTCGGGTCCGTTCAAGGGATTTGAAGGGTTTATCATTCGGCGAGCCGGGACGACTCGGTTCTTGATCTATCTGCGGTATTTGGAACAAGGTGTTTCGATGGAGATCGATGAAGGCGCGCTGGTCGCGACCTGATCGGTGTGATAAACCGGTGGATCGTAACGCGAGGGTGCTTTTGCACAGAACTCTAAGGGTTTAGAATCCCGGGGGGTGCCCATTATCCGCAATGATCCGCAGGACAACGGCGCCACAACTTCCGGAGTGAACAAATAAGATGCAACGTGGAATTGGAATTTTGTGTTTGGCGGCTTTGGCATTTGCGCTTTGGCCGAGCGAAACGGCATCCGTCGTGGCTCAATTGACGGCCGAGCGGGTTGTTGTGGTGGCTGCGGCAAACAATGCGGAATCACGCGGAGTCGCCGAAGCGTATTGCCAATTTCGCCAATTTCCATTGGATCGAATCATTGAAGTGGAATTTCCGGCCGGAGTGACTCTTTCCCGCGCCGTGTGGGAAGATCAAACTCGTGTCCAAGTTGTGGCGGGAGTTCGATCCGTTGACCCTGAACAGAAGGTGACCGATGTTGTGCTGGTCTATGGCACGCCTTTGGCCGTCGCGGCTTGGGAAGACGATCGCGAATTGAAAGACTGGGAATCCTATTACCAAAAAGCGATGGACGACGGAGTCCTGCGTTTGAACAACGCCTTGAAGGTCTTGGGGCAACTGGGCGGACAAGAGCCTGCGGCGGTTCAATTGCCGATCAATCTGGCCGATCTGCGCGCGGTTTTTCAACAACAGATTGAATTGGCCCAAAAAGCGGCCGCAGGAAAACCAAAAGAAGAACAAGCGACCGCCAATGCTCAGTTGCAAAGCCAAGTCCAAGCCGTTGCGGGCTTGTTCCCGTTCATGAACAGCTTGCAGCAACAGATTCAGGCTGGTGGTGATAATTTGGCGGCCATACAAAACCAACTTCAGTATCTAAGGGGCCGAAGTGAGGTATTGACGCAAACGATCCAGTACTTGGAGAAAATGCCGGCCTCCTACGAACGCGAAGCGACCATGATCGCGCTCCTGGAACAAGGGGGTGGATTGCTGGACGTATTGACTTGGTTGCAGCGCCAGATGGACCTGGTGCAGATGAACGATTCCATGGCCAGTCTCGACAGCGAAATGGCTTTGATGTTCTGGGGGGAGTATCGTCGGATCGGTTCGGTTCCGAATTTCCTTAACCCAGCATTTGATGGCTCGCCGCTGCGGAATGCTTATCGAACCTTGAAGGTTTCGCGGATTGACGGAGCGACCGCCGACGTCGCCAAAAAATTGATTGAACGCACTCGCGAGGCTGAATCGGTCACCGATTTCCAAGGCAACGCCTACTTGGACCTTCGCGGGATCCAATCGGGCGACCCTATGCTGGTTCAAACCGAAAACTGGCTGCGGGCAGTCGGCGAGCAGTTGAAGGCCGTCAGCGGGCTGAAGGTTGAAGTCGAAGCCTCCGCCAAGCTGTTCCAACCGGGGCAATGTCCAGATGCATTGATTTACTTGGGCTGGTATTCGTTGGGCAAGTACATTGACTCATGCACGTTCAAGCCTGGGGCCATCGCCTATCACTTGGTTCCTGGCGATGCCTTGCGCCTGCGTGACGCGGAACAACAAGGTTGGTGCCGCAATCTACTTGAAGCCGGTGCCACGCGAGTCGTGGGCAGCGTCGGGGAAGCCGTACCCGTTCTGATTTCGATCGATCCAACGGCCAAACAGACGCCGATGGCGATCAACATTGTCACCGCCGAATTGAGCGACGGCATGATCATCTTCGCGGTACCTTAATTCAGGTTTCAGGTTTCGGGCGTTTAACCGCGCTTGCCCCCGCGCTTGCCCCCGCGCTTGCCCCCGCGCTTGCCCCTTGGCAGACTTCAGGTTACAGGGAGGGATATACGGCTGATGTCGCTTACTTTCGCGATTAGCAGTGACACAGCACGGCTGTCTTCAATCTGCGGTCCTCCCTGAATCTGGTGGAGACCATTCGTATCGGATTGCGTTTCGTCGCTTGAGGGTGGTGGTTTGCTTATTCCGCGAGTAGTTCCCCGCCGACCCAACCGGTCGCGAAGGCGGCGGTGAAGTTATAACCGCCGATCCATCCGTCCAGATCCAAGATTTCGC
Organism: Pirellulaceae bacterium; assembly: GCA_030681235.1. Lineage (GTDB taxonomy): Bacteria > Planctomycetota > Planctomycetia > Pirellulales > Pirellulaceae > M30B19. Next base: position 4,003 of record JAUXWY010000110.1, on the reverse strand, counting down.
CAACAAGGTACAAGCCGGGTACTAACTTGCTGGCCAGCGTTTTTGAGTCGACTTCAGCCAGTTTGACTCCGCCGGTCGTGACTTCCGCTTTTTCAAATCCAAGTGTTCCACTGATGGGAACGGCCAACGACTTGAGCAAAGCCATGAGCCTTTGCATTTCGGCTTTCTTAAATTCGCCGGCTGGTTTTTCGCTATCGATGTCCGCCAGGCCCAACAATACTTCGATCAGTCGCAGGGGAACTTCGGTTTCGGCCAAGACTTGCTGACACATCCTGGCCACCTGTTTTTTGCCGTGCTGCCGTTGGGCTTGCTCCATGCGCGACTCCAAAACGGCCGGGTCCCATTGCGGTAGAAGGTCGATCACACAACGCAATGCCAGCGGATCGTCGGCCACTGAAAACGCTTTTGAGACATCCATGGGCGCTGGCCCGGACAACCCGAGATGGGTAAACAAAAGCGGCGCCCGTCGTTGCAGCAGGCACTTCTTTCGCACCGCGGACAGGCGGCCGGTAAAATCGGATTCGGGCGACAGTTGCCCGGCATCGACAACAAAAACATGCGTATCTTGCAGGGCAATCCCCGACAAGGTCGGTAGCCACGCGGCGTCTGATCGCAACGGCACAAGGGCGGGATGTGGCGGGATGATCGTATGTCCAAACTGGGCGGCCCAACGATAGCCGTCACCGGTTGTACCGCAGCCGGGATAGGATTGACCGCCGGTGGCCAAGATCAAGTTCGCCGCGGAAAATGTGGCTGAATCGGACATCACGTTGAAACGATCGTCGAGTCGTTCGACAGCGCGGACCCGGCACAGGTTTTCGACCTGACATGGGGTTCGTTCGAGTCGTCGAATCAATGCTTGCTGAACATCGAGGGCTCGATCGGAAGCAGGAAAAATTTTGCCGTTGGGTTCGGTCTTGATGCTGACGCCCTCGGCGGCCAACATGGCAACGACGTCGGCTGGCGAAAACCGAGTCAGCGCGGAATGCAAAAATCTTCCTTGAGGACCAAAGGCCTGCACAATCCCATGTCGATCCGTTTGATGCGTCACGTTGCAACGAGTCCCGCCCGACATCAGGATCTTGACGCCTAACTTGCGATTTCGCTCGATCAGCAGCGTACGCCTGCCCAATTCAGCGCTGCGAATGGCTGCCAATAATCCGGCGGGACCGGCTCCGATCACGATAACGTCAAACAAAAAAACGTTCCTCAAACAAAGCTGCTTGCAAACTTCCCGCTAAACATTCTGGCGCCTAAGCTCCGTGGCCGATACCGCATCAGCCGATCGTTCGAGTCGATGGACCGATTGATACGCCCCCCAGCCGAGAAACCGGTAGGAGAAGTAACGACGTTAACGCAATCCGGCGGTCTCGGGAATGGCCGGCAAAAATCGCCCAACGCTCTTTCGGGGCACCTTTTCCGGCTTCGGTGGATCCGACGCCGATTCGTCATGCGAAGCGACCCGCACGGTGGATGAGTCTTGGCTGCCAATTCGCTCGGCTGGGGCGGCAAACGTCGAGGACGCACCCGAAGCAGTATTCGGCGACAGATTTGGAAGCAGATCCGACTTCCTAACTTGTGGGGGCTCGGTCGATGCGTCGGCCAACATGATTGGCGGTCCTGATCGAGCATCGTGCCGCGTCGGCGGTGCGGAATCCGCGAGATGTTGCAGCAGAACTTGGCGAACGATCCAAATACTCTTGGCGGAATGATGGAGCGTCATGTGGCGTCCGTCGACTTCGTCGGTACTGTTGGCATAAGGGAATTGTGCGTTCTCCACATCCACCACCCCGTCGCCTTCGCCCCAAACATATTGTTCCCAACGTTGGTACGCATTTGTGGGTTGGTAACGACCGTAGACGTTGTGATAGCGAGTCCAGGGGGCCGGTCGAACTTGATTCAACGCCACGAAGAATGGTGAATCCAACGCCAAAGAATCAACGCTGGTGTCGATCGTCAATAAATCAGCGTTTTTAAACAAACCCGGGTTCTGCTTGACCAGTTCGCTATTGCCCTTGAGCAGAAGCTGAGGCAACCTGAAGAACGACCTCCCCAGCCATCGCGTCGTTGGATTGGCGATGTCGCTGCCTTGGTAAGGCATGGCCATTGTCACGACTCGTTTCACTTGCGGGTTTGGCGTAAAGAAAAACGTTTTTCGCAGGTCATCGATAACGGCGGGATCACCTTTAACGTTTTCAAAGGGTTCATCGCTGAGTAATTTCCAAATCTTGTCACCACTATCCACCGTCTGTAAATAGGAAATCAAACCACCCATGCTGTGCCCGACCAGAACCATTTGATCCAACGCCAGCGATTTACTTTCTGGGTCGAGCGTCTGGTGAACCTCGGCCAGATCGTCCCGCATCTGTTTCGCACTGACCCAAAATGGTTGGCCGGTTGGATACATATAAAACCAGAACTGATATCGCTGATTGATGACCGGGTTGGCGCGAAGGTCATTGAACATCTCGGTCCACGTGATCGCACTGGACCAAAACCCATGCACCATCACGACTGGGATTTTTGCGGGGTCGTACGGCTCCAACATGTACAGTCCACGAACTTCGTCGCCGAGTTCAGAATTCAGCAGCGACACGTGGGCCAAAAGATTGGATCGGTAGAGCGGATCGTTCAAATAATACGCCAGAGGTGCGGTGAAGTCGGTGGCCAGTGGGCTTTCGAGATTGTTGACGAAAACTTTCGTTTGTCGTAGCGGGTCGATCATCTCCAGTTCCGCCTGGATTTGCGGTCGCCGTGTGTGGAAGATTTGGGTTTCCGTGGGCAGGCGGAGGAATGCCGTGACTGGAAAAGTCAAGTTCGGAGGATAGTACTTTTCACTGGGCGATCGCATTTCCTCGCGCTTGGCTCGGACCGCGATCAATGGAACTCCCAGCCCGTATTGCCGATGATGGTTCTTTAGTCCTTGAATATCGAAGTCCGACACAAACTCCAATCGTTCGAATTCTTGTTCGTCCCACTGCCCCAAGATTCGACAGTCCAGTTTCAAGTCAAACAACCTAGTCGCTATGATTTGCGACGTTTCTTCGCGAAATTCGCTATTTTTCTTGAGGAATCGCAACAATTCCTTCAACGATTCGTTGTAAGCCGTCGTCACATCTGAGAAGTTGGGATCGTATTGATTCCGCGTCATTTCGTACTTGGGCGACCACAGATAGTTGCAGGCGCTGACCAGGGACAAGATGTGCCAATCCAGTGCTGCCTGAGACCGCGAATAACGCGCGTGGTGCTGGGCTTCCGCCAAAGAAAGCAAGGAAACGCAGGCCACCAAATCGGCATTCGCGTCGACCTCCGATAGTTCCCATAATTTATCGATGGCAGCCGTGCGGTCGGATTGGAATTGTTTTTGCAATGCGTATCGGCGCAGGATCTGTTGGTTCCGAGCCGAAGGTTCGGGTGGCATTGGATTCAAGTACCGCTTGACTTGCTCCAAGGGAGTGGGATGCACTCGTTTCAACTTGACGGTCTCCGAAGTCCCAATGCTCGCGACCATTGCCAATCGCTGGACGCTCGTTGGGTTATCCAGCGAAACACAGCCCGACGCAAAACATAACCCCAACCCCAGTGTGATGCATCGGGGAAGCAACCAGCGCGTACGAACTCGGATCATCAGAGTTTTACGTGACATACGCGGTTAGAATCGGTCGGGGTAAACGACAAGTTCAATGCGGCGATTGGCGGCTTGCCCTTGCGGAGTAGCGTTGGAGAACCGGGAGCGATTGCTTCCATATCCCATCACCAGCAGTTGCTGGGCCGGTAACTGTTGGTTATTCGTGAGGTATTTCATCAAAGCGAGTGCCTGATTGGCCGTGACTTGATGTTGACTGACCGGGGATGCACCCAGTGATGACGGATCCCAATGCGCTTCGATACCGACAATCTGTCCGGTGTAGTATTGCCGAATACCACTAGCCAGTTGATTGAGCATCAACGTGGCACTTGGTTGGAATTCGTAGGAACCCGGTTGAAACAACGTGTCGCTGGG
>JAUXWY010000108.1 GCA_030681235.1 Pirellulaceae bacterium | reverse complement strand
CGTTGGCCAACGCGCGAAGTTTTTCGGTGACGATCCGTTCGTGGTTGGCTCGAACCATGCGTCGAAAATCAACGGCGTCCTGCTCCTTCTTATCTCGAGTTCGATGGGGAGAAACCAAGGCGGCGTATTTGGAAGCCAATGCTGCCTCAAGTGTCGGATAACGACTTTGTGTTTCCGTATCTACCAAGACATGATTCTTCAGAATCGACTCCTGGAATTTGCCCCACGGCAACATGATGTCGATCACGGGCTGCGGGTTGCCATCAAAGTCCAAGTCCGTCGGGTCCAGAAACCGGACAACTTGCGATTGCGCGACTTGCAACAGCATGGGCCAACGAGCGGCGATGGCTTTGGCCGTTCGGTCGCGTTGGCTGTACGGAACCATGACATCCACGTCCTGAGTCGCGCGGGGTTGCGGCAGATAGCCGACATACCCATGCAGACCCATAAGCACCCAATTCTTGATTTGAGCCTGATTCAAGCACTCAATAACTTCTTGCGGTGTAACGTCCACAGTGCCTCCTTTGATTCGCTGTCGATATTCGGACGTCAAGCGACTACTGACTCGCAAACCTTTGACATGCCCGGCAGGAGCCTTGGGGTCCAGATCATCCATCCCTCGATAGCCATCCAAAGCCGCCATCGCGGCTTCTCGGGCCAAATAGAACTCGGGGGGGAAATCCGTCATCTTCAACACAACCCAGATTCGGGGACAACTCGCTCGAACAGACTTCGAAAATCTGCCGCATACCTACGACCTACATTATAACTCGTAAACCGAGCCGCCGAAGTGGGTGCTGCGGGAGACTTTTTCTAGGCTGTGTAATCCGGCCAGGACCAATTCCGCGCAAGTGGCTTGGACCGCTGGGTTTTGAGCGGCGGAGACCTCGAAGGCTTTGTCCCAGATCTCTGGCAAGTCACCCAACCGCTCCTTGTACTGGGCTGAGGCAAAGTTCGCGGGGACAGTCACCCGTTTTACCGGGTCCGTTACCAGTTCAGTTGGCAGGCTTCAATTTGTCGATCAGGCTGCTGATTTCTTCATCCGTTAGTCGCTGGCGAGTTGTTCGGAGCATGTGTTCGAAGTGAACCCGGCCGGACTCGCGGTCTGTTGATTTAGTCGTTTAACAGTCAGCCGCAGGCGTACTCGCCACCGTACGAGTACGCCTGCGGCTGACTGTTAAACACTAATGTCGCCAACAGATACTAAATCAACAGACCGCTCGGCGGAGGGAAACCCGATGTTTTTCGTTGTCGAACGTTCAATATTCTGGAATGACTTCGCCGTCGGCACGCAAGACAAGACGGCGGAGGATCGATGGATCGGTCGATGCGGAGATGATGCGGGTTGATCCATCGCAAAACGCTGCGATAAAGCCACCGTCGCGACGCGAGCCAAGTCCGTTACTAGGATTCTCTGAATCGAATCGAAGATCCTCCGGCTGCGTCCAAACGACCGCCATGGATGGGTCGCATTCAACGAACATTAACGTGTTCGACATGCCGTCCGTGATGTCGCGAATCCTGATGCCATCGGCACCCTCGAACACAGCTCCCTTGGCTGCGGCGGCTACAATACAAGTGCGATTGGGATCCGCCACGAAGCGATCCCGAAACACCGTCGGCATTTCTGCGGCAAGCGGTAGGTTGTGGGGACTGTCCCAAGGCTCGTCCAGCCGGAACTTGTTAAAAAGTTCGTTTTCATCAAGGTAGGGTAGGATCATGACGCGCCAGCTGAGCAGGGGTTTGCCGTTGGGAGAAGCCTTGAACCGCGCAGGGAAACGAGCATTCGCGCTCTCATAATTCAGGACCGCAAGTCCGATTAGTTTTGCGTTATTGCTCTGTTCCAACCTCTGAGCGGCGGACCGAGCTGCCTGAATGGCCGGCAACAAAATTGCAGTAATAAACGGACCGACAAAACGATGGTCCGCCAAATTCATTTGCAGAGAAAGGTGGCTGGACGAAACTTCGGGCGAGACCTGTCGCAACAGGCTGCCGAGTATTCGCCGCGCATACATCAAGGTCGCGCTGGCCATGATTTGGCTCGAACCCATTTGGCTCGAACCAACGAGCGAATTCGCTAGTTGCGATTCAATCTGCTCGCGAGCCATTCCGAGCGAAGTGTTGATCAGTTCAGCGACAGCGGCGGCAGCGTCGTCGTCCACTGCCTGGACCGATACGGCCAGCTTCATATCGGAGTTTAGCTGGAGCGTCACCTGTACCGTCTGCAGTTGGTCTGGCAATTGGCGAAGACCCGCCAATTCCGGCGGCAACGGCGGCAGTTCATTAAGCATCGTGTTCAATTGGGTTCGAACCAAAGCTGCGTCGACCGCCGCATGGAGGTGACCGGCAGCGCGTTGCATCAAGAGTAGTTCGGACAGCACTTGAGACGATTCGCCAACCATACATTGCAGGACGGCCGAGCGGGACCCGATAACGATTGTTCCATCGTCAAACTCGACAGAGGCGATTCGTTCCTGACCTTCGTTGAACTGAAAGATCTTCAACCCCGAGGCGTGCGTCTCGGCGGTTGCGAATCCAGGATCGCGCCAAGGCTGCACCCAACTGGAGTCGGAAACCACTCGAAAGACAAGTCCAAATTCGGGCTGGTCAGGGTTATCACCGGAGCTGAGAAATCCAGCGGCGGCTGTGACGCTGAGGGGATTGAGCCCCAGGTCCTCGATACCCCACGCCTCGATCAATTCGAATGGCAGATGTTCGAGAGTTGCATTGCGAGTCATGGCATTGGGCTCAACGGTTGCGGCTGCGAACGCCTGGGCCGGTATCCGGCTCAATACGGCATGGAACGCATCGGCCGCCCGCAATTCTAGTTGAAGTTCCGCGAGTTTCTTTTCTTGGCCGCTGTTTTGGAACAAACGGGCCAGGAATTGAAGTGTTTCGGCGTGCCCGGGATGCATGACCCCGTGCAACGCCGCTTCCGTTGCTGCCGTTTGCCGATAGTATTTTTCGGCAGCGGCAACGTCCTGCATCTGCTCGCAAACCCGTCCAAGGTTAAACGCGAGTTCAACGAACTCGAAGTTACGCCCAATGGTCGATTCGCAGCTTGCAACGGCGCGTTCATACGCAACGCGCGCGTCGGCCAATTGATTTTGGCTCCAGAGCAAACGAGCATATTGGCCAAGTCGGACGAAGATGTAGGGGAATTGGTCGCCAACGATGGAGGTTGTAGTTTTCAAGCCTTCAGCGTAGAGTCGAGTCGCTGCAGCTGGATCTGCTTCAGCTATTTCACTTGCCTCGGCAAATAACTTGTGAGCCTGCATGAATGCGGACTGTTGTTTCGGAGTGGCCTCGGCAATCAGATCCATCATCTTTGCGTGGTATCGGAACCAAGCTTGTTTGGGTGACGCAGCTACGCTGGGGGCTGCGGGTTGAAGGAATTGTTCCAGTTCTCGAGCGGCCTCGGCCGATTCTTGGAACTTTGCGACGTCAAAAAGTTGGTTGATGAGGAACTCGCCATCGCTCAAGTAGACCTTGCCGAACTGATCTGCCAATTCATCTTCTTTGGAGGCGAGCGCAAGATCGCGTGCCTGAAGATGAATCGCCACGATTTGTTTCAGGATCTGTAAAGCCGGTTCGCGGTCGGTTTCGGCCATCAGGCGACCGAAATCCTTTAGCAGATCCTCTTTGCGTTGCATCAACTGGTTCAACTCATCCGAGGCTTGCGGATCTTGGCTCACCTCGCGAGTGGTTATAGTGAATGGGGCCTCCGTGAGCGGTTCGGAAGAGATCGCTGCCGAGAGCGATAAAAAAAACAGAAGAAGCCCGTTGAATCCTACTGAAAACCAATCGCAACAACGCATAAAAACCCCCCTTTGGGTAAGGTGATTGTCCAATGGAACGAATTGAATCAGCCGCCACCTATTGTTTGCGCCCTAACTTCCGCGTCAAGTAGGCGCCCCGGCGATTTCATGAGCCTTGGGCTTGCGACCCTATAAGCCATCTGGCTATCATTGGATTCGTAGTCGATGCCGTACTTCTCGATCTCCAACGGCGCAGAAAAGTAATGCTGTATTGGATCTGGATACTGATCATTTGCATTGTTGAGAATTCTGGAGCAGCTTGTTGGCAAACTGCCCACCCGATCAACACTCGTAAACCGAGCCGCCGAAGTGGGTGCTGCGGGAGACTTTTTCTAGGCTGTGTAAACCGGCCAAGACCAATTCCGCACAAGAGGCTTGAACGGCAGGATTCTGGGCTGCTGAAACCTCAAAGGCTTTGTCCCAAATCTCTGGCAAGTCGCCCAACCGTTCCTTGTACTGGGCTGAGGGAACCATGTCGCCGACTTCAATTCGAATTCCCTTTTTAAACCCGGCTGCCAATTCGTCCAGTCCATGCCGACTGACGTATTCGCGAAACACTTTCCCAATCGCTTCCGCCAAGACCGCATCCAACACTTGGGACTCGGACATTTGGCTGCTGCCCATCATGTCCAATTCAATTTTCCCGAGACTCGACGCAGGCAGGTGCCCCAGATCACTGATCCGCGGCACGGCGGGACGTTCACCCAGAACGATCGAACGATGTCGAGCCGACGAAACCATCGTCCGATAGTTCGCAATGCTCAAGCGAGCGCTCACTCCCGATGCATGGTCGACGTATTTGCTCTTCCGCGCTTGAATTGTCAGCTCCTCACAAATCTCTTTCATAAAGTGAGGCACGATGACCGGATATTCACCATCCAAGTCGTGGCCCGCCTCTTGCTCCATGATTTGGATTCCCACATCCCGCTGTTTGGGATAATGGGTTTTGATCAAACTGCCAATCCGGTCCTTGAGCTGCGGAATCACTTTGCCACTCCGGTTGTAGGTAGCCGGGTTGGCGGAAAACAGGACCAAAACATCCAAGTCGTAACGCAACGGCAATCCGCGAATCTGGATGTCGCGTTCTTCCAGCAAATTGAACAATCCAACTTGGATCAATTCGTCCAGTTCCGGCAATTCGTTAATCGCAAAAATTCCCCGATGCATCTTGGGAATCATGCCGAAGTGCAACGAGTCCTCCACACTCATGCTCACACCACTGACCAACTTCGCGGGGTCGATCTCGCCAATCAAATCCGCGAACTTCGAGCCCGGTGCCAAACGTTCGCCATAACGCTCCTCACGCGGCCACCATGCGATGGGGATGTCGGTTCGCAAATTTTCAGCAACGAACTTACGAGCCACTTGACTGATCGGCTGAAAAGGATCTTCATGGAACGGAGCTTGTGGCAAATCCAAATACGGAATCAACGGATCGAGGAATTGAATCAAGGACCGCATCAACCGAGTCTTCGCTTGTCCCTTCTCGCCCAAGAACAACAAGTCGTGCCCCGCCAAAATAGCGATGTTCAGTTCCGGAATCACGGTATGCTCGTAGCCAACAATCCCCGGATACAACGGCGAACCGGCCGCCAATTGCCGCGTCAAATTCCGAACCAGCTCTTGCTTGACCGTGCAAGACTGCCAGCCGGCGTCCCGCAACTGCTGCAAATTGCGAATCTTGAGTAAGTCGTCCGTATTCATGTTGTTCATCGAACTTATCGTTCCTAATTCCTAAGAAATAATTTCACGCCGGTGAGCCACATAGTCCCACACCACGAACCGATCCAAATCTTTGCCGGCTGTAAAGAACACCCGGCCCTGCGTTTGTTGAGCCAATTTGTAGGCGAAGCGAATGTCTTCTTCCGACTGCGACCAACTGGGGATCAAAAAAATGTTGATCGTGATGCCCGCCCTTTGACACAGTTGGGCTTCCCGCAACGTCGCCTGCTCCGTTAACGGATGAGGCGGATAGAGCAAGTACAAATACGGGCCGTCGCAATGAGCTGTCGGCAGCCCGTCAGTAATCAGGATGATTTGCCGGTTCGGAGTTGGCTGAACCTCCAACAGTTTTCGTGCCAATTCCAAGCTGCGTTGAATGTTAGTAAAGTGCGGATGGATCATCGACTCGGTGATGTCGTCGCGACTCATGTCGTACCGTAATTGGACCACCGGGTCGTGGATCGTGACGGTCTTGGGCATTGATTTTAAGAACTCGGCGGTTGTTTTCTGTTTCGCAAACGAGTACATCTCGATGAATTGCACGCTGTCGCCAGGGTATTCCGTGCGGATCAAGCCGTCCAAAGCCAGTGCCATCCGTTTGACATTGACATACTGCGAATCATAACGCATCGAACCACTCATATCGCCAATCACCACCGTCGCGCATTTTGGACGATTCTGGGTGCGATGCAGCTGCAGGTCATCGCTGTGAAACGTCAAAGGGGTCCGGCCACCTTGCCGCAGCAAGGCATTGGTAAGCGATTGCGGCCAATCCATCGCGGACAATGCATCGCCGAACTCGTAGGCTTTGGTCGCCGACAGTTCGACGACACCTTCGCCCTGAACCGGTTCGTTATGCCGACCGGAACGCGACGATTGCAATTGGCTAAAAATTCGCCCTAACAATCGGCTCTGATAAAGCCGCATCGCCTTCGGGCTCAGTTGCCAGCGACCCTTTTGTTTGTCCAACCCTTCGCGCTCGGCAAGTTGTTCCACCATGGAGTCCAGCATTTGCCGGATTTGATCCAAAGCCGTCGGGTCGCCTTCCTGAACGAAGTCACGTAGCTCGTCTAAATCAATGATGCCAACCTGCCCCGTTTTTTCGGCTTCGTCCAACTGCTTCAGCAGTTCGTCGATCTTTTCGAGTTCCTGCTTGACCTCGATCGCCTCGTCCGGCGTCAGCTCCTGGCGACCTGTGAATTGGTAATTGGCATTGAGCTGTTGCAGCTCCGACAACGTCTCCAAATGGCCAACGACTTTCATCAGATGCCGCGCGAAGTGACTATTATGATCTCCGATTCGGTACCACAAGCGTTCCAGACCGTAGATTTGTTGGCCAATTGCCGCCTTGCGATAATCGTGTTCCAGTGGTTTCGGTGGCTTGACTTGCCGCACCAAATTGGCGTAAGACTTGGTTTGCTCCGCCATTGCGGATTCAGCTTCGTACGTGCGGAGAATCTTTTGCTTGCGTTCCAACAGCCACTGTCGGATCGATTGGAGACTGGGGCCAAGGCGACCGAGTTGCGAGGGATCGAGACGAATCGCTCGCCGCAGCTGTTCCTCGGAGAGGGCGGCTCCATCCTCGCCGGACATCATCAGCCACTCCATCATCGGCGTGACCAAATCCGAAGGCGGCTGAGTCGGCGACGGAAACTTGACGGGGTCGTACTGCTGATAGGTGAGATAAAGCCCAGGTTTCGCCGTCCCACTTCGACTTTGTTCATTTTCGGAAGTGTCGGAGTTCATGAATTCAACCTAGGAGGCAGCGATCTATCAGCGGTGTCTCGAACCGTAGACAAAGGTGATCTTATAACCGTTCACGACGGTTGTGAATCATTGGCTGCCATGGTACGGTGGCACGGATCGAGGTTCTATTGCCGGTTTTGCGGAAGTTCGCTATAGCCATTCTAAGGCCGATCAAGCACTAGCGATGCCAGATTGATTCGAGTGGTTCGAATCTGGGGCGGAGCTGTAGCGAAAGTTGGCGAGCATCTGGGATGCTATCGTTGGGCTTTTTGTGCCAACCGACGGCGAAACCAGAAAATCGAGTGTCATGGCGGGAAGCGAAGAACATTTGTTTCGGCAATTTCGCCTGCCGTGGGTCCCGTCTTGGGTTCCCGATTGGCTGGAGGCGGTACTGCGCGCTCCCTGGGCCTGGAAATTGGTAGCGATCACGCTGTTGAGCGTCGCCATCAGCTATTTCGCCTGGACTCAATTAGAAAGTCGAACCGGGCAAGAGTCCGTCGATCTCGCCGCATGGGAGTCCCGGCTCGCTGGCGCAACTAACGCTGAACTTCCTGTACTATTGGACTCTTTGTTCCAAATGCAAAACGATGCCGCGATGGCGATGGGAATTCGTCAGCTGACCGGACGCGATCCCATTCGACGCCAATTGGCGGGCCTAGCTCTGCAAGACTCGCACCAACAATGGACCCAATGGCCACCCGAAAATGCGTCGCGGCAGCGCGAACGTGTCGTTCGCTTGCTGGCACAAATCGTCGGTGGGCTGCATGCCCCCGAACAAGTGATTGCCGTTGAGCTCGCGCGTCAAACTTTATTACAGCCAGCGCCAATGGATTCGACGATTCGGGATTCGTTGTTGGCCAATTCCAGAATTCTGTTCGCCCAAGCTCATCCCGCCCACACTGGGGCCGCTCGTTGGGAAGACTCCAGTAGTTCAAACCGAATTCAAGGCTTCGTAAATCGCGGGGGAGCCGAACGACCCGGTTCAGATCCGAATTGGCCGACCGCCGATCAGCGAACCAATCCGGTGGCTTCAAACCAGAGCTTCCCGAACAACGACACAACTCCGAGCGGTAACCAGAATTCAAATCGATTTCGACCGGCTGGGTTTTCGCGATCTTCGGCCGGCAAATCGGGGAACTCCGACACAACACCGATGAACCAGCGACGAATCGACAACAGACCGCGCACTTCCCAAATCCCACTTTTTGATGGTGAAGGGCGTTTGATAGAAGTGGAGCCGATCGACCCGACCGACACCTCGACACCCGGCGGCCTGATTCCGGTCGGAATGTCAGGGTCCGCTCGTCTGCCGAAGTCGAGTTCCGTGCCACAGTCCGAGCTCGAGTCGGGATACCGCGAGTCGGCGGAATCTTCAACAAATCGTTCCAATCGCATCGGCGGCTCTCGGACAAGTTCGCCGGAAAACATGGCCGACCATTCGGGAAGCCACACCATTCCGGGGCGGTCCGCGTCGTCGCCAACGGATGAAGAAAACCGAAAACGTGAATTAGCCAACGCGTTTCAACTGCGGGCTCAAAGTGTTTCAGCAACACGACAACGTCCAAGCGACCGCGTTCAACCGAATCGCAACGAGAGATCCCGACTGAAACCAGACACCGAGATCGTCACCAGTGAGCCAAGCCCAGTGCCTCAAGCGACCGCTCCTGTTCCGCCCGATCAACCTAATATAAGGGCAGCAACACCGCGTTTGATTCCCCAAAACCCCTATCGCGCTGGCAACTCGACTGCTTCGGAAAACCTTCAACCCATTCCCGAAGCGACCGCCGAACTTGGAATGAACTGGGAATCGATGTCGCATATTGAAGTGATGTTTCGCTTGCGCGACCGAGTCCCGGAAATTGCCCAGCAAGCTGCGAAAGAACTGGATCGACGCGGTTTCAATTCGGACTACGTGGCCGTTGCCCGCCGTTTGACCAGTCCCGACCCGCGCGAGCGAATGCAATTGGTTCTCGATTTGGTCGCCAGTCAACGGGTCGAGCCAACTCCATTTCTGCGCTGGTTGGCCAACGACCCCGATCTTGATGTACAATCATTGGCTATCGACGCCTTGGAAATGTTGCAGTCGTCAGTCCAAAACCGTGGAGCCGATGCCTTGAGTGAGGCTCGGCGGCGACGCTAGACCGAGTATTTGTGGACGGCACGTGGCCCGAGCACGCCGGACCGAAAGGATTCCCGATGAGTCGCAAGATTTTACTGGACTGTGATCCAGGCATCGATGATGCCATCGCGGTGTGCTTCGCTTTGTTCCACACCGAGATCGAATTGGTGGGCCTGACGGCCTGCGAAGGAACGGTTCGCGCTCGTCAGGCAAACCGCAATCTCGAAAGCGTGATTCATTTGCTGGACCCGCCCAAGCGACCTCGGTTGGGACTGGCGTCCCCATGTGGGGTTGCCCCCATCGAAACCGGCCGAAATTTGGACGGACCAGATGGCTTGGCGAACCTCGCGCTGAACATCGAATTGCAACACTCGGCCAGCGCCGAAAAGGTGATGACTGAAGCGGTTCGCAATCATCCGCATGACGTGACGCTCGTGTGTTTGGGACCACTCACCAATATCGCGTCGTTGCTGCAACATCATCCTCATTTGGAGGAATCGATTAATCGCGTCGTAATTGTTGGGGGCTCGGTCAATGGAATCGGCAACGTGACGCCTTGCGCCGAATTCAATATGTATTTCGATCCGGACTCGGCCCAGCGAGTTCTGAAATCGGCCACGACCAAGTCCTTGGTACCGTTGGATGTGAGCTCGGGAGTTCGTTTCGACTTGGGCTTTCTCGAAAAGTTGCCTGTCGCATCGTCGCGAGCGGGCCATTTCCTGCGTCAATCGCTGCCAACCCTGTATCGCTCGTTTCGGCAACACCATGCGATGGAGGAAATCTTTCTCCGCGGCTTGGTAGGACTGATGGCATGTATTCAGCCGAATTTCTTTCACTGGGAAGAAATGGCCGCCGACATAGAAACCAATGATGGACTGACTCGAGGGATGACCATCTTCGATCGGAGATTCCCGTGCGAGTGGAAGAAGAACATCGAAGTGGCGACTCGCGTCGAAAGCCACTTGGTCGTCGACGCCATTGTCTCGGGCTTGCGTTGGGCCGGGCAACAAACCATTTGAACGAAATACAAATCGACGTTGTCGCTAGCTAGCCACGAGGCCAGAGCAAAGTGGAGACGTTCATGGATGTTGTTCGTTAACCGCAAAGACGCGAAGACTCAAAGAAATGCGATTCCTGAAGTTGGCAACTCGGTTCATTTGAGCGTATTGCCTTGCTGCCAAACCAAGTGTCCAGTTCAAAATGGCAGCCGTACATTTTAGCTTAGCTCGCAACCCAACGGAGGATCGCGATCCATTACGACGCCCATCGAAAACTTAATGGCAATTTCATTGCCATTAATCGGCGGGGCAAAACATCAAAACATCAAAACATCAAAACATCAAAACATCAAAACATCAAAACATCAAAACATCAAAACATCAAAACATCAAAACATCAAAACATCAAAACATCAAAACATCAAAACATCAAAACATCAAAACATCA
>JAUXWY010000105.1 GCA_030681235.1 Pirellulaceae bacterium | reverse complement strand
TGAGCCCCGACCAATGGTGTTGCCGCGAGGACCGCATCGCATTGAGACGAGATCTCGCGACTATCCGCTGCGGTCAAGGTCACCGTCAACGATTGTCGAACGCCACCCCGCTGTTGCGATTCAGGAAAGACGACAATCACGTTCGTCCCCAAAGCCATGAACTGGTTTTGGACCAAAGCGCTGGCACTTTGTCCAATCGAGACCATCGTCGTCACTGCGGCAATCCCAATCACCACGCCTAAAACGGTCAGCGCGGCGCGCATCTTGTTTTTCTGTAATGCTCGAATAGCTACCCGAAAAGTATCCCAGATTGTCATAGAGAAGCTATTTTTTCACTCCAGTAACCAATTCCATGTCTTCTGTGACTTCGCCAGAATCAACGATTGTAAAACGACTATCGGAGAAACCAATCTTGACCTCTATGGCTTGGAGTCGGTCGTCCTTAATTATCCACACATGGCGGCGATTCGAGTCCTTTGGCTTTGGCGTGTTTGCACCGGTTTCTGGATCGGCTTCGCCAGTGACCGTCTCGTCGGCGTCGGCTGCAACGGTCGTACTCGCCTCATTGTTAGCGTCCCGATTCCATTGTGAGCCGTCCAATAGCTTGCGGTCTTCTTCACGGACCCAGTCGATGTTTTCGGGATAATAACGCAAGGCCGCGTTCGGGATCCGCAACACGTCTTTGACGCTGGCCACTTCGAAGCTCAATTGCGCGGTCATACTAGGCAACAGCTTCAAGTCTGGGTTTTCGGTCGCCACGACGACTGGGTACGTGATCACATTTTGCAATTCCGTGGCCTCGTACCGAACCTGCTCGATCACTCCTTTAAAGACCTCGTCGGGGTAGGCCGAGACGGTAAACGTCACCGGCAATTTTTCTTCAAACGCCTTGCGTATCAATCCGATGTCCGATTCATCAACGGTGGCAAACACATGCAATTTTTTACGCAAGTCAGGAGCCACAATGAACAACTCGGGCGTTTGAAATTGGGACGCCAGCGTCTGCCCCGGGTCTATTTTGCGAGCCAAAATGACGCCGTTCACCGGCGAGCGGATATCACAATAGTTGAGATTTGTCTTCGAGTTATTCAATTGAGCGGTAGCCTGTTTGACCGAGGCCTCCGCAACTTTCAAATTTGCTTCTTGTACCTTATAATCGGCGCGCAACCCATCCATCTCACGTATCGATAGATATCGCTTGTCCTTTTCTTGCAAGTCCACGCCTCGTTTCAAGTTATTCTCGGCGAGTTTCAGCTGTGCCTTCACCCGCTCGACGTCTGCTTCCCGAGCCAAAAATGAGGCTTCGTCGCGGTCCACCGCCGCTTGGTACAACAGCGGGTCCACTTTCGCCAACAACTCGCCCTCTGTGACTTCGTCATTAAAATCAACGTGCAATTCGACAATCGGCCCGGATACAAATGCACCAATCGCGACCTTCAAAACCGGCTCAATCTTTCCAGTCGAGTTAATGATTCGCGTGGCGTCCCCGCGAATCACCTTGGCGAATTCCCACTTCGGCTTGTTTCTTTCACGAAGATACGAGGTCGCCGGTTCGTACGCCGCCCAGCCTAGACCAACAACTACCAAAACAAACACCGTTAATTTGATCAAAAAACTCATGAATTACTCGCCGAATGACTCGTTGCTCGACACTGCCAAATCGCCGAGCGTTTCGAAAGAACGTGCGGCCTCTCCCCCCAGCTCATGGCTCCAGAAACCATTCTGGCAGTAACCGCAACCCCACCATTCCGTACCGCAAAAAACCCGAAAAAGTTACGACAACCCGGGCCAACGGTCACAGATCAACTGGAACGATTCCAGTCTAGTAGCCGTAAAAATTCGGACAAGCATCAGATTTCTTGCGAGAAATCGCGGCAAACCACAATACTATTTTCGTTGCAGATATTCCTTGACGGACTTTCGCGTCATAAAAATGAGTGTCAGCGTCGGATAGATCAAGCAGAAAAACAGAAGGCCTCCGCCAACCATGACCATCGTTCCCGCCGGCTGAGTCATGCTTCTTGGATAATCGGTGCTGTTTAGAAGCATAAACCCCGTGAAAAACTGAAAGGCCATCGAGAGAATGTTCAGAATGATCGATGCAAAGCTATAGCTCACCGACAAGTCCCGCCCCTTATCCTTACCCAATAGCAGAAGGATGCCGGCAGCAATCAAAACCAAAGTCAGGACCGCCCCCAAGACAATGACAAAGATCTGGTATTGCACGTAACCAGTTTGATCATAAATGAGAAGCAAGGGATCGTTCGCCCGATTCGGTCGGTTCATCCCAGGTTGGCCGGCCATTGGACCATTTGCGCCCGCAGTATTCATCGCGATAACCAACATCACGGTTAGCCACGTCAACCAAAGAAAACTAAACAGCGCCACGAAAAGATGAAAGATCCCGAAAATAATAATCGATACCGGCTTCTGCGGACCGGTCGTCATCGGCACGCCAGTCGGAATGCCCGGAGCAACAACCGCAGCTTGAGGTCGAAACGGGGGCTGATAAGGATTCACTGGACCAGACATAACCTCGCTCCCAAAAAACAGCAAAACCAAGTTGGGTTTTCTAAACCCGAAGCCCGCGACCTGAACGTCGCAAATGCCCGGTCTTTGAGCCCAGTCCCCAAAAAACAGTGTGGCCTAACATAGGGCCCGAATATAGCGGCGAGAGGACTCGAACCTCCACTCCCAGAGGGAACTTGATTTTGAATCAAGCGCGTCTGCCATTCCGCCACGCCGCCGAATGAACTGAGCATTCTAGATGAAGACTTCGCTGCCCTTCAAGCCCCCCCGCCCCCGTTTGACTTCCTATTGATTCCGAAGCAGTTGCAACAAATTGCCGCGCAGTGCCCAGTTGCCGATCATCCGAGCCGCCAACCAACCGATCCCCGCAATCAACCCGAGCGCACCGAGCAGCCACCCCAATGGCACATCCGCCGCCCCAACCCACAAATGAGGGAAAACCCCAACGGCCGCGCTCAACAAGCCCGCTCCAAATCCTAAACTCAGCAACCACAAAGTCTCGCGCGTTACCAAGTTCTGGATGCGCCGTGCGGAGAACCCTAAGGCCTGCATCAGGGCCAACTCGCGGCGGCGCTCTAATATCGAGCGGTACTGGGCCACGACCAATCCCACCGTCCCCAACAATAGCCCCAAAGAACCAAGACTTTGAAAGGCACTCAAATAAGTGTTTTGTACTGCCAAATAGTTCGCTAAAACGTCCTCGGTTCTCCGCATTTGCCAACCCGAGTCCTTCAAGGCCCGCCCAAGACCCTGCAGTTCCAATCGGGCTGCCTCGGAATCTCCATCGACCAGGTAATAACGGCTCCCCGCATTCCTGGGAAACAGTCGCACAAAGTTCTGTTCCGAAACCAACAACGCGCCTTGCAAAACCGAATTGTCCAACAAACCCACCAATTCGAACTCGACGAGACCAATTCCAGGGTAATCCACTTTAAACCGGGTGCCCGGCAAATAGACCTTCAAACTGTACCAAGCCGTGTTCTTGTCGATGACTACGGGAATGGCCCCGGTCGAAGTTTCTTTTTGCAAGAGCCTCCATGGGTTTAGCTGTGCCGCCGGATCGTTGGCCGTATGGGCCACCCAGGCAAATGCCTTTGGACCTGCTTGCTCGAATCGACCAACAAACGACTCGCCAACACCCAAGACTTGCGGCTGTCCGGCTTGAAACGGGTTATTGCAACTCGCGTGTTCCCCGTCATGAAAGCGAAATCCGTAAACTTGGAGTTCCGAATTCGCTGTTTCTAACGTGCCCTCGACCTGATTTCGGGACAGCCAATCCTGGCGGACCTCAGGCGAGTTAAGATCTTGCAATATTCCCGTGTCCGTCTGCACCAGATAATCAAACCCCGCCGTGCCCCGCTCCGTCGGACTGAGTCGAAACGCGGAGACCGCCAAAATCAAAAACGTCGCGATCCCGACCAGTCCGATGATCAGCAGACTTCGCGCCGGTTGTCTCGCCAAATTCAAGCGGCCCAAATCGGTCCAAGTGAGATGTGCTCCGGCCGCCGGCCGAACCAGCCGAGCATAGATCCATGACAAGATGCCCAAAAGAGCCAACATCCCGCCCAGCATGAATGCCACCGCTTGAGCATCGCCCGTTGCTATCAACCCGGCCAACGAGGTGCAGATCGCCAAAACCAATAAGGCACGATAAACAATCGGTTGGCACCACCAACGCATTTGCCCGCGAGCCACACCTTCACTCTCCCAGCGACCTTCCAGCAAGGCGCGAGCAGGCACGGTCGCTGCTTGGCGAATCGACCAACGAATCACGACTGCCGACACCAACAATCCTGCCATACTGCCGATCAAGATACTGCGCCAAGTCCAATGCAAGTTCAGAAACGGCGACGACACCGCGCCCACCCATGCCGTCCGCAGTAACCAGATCATCAATCCTGCATACGCCACACCCACCATCGATCCGACAGTGACACCGCCAACGGACGCGACCACGGACTCGGCCCACCACAGTCGACCGACCCGCACCGAGCTAAACCCGACGGCCAACCACAACCCCAACTCTTTCGCTCGCTGCTGCAAGCCCAAACGAACAAACAAGAACAAGAGCAGCAAGGCCGAGATCATCACAAACATACTGAACAACAGGAACAACACATCAAACGGCGTCGATCCTTGTGAACCCATCATTCCTTGCAGCTTGACCGGCAAAACTTGAAAACCGGCATCCGACAATTTCGTCGACACGGCCGTCGCCAAGCGTTGCTCCAGTTCCGCCAACGTCAATTGCTCCGCTGGTATACGATAACTGGTCAAGTTGCCAAACCGGCTGGACCACAAGGCTTGCCCATCGGCCAAAGCGAGAATGCCCTTGGGCGTCGTGCGATAGTTCTCCCAATAGTCGTCATCTTGTGGCCGAATCTTACTGGCCGTTTCAAAGGGCAAATCCCACGCATCGATCGACGCCGCATCGGTCACTCCGGGAACCTCGGGGGTCAACCACGGGTCGTTAGCAGCCGTCGGCGGCTGCGAGAACTCGGCCGGTATCGTCTGCCGGCCTTGGCTGCGATAAGGTTGCGTCGGTGCCGTCAAATCGGCAATTCCGACCAAGCGAAACTCGGCCTCCCGTTCCACTTCTTCGGCGTCCACGGTCTCCGGCTCGTAATATCGGATCCGAACCGGCTCGCCCACTTGCAGCTCCAAGTCTTCGGCCGCCCAGCGATTGAGCAACATTTCGCCCGGCTTCAATTCGGACACAAGTCGGCCATCAGTCAACTTGTAAGAAAAGGCCGCGTTGGATCCCAACGCACTCACCATCGAGAACGGCAGTCCAGGCGTCGACTTTCGAGCCGCCTGAATGTCGTTCGCCAGATAAGTCAGCACCGACTGATGTTCCAGCCCTAGCAGCGCCGTCTCCAACAGCTCCTGCTGTGCCGCATCAATCATCATCCGCGCCGATGACACACTGTAGTAGTTCAAAGGCCCTTGCTGGACATGCGTGACCTTGATACCGGCATCTAACAGGGACGGACGAAACGCCTGTAACGCGACTTCCGCATCGGCAACGGTCGCAAGTCCCAAGCTCGAACTTCGTGTGACTAACAATGCGTTGACCAAAAGGCTGTCGCCGCGAATCGCGCGCGTGGCGGCCGGAATCACCCGCTGCGCGTTTTCCAACCCAATAAAAACATTGGCAGGGACTTCCGTGCCCGGTGACAACCCCAACCGCCCTACCCCATCGTCATCGATGATTCCCGCTAGTTTTAAGCGAGGCAACGAAGTCACCGCGTCATGTTTGGTCGCCAGGAAACTCTCGGCCGGAACATCAGCCACTTTGCCAATTCGCACGGTGAGCCAGGCACCAACGTCGGTCGCCTGCAACCCTAATCGCCGCGCCGCTGTAGCATTGAGCACGATCTCGTTTTCCTGAGGAACAACAAATGGCTCTTGGCCCCAGTGCAACGGAGCAAATGACTCATCCACGGCCCAGACGGCGACCGAGGTCCATTCCAAGGCCAAAATAGCATCTGAAGGAGCACCGCCGTTCGATGAAACGGAACGGCCACCAGGACGTTCGACGATCTCCAACGTCGCCGACGGAAAATGCAACGTGGGATAACAACCCTCAAAAACCGCGAGGAACTCGGGAGTTTTCGCCCAGTTGACCGCAACCTGTCGGTCCAACATCGAGGTGGACAACACCACGTGCTCGATTGGCCCAAGGCGTTGCTGCGTGAGATCACGCAGCGACCCTCGCATGCTATCCCCAACCGACAAAGCACCCGTCAGAACGGCCGTGGTAACCGCGACTGCCAACAAAGTCGCGAGATGGACTTGCCAGTAATGACGTAAACCGCTGAGGACGACGGACCAAACATTCATGGACGACTCTCCAATGGCGGTGAAGAACCGCCCCCCGGCGTTAGCTCTCGCAAATACTCCAACGTAAACACTCCCGAACTATGACCGTCGCTGAACTGGATACAGTACGCGTAGTTCCCGGCGGGAGCCATGCGGACCACCGTCAGCGGTTGCAGCTCCGCATCGCTGACGATTTGCAGCAGTCTTACGCCCGAACTTGCTTTCTTTCGATCGGCGGCCTGTTTCTCACGGCAAGTGGCACAGGGGCAGCGGTCCCGGAGCTGCCTCACGGTCAACGATTGGGTCCAGCCATCGCTCCACTGGATTTCCAGCAATCGTCCCCCATCTTGTTTAGACAGTCCGATCGGAATTGTGTCCATAATGCTTGCGTTCTCGTCCGCTTCTTCCGCTGGTCTCTCCCCGCGCCTCGACCGATGTTATAATCAAATCAGGCTCGGTCCGTTTAGACTATCGGGGTAAAGCCGAAAATACTGTGTCGGAGTTCACACGATCATGCAAAAGCACCCTTGGCGAATATTTCTAACCATCTTGGTGACCGGGTTGGCGATCTGCAGTTGCCCGATCCCCCACGTTGGCTTGGTCCACGGACAAATCCCAACCGGTGGGACCTACGCGGAACAACGCGAGGAAATGGTCCGCCTGTTTCTCAAAGGAGCCGGGATCAAAAGCGAAAAAGTTCTCGATGTTTTTCGAAAAACCGAGCGTCACGAATTTGTCCCAGCAGACATGAAACCATTCGCTTATCGAGATGCCGGTCTTCCTATCGGAGATGGCCAGACCATCTCGTCGCCGTTTATCGTCGCTTACATGACGGAAGTACTGGACCCGCAGCCAACGGACCGCGTGCTCGAAATCGGTACCGGCAGCGGTTTCCAGGCCGCGATCCTCAGTCCCCTGGTCAAAGACGTGTACTCGATTGAAATCGTTGAACCCTTGGGACGCCGAGCTGCTCAGACACTACAACGGTTGAATTACAAGAATGTGTTTACAAAAGTCGGCGACGGCTATTTGGGCTGGCCGGAACACGCGCCCTTCGACAAGATCATTGTGACCTGTTCACCCGAAAACGTTCCCCAACCGTTGATTGATCAATTGAAAGAAGGCGGGCAAATCGTGGTTCCCGTCGGCGAACGGCACCAACAAACTCTGTATTTGATGACCAAGAAAGATGGACAATTGGAAGGGGAAGCCTTGCAACCAACGCTATTCGTGCCGATGACCGGCGCTGCGGAGGACAAACGCGAACTTTTGCCGGACCCCGCCAACCCCACGTTGCTCAATCCCGATTTCGAAGAAGGCAATGACGAACAAGGTCATGTCCGAGGTTGGTACTATCAACGCCTGGCAACACTCGTTGACGCCCCAGACGCTCCCAGTGGCCAGACCTACATCCGCTTCGATAACGACCTGACCAATCAGGCCTCGCACTTGATGCAAGGATTTGCGATTGATGGTCGCCAAGTCAAACAAGTCCGCTTGAGTGGAAACTATCGCGGCATAAACGTCACGGTCGGCCCGGACAAGAATCAATTGGCTCAAATTGCCATCACGTTTTATGATGAGAACCGAGCAGAAGTCGGTTTCGGCTTCATTGGTCCATTTCGCGGCACCAAGAGTTGGAGTCCGTATACAAAGATCATTCGCGTCCCCGCGACCGCTCGCGAAGGCATCGTCAGAATCGGCATGTTCGGCGGCACCGGAACCGCCGACTTCGACAAAATCCAAATCGAAAAATACGGCGGCAAGTAAGGATGAACACCGCAACGAATCGAGGGAACCTACGCACCTCGGTTCAGTCACCGGCAACTTCTAAGGCCAAGTTTGCGGGTGAAATAAACGATCGCCAGCTTTCGTACTTGGGATTGTCAAGCTTCAACCGCAGCAACGGATTCTGTTTCGGGCGAACCGGCTTCTTCAGCAGCTTCATTCCCGCTTCGGTTGGCAAACGATCGCCCTTGTGCCCGTTGCAGGCCAAGCAGCAACTCACCACATTGTCCCAACTGGTGGCTCCGCCCCGCGATCGCGGAATCACGTGGTCAAAACTCAATTGGCTCAGCGGAAACACATTCGCACAATACTGGCAAGTGTGATCGTCGCGAGCGAACAGGTTGCGGCGATTGAAACGCAGCGTCTGGCGAGGAACCTTATCGTAGTTCATCAAACGCAGCACGCGCGGCACTCGAATCGCAAAGTGGACGCTATGAATCACATCATCTTCTTGCCCGACTTGCTGCATCAAACTGCTGAGTTCCAGCCAACTCTCGAAGCTGTAGTTGAAGTACTGGCCATTTTCAACGTCAATGACTTCGGCCAAGTCGCGATACAACAGAACCAATGAACGACGAACTGAAATGACATGAATTGCCATGTAGAATCGATTGAGGACCAACACGCTTCCATCCAGCGGTGACCCTCTGTGCGAACCATTGCTCATCGATCATTCCCTTTCTCGAACCACCATTCGTGCGGCGGCATTCCCGCAGTTTGGAATTTTGCTCGAGCGACCATTGTATACGAATTCGTGACGCTCCACCACAAAGGACACCCGATTTAACCGCAAGTTCATATCTGGGGTCAACAAAGCCGCTCCGATCGTGGACCTGGCGGCAACCGCCCGGGTCGGATCGTTGCCGGTCCCTCCAGAATCCTGCGGCGTCATCCCGGTTGGCCCGGGTTTTTATCTGAGCCTCCATTGTTGGACGAAGACCCCGGAAGTCGTATAATCAGTGACCGCGCCTAGCTGTCTGTTACCGCTATTTCTTCAGGTAACGACACACTTCGAGGCGTGGTTTGCGTCGGCCCGCAACCACGTTCTGGCAAACGTGGCGACAGGGCCAAACCTAAGTTTTAGGCGTAACCGACCACAAGCTTGGATGCTCCGGGAACGCTATTGCCCTCCGATGATTGCAGGAAATGGAATGTCGATTCAGCCTTTTGTTCACTTACATTGTCACAGCCACTACAGCCTTTTGGACGGGGCCGGTTCCATCAAGAAACTGGTCGCGCGAGCCAAACAGCATGGCATGAACGCCCTGGCACTCACCGATCACGGAAATCTGCACGGCGCTTTGGAGTTTTACCGAGCCTGCCGCGACGAGGGTCTCAACCCGATTATCGGCTACGAAGCCTACATCGCGCCCGGCAGCCGCTTCGAGCGCGGCGGCGGAACTTCGAAGGACAATAGCTATCACTTGACCCTGCTTTGCCAAAATCTGACCGGCTTTAAAAACCTGGTCAAAATGGCTTCTGCGGCCAGTCTGGAGGGGTTCTACTTCAAACCGCGGATCGACAAAGAACTATTGGAAGCGCACCACGAGGGCATCATTTGCCTCAGCGGGTGCGTCTCCAGCGAATTCAACCGAGCAATCCTGAAAGGACAGCCCAACGAAAAGAAACACTTGTCCGAGGCTGCGGACGTCGCCGCTTGGTTCCACAAATTGTTCGGCGATCGGTATTTCATCGAGATCATGAACAACGGAGTCGAGATCCAAAAGATCGCCCTGGAAGGCTCGGTGGAACTGGCCAATTCGATGGGCCTGCCGCTCGTCGCCACCAGCGATTGCCACTATGTCGATCAAAGTGATTGGGCCGCTCAAGACGTGATGCTGTGCATCAATACGGGCAAGTTTCGCTCGGATTCCCAACGCATGCAGATGGATGGCCACGAATACCACCTTCGCAGCCCGGCAGAAATGTACGCCAAGTTCCCCGGACTCGAAGACGCGGTCGCCCGCAGTCAAGAGATCGCCAATCGTGTCGATATCGACCTCGAGTTAGGCAAACGCCACTTTCCGGTTTATTATCCCCCGGACAACAAAACCCCCGATGACTATC
This sequence comes from Pirellulaceae bacterium, assembly GCA_030681235.1. GTDB lineage: Bacteria > Planctomycetota > Planctomycetia > Pirellulales > Pirellulaceae > M30B19. The sequence continues at coordinate 20,201 of JAUXWY010000105.1, read as the reverse complement.
TCCGCGAACTCTGCTTGAAGGGGCTCCGCGAACGCTACGACGGCAACGAGCAAATGATGCCGGGCGGTGAACTAAGCACCGTTGTGATCGAACGACTCGATCGGGAATTACGGGTCATCAGCAAGTTGGGATTCCCGAACTATTTTTTGATCGTCTGGGACTTCGTGCAACATGGACGCGAACGGGGTATCCCCGCGACGGCTCGCGGTAGCGGCGTCGGCGCACTGGTTTGTTATGCTCTGTACATGAGTCACGTCTGCCCCATCAAGTACGGACTGCTGTTCGAGCGATTCTTGGATGAAAGCCGCGTCGAAGCGCCTGATATCGATATCGACTTCTGCAAAGATCGTCGCGGCGAAGTGATTCGCTATGTAAAAGAAAAGTATGGCGAAGCCAATGTCGCTCAGATCGGGACCTTTGGCACCATGGCCGCTCGAGCAGCAATCAAAGATGTCGGCCGAGCGCTGGGGATGCCGCTGCCCGAAGTCAACCGCATCACCGGCATGATTCCCGAGGAACTGGGGATTACACTGGGAAAGGCGTTGGCGCAAAGCGAAGAACTCAAAACCGCCTACAACCAAGATGCGGACGTCCGTGAATTGGTTGATTTTGCGATGAAACTCGAAGGCTTGGCTCGGAACGTGGGGACCCACGCAGCGGCTGTGGTGATCAGCGATAAACCACTGACGGAATACGTTCCACTGACGAAAGTTTCTGGCAAAGACGATGTCATCACCCAATGGTCCATGGGTGACGTGGAAGCCGCCGGCCTGCTCAAGATGGACTTCTTAGGCCTCCGCAATTTAACGATCCTGCGAATCGCCATCGACATGATCGAACAGAGCACCGGAAAACGCATCGATCCATTGAAGTTTCCGCTGGACGATTCTGACACTTATACGTTACTGCAACGGGGTGAAACCAAAGGCGTGTTCCAATTGGAAAGCGGTGGCATTCGCGACTTGCTGACCAAGATGAAACCCGACAGTTTCAACGACATCATTGCAACCAACGCCTTGTATCGCCCCGGCCCCTTGGAAGGTGGCATGGTGCAACAGTACATCGAAGTCAAACACGGACGCAAGGCGGTCCATTATTTGCATCCGATCTTAAAAGAAATCTTGGAAGAAACTCACGGAGTGATGGTCTACCAAGAACAAGTGATGCAAATCCTCAATCGATTGGGCGACATCGAACTTCCCGACGCGTACAAATGCATCAAGGCGATCAGCAAGAAAAAGGAAAAGATCATCGCCGCCAATCATGATCAGTTCATGAGCGGTGCGGTTGCCAAGGGCCTGAAGAAATCCGACTGCGAAGAATTTTGGCAAATGATCTTGAAGTTCGCCGGCTACGGCTTCAACAAGTCGCATTCCACGGCCTATGCCTTGATCGCCTATCAGACCGCGTACCTGAAGGCTCACTATCCCGTCGAATTCATGGCCGCATTGCTGACGGGCGATATTCCGGGACGGAACTTTACGAAAAAGGATTCGTTGGTTGAACACTTGGTGGACTGTCAACGGATGAACGTGAAGGTGGTCGCTCCCAGCGTCAATTCGCCCGCCGTCGAGTTTGTCGTGCAGGAGGGCACGATTCTGTTTGCCCTGTCGGCCGTCAAAGGCTGTGGTGGGTCGGCCGCCGAAGCCATCGTTCGCGAATTTCGCAAGGGAGGACCGTTCAAAGACATCTTCAATTTTTGCGAACGAGTCTCCTTGAGCGAGTGCCCCCGGTCCTCGCTGGAAAGCCTGATCAAGTCGGGCTCGTTCGATTGTCTTGGTGCGCGACGCAGTCAAATCGAGGCCGTTTTGGAACGAGCCATACAAGCGGGTCAATCCGCGGCGGCGGATCGCCGCAGCGGCCAATTGAACCTGTTTGGCGACATGGACGAACCCGAAGCAGAAGTCGCTAAGGTCGTGCTGCCGGATCTTCCCGAATGGGACGAACGCGTGCGTCTCGTTCACGAGAAAGTGGTGCTGGGCTATTACCTGTCGAGTCACCCCTTGGCCCAATTCCAAGACAAACTTCGCAAGTTTTGCTCGCACACCACAACAAACTTGGACGGCGTCAAAGATCGCGAAGAAGTTTTTATGGGCGGCATGGTGGCCTCGATCAAAACGGCCCATGTCAAAAAGGTCCGCGAGCCTGGGTCGCCAACCAAGTACGCGATGTTTGACCTGGAAGATGTCGAGGGCGCGATTCGTTGCATCTGCTGGCCCACCGACTACGCCACCTGCGGGCCGTTGATTCAAGCCGACAGCGTCGTCATCATTCGCGGTGTGCTGGATCGACGCGGAGGCGACGAGCCGAATCTAGTCGTCAACCAATTGATTCCAATCGAAGGTCTGGATGAAAAATTCACGACCGGCATCCGACTGCATTTGGACGAAGAGATTCACGGTCTCGACGGTGCCGAAAAAGCCTACCAGATCCTGCGGGGCTATCCAGGTGAATTGCCACTGGAGTTGGTCATTCGCTTGCTCGATGGCCGGATCATTCGCGGCAAATCGCATCGCCTGAAGTTGCAACGCAATGAAGAAATGCAACAACGAATTGATTCGCTTTTGGGAGTGGGGTTCCTGCAATACAACTTGGATAAACCCAAACCCGCGAAACCAACGCCCAAGGGAAACCAATATCGTCGCAATGGCGTCTCGTAAACGTCGGTCCCTGTGATGAGTAACGTTCGCTCGGATCGCACACCGCAAAAACTCCGCGCAGATGCTTTGGCGATCTGGACGGCCGGTGTTCGCGCCGTGCAAGGATTTCGGCTCGTCACGGAGCAATTGGTCATCGACGACCATTGGCTGGGTCTGCCCGAACAGGATCTCTGGATTGATTTGAAGACGACTCGCCGGATTTTCGTGGCGGGAGCCGGCAAGGCATCGGCTTCGATGGCCCGTGGCGTCGCACAGGTCCTGACCCAGCAACCCGTCGATCGTCTCTCCGGTCACGTGCAAGTTCCGGAGGACGCTGATTTCAGTGTCGATGCGACCGCCATCGCCGGCGCCATCGATCTCCGCTCGACCTTGGGTTCTGAGGAACCGGCGGTTGCCGTTCCCGATTGGCTGAGACTGTATCGCGTCCGTCCGGCAGGGATCAACTTGGTGACCGATGCGGCGGTGGCCAAGACTCAAGAGCTATGCCAAAAGCTCCAATCGCTCGGACCGGATGATGTTTGCTTGTTCTTGCTTTCAGGCGGCGCGTCCGCCCTATTGTCGGCGCCGATCGCGGGAGTCTCCGTCGCCGAAAAGAATCAAGTCACTCGACTCCTCTCATCGACCGGTGCCCCGATCGAAGAACTCAATGTCGTCCGGTCCGCGCTCAGCCGCATCAAAGCCGGCGGATTGGCGCGGCACTGTCGGGCGGGTCTTCTGCTGAGTTTGATCGTGTCGGACGTGATGGGGGACCCGTTGCCCAGCATTGGTTCGGGGCCAACCTTTTGCGACGGGCTCACCACCGCCGAACGGGCAGCGCGGGCTTTAGAAGTTTTGCAAACCTATGATCCGAAACACCAATACTTGCCACGTTCCATTTACGACTCCCTGCACCGACAAACACAAGTGTCGTTAGACATGTCCGAGGCGACGACCGAACAACTCCAACCCCGCCGCGAGTTCGTCGTACTGGGCAACACCGCGACCGCTGTGGATGCGGCAGGAATTGAAGCCGAGCGGCGCGGGTATTCGCACGCCATGCACGTCCAGCCACCTGTGAAGCCGGGCGCTGGAACGGAGGCTCCTTCGGCCGAATCGAACGGCAGAGCATGGGCGGATCGGTTATCCGACATGAATCGGCAAACGAGCCCCGATTGCTTGATCATCGGGGGCGAATCGGTCGTCGATCTTTCAGGCGCCCTGCCCGAATCGCGCGGCGGCCGAAATCAACACCTTGGATTGGCCGCGCTCGACCATTGGCATCGCAACAAGAACTCGGCTTGGCTGCGCGACGAAGTCTGTTTTGTTAGCGGCGGGACCGACGGCGAAGATGGCAACACGACCGTGGCTGGCATTTGTTTGTCGTCTGAGCTTCGTGAAAGATTATCACAACTGAAACTGGACCCTCGCACATTTTTGGATACCAAGAACAGCTACAACCTCTTCCGACAAACGGGGGAACTCCTGCTCACAGGCAACACGCAGACCAACGTGTGCGACCTGCAAGTCGGCGTCGTCCGCCAAGGTCTATCTCGTTGAGGCTTGGCAACCGTCGGCTGAATCAACGGGTTCAATTCCTGCGTTCACATCCGTTACGCAGCTCGCTTTCGGGATTGCAGATCGACCACGTTTGGAGCTGGCGACTTAGACACTACAGGCTCGCGGTCTTGTTCGGGAACCGATTGAGGTATGCCGTGATTGAGCTCCCAAAGTCGGGCTTGCTTCGTAAAGGAATAAAACGCGGCCAACATGGCCATTTGCACGCCCGCCTTTCCGTTTAAGAATCCCAACTGTAAAAAATACTCGCGCATGAAGCGAAAGATCGGATTCAAAAACAACCGCAGATACGATGTGTCACGACCCGCTTCATGCCATTGTTCCGCCTGCAACTTGGTGTAGCGATGAAACTTCTGAAACACTTGATCGTAGTCCCAGCACGTGTGATGCAACATTTTTTCGTTTAACACGCCAACTCGGTCAGTGGACAGATGCACTTCGCCATGATCGCTCGGGCCTTCATAACGCCCCAGGTCGCGCCGAAACAAACGAACCACTTTGTCTGTCCCCGAATCACCGTAGGGAACGGGATGTCCCATGAAGTGATTCGCACGGTAGATCCAATATCCATCACACGTCGGCGCTTTCAGAGTGGTCACGATTTCTGTCCGCAACGACTCGGTCAACCGTTCGTCGGCGTCCAGCAAAATGATCCACTCGTGTTGGGCTTGAGGAATCGCCCAATTCTTGAAGTCGCCGCTGGTTCGGTACTCACGTTCGATCACGCGAACCTTATCGAACTCGCGGGCAATCTCCAGCGTGCGATCCGTCGAGCCGGAATCCGCGACCAAGATTTCGTCGACGATTGGGTACAGGCTCTCCAAACATTCGCGTATGTTTCGCTGTTCGTTCTTGCACGGGATCAGCCCCGTTATTTTTGGTCTCATGGTCCGCTCCTCAGTGGTGAGAGAGTAACCCACAACGCCAAAATTGGTCAATAGTAAGGTTCTGGGTCCGAGATTAGAAACCGACCTTACAGCTAGCATTCCGCCGACCCGAACCGATGCGGTTTAGCAAGCGTTGGTGTACCGGCTTTAGCCGGTGGGGGGTGTAAAACCGATCTTTTCAGCTCCCGGCCGGGTAAAGCCGGTACACCAGCGCTCGCTATATTGGCTTTGTATTATCAGCGATCGATTACGAAGCGGCGTACTGTTCGGCGTATTGAACCGCCCACAAATCGACTTGTTCGCGAAGGGTTGTCAAGTTTGCGTCGACGATCGCGTGATAGATGTTGCGATTCCAAGTTTCCCGATTGCGGATCGTCGCTTTGGACGCCAAATCCACCAAGTAATAATCGTTCATCGGCCGTACAAAAATCTCGAGCCGACTGTAGTGATTTTCTCGTTGCTTCCGAGTCAGCATTAGGTCATCGCGAAAGATCGCCGCCCCCCAACCCTTTTCTCCGAACAAGGACTCGATGTTGAACCCGGGCAGTTGGTCCACCACTTGCTTCAAGACGCCTTCGATATAGTTCGACAACTCCAGGCGGTACTTGTTGTGGAGATTCTTTAGTTTCTCCGGTGTCAGCTCGTCGGCCGCATCCGATTTTTTATCCTTACCGCGTCCTGTACCGCGATGAATGGCGTCTTGCAGCCGTTTCTGAAAGTCCATCGCGTTATTGATCCTGTTCGGTCCGGGGTGCTAACTTCGCGTATTGAAACAAGTCCGAAAACGAACGCATGGGCTCCGTTCCCTGGACCATTCCGTCGGTGAGTGGTGTCGTCGGTTGGTTCGACTTGCGCCCCATATGTCCCGGTTGCCGTTGACGGTGCTTCGCGCGGTCGACCCTATCCTTCGTCGACTCGTGTCCTGAATTCTTTCGTCCTGAATTCTTCGGACCTGGCGAGCGTTGTCCAGAAATTTTCTGGCCTGGCGTCTTGTGTCGCGTGGCGGACTGAGCATGGCCAGCCTCGGAGCGCGTTTGTCGATCGGCGGGCGTCTGCGTGGCGGTGGTCGTTGCCCGTTGGCGGTTTCTGGAATCGGATGTTGGAACGGGTGGCGACTGGGGGTCAACGGCAGTCAATGACACTCGCCCCCGTTTGCGATCAATCGATTGAACCCAAACATCAATGATATCGCCCACCCCATAATACTGGTGTGGGTCGCGCACGTATTCGCGTGCCAGATTGCTGATGTGAACCAATCCGCTCTCGCCAATCCCAATATCGACAAATACACCAAAGTCCACCACGTTCAAGACTTGGCCCTTTAACGCCATCCCAACCGACAGATCCTGTACTTGCAGGATGCCTTTGCGGAAAATAGGGGTCGGCATTTGCTCGCGAGGATCACGCCCCGGACGCCGCAGCGCTTCCAGTAAATCGCGCATCAAGTGTTCACCAACGGGCGGCTCGGCGACCGGTGGCTTCGCGATCATCGCACTGGCATCGATTCGGTCGAGCTTCTTAGTCCAGTCATCCAGCGTGATTTCACGCGCGACCACCGCAGCAACATCCGCAACTTGCGCACCCGAACTCTCCAACAACGCCTGGGCAATTGGGTAACTCTCCGGATGAACGGCGGTGGCATCCAAAGGCTGGTCGCCACCAGCGATCCTCAAAAAACCCGCACATTGAACATAAGTCGCGGGTCCAATTCCCGCCACCGAAAGTAGTTGCTGCCGATTCGCAAACGGCCCATGAACGTTGCGATATTCAATGATTCGCCGAGCCGTTCCTTGGTTGAGTCCCGCGACGTACCGCAGCAAATCAACACTGGCTGTATTCAGATCGACGCCAACATAATTGACACACGACTCGACAACTTCCGCCAAAGTCGATTCCAAATGTTTGGCCTTGACGTCGTGTTGATACAGCCCGACGCCAATGTTCGCTGGATTGATCTTGACCAATTCACTCAAAGGGTCCAACAAGCGACGACCAATGGAGATGGCACTTCGCACGGTTGGTTCCACATCCGGAAACTCACTCTGGCCCGTTTCACTCGTGGAGTAAACACTGGCACCAGCCTCGTTGACAATCACATAACAAACTTCGCGACCGGAATCATTTGTCGCCAAAAACTGCGAAACCAGCTCTTCGCTTTCACGACATCCTGTGCCGTTGCCGATCACGATAACGCCGATTTGATGCTCGACGATGAGTGCCTGAATCTTCTGTCGCGCCAATTGTTTTTTTTCATCACGTCCCACGATCGAAATCTTGTCGGCAATAATGAAGTTGCCTCGTTCATCAATCACGGCCAGCGCGCATCCGCTCTTCAGCCCTGGGTCGATCGCCAACAAGCGGTGGCTAGTGACCGGCGGCTGCAGCAACAAACTGCGCAGATTTGTCGAGAACACTTCGACCGCATGTGTTTCCGCGTTTTCCGTCAGTTCGCGACGAACTTCTCGTTCGAAGGACGGGATCAACGATCGCGTCAACAATTCTCGGGCTGCGTCGACCATCAATGACTTGAGCGGGTGCGACTCGGCCACCAACTCGCGACACATCTGTTCCAACAGAAGTTGCTCGCCGAATTCGACGCGAACGCGAAGTTGTTTGCTTCGTTCGCCGCGGTTGATCGCCAATATTCGATGCGGCAACAAGCGGCGCAGTGGCTCGGAAAAGTTGAAGTAGGCTCGAAACAAAACGTCTTGCCGCCGCTTCTTCTTTCGTTTTCGCTTGCGACCTTCCGCCGGATGTTCTGTCGACAATTCACTGGATGCGACGCTTCCTGCGTCCGGTTCAGCCGTTGGCGGTATCTCCGCAACCTCGTTGGCCGCCAATTCGTTCTGCCGAGTGGGCTCCGGATTTACTTCCACAGCGATTTGTTGGCACCGCAAAACACCCGTCTTCCAGGCCGTTCGTCGCAGGTGTTGCTTGAGCTTCAAGTCACTTGAAAAGTACTCGCCCAACAACGATTTTACACCACGTAAAACAACATCCCGATCCAAGGGCTGTCCCGCAGAATCCACGGACTGCGCAACTTCGTGTTCAAAGTCCGCTTCGGTCAATCCTTGCAAGAAAACGGCTTCCGCCAAAGGATGAAGGCCCAAGTCCCTCGCGTGCTGAACCTGGCTGGTTCGCTTGTACCGAAACGGTTGGTACAGATCTTCGAGATACTTCAGAGACGAGGCCGTATCCACTAGGGCTCGCAACGGCTCGGTTAAGTGCCCACGCTTCTCCAAGGCCCGCAAAATGGTCTGCCGCTTTTCGTTCAGACCACGATAATGTGCCAAGCGATGCTGGATCGAACGAAGCTGAACTTCATCCAGACCGCCCGTAGAATCCTTGCGAAACCGAGTGATAAACGGGACCGTATTGCCGGCATCCAACAATTCCACGGCAACAGACACGAGCCCCGGCGGCAACATCACTTCGGCAGCAATGCGGGATATATCTAACGATTCGTTAAGCATGCAGGGACAAGACTCACGGTGATGTTCAGGGCTGAAAACCGAAACAACTCTTCGGTCCTCACCCGCCAAGATACTTGATCATAACAACTTGGATCAGAGAATCCAGCATATGAATGTGAAGTTATGACACTATTTTACAGAAAAAATACGCTGAAGCCCCACCTACCGAATCGCACCACCACCCGCTTCTCGTGCTTCCCGTGATTGGCCGGCACCCAACTCACCCGGCTGATCGTACATCTGATTGATCGCTTGGGCGTGTTGGGTGTTTTCAAAACTGACCATTTGGGGTTGTCCGGACTCTTCGCTGATCATGCCAAAAACCCGCCACCCACAACGGGCTTCAGGGCGAAGCGCCCAAGTGATCTTGTATTTGCCACTCTCGGCGTCGCCCGGCGTCGCCAACTCGGGATCAAAGACAAAACAATCCACGAATGCACGATCTTTATTGTTGGTCGTGTACTGCGCCTCGCCGATGACATATTCCGCGCGAGAACCCGCGATCTGGCTTAACTCCAAACCACTCTCATGGATCACTGCCCTTGACTTTAGTGTCAACAAACGCTCCGCAGTTTGTAAATCGCTCACATGTAGCAAGTGTACAAAGGCACGAGTCACTTCGGAGGGCGAACTCTGATAAGTAATCCCCGCAACATCCGATTGGTACTGCACCTGGAGCTGAGCCAACTTGGTCTCGTCCAACTCCACCTGGAAGTCGTTGGCCTGAAACGCGGACCGATCAATCGACGACTTTACAGCAGCAACGTCGACCGAAGCCTCATCCTGGCCGTCTACGGGTTCTTGAATCCATTCGGTCGACTTGCCGACATCGGTTTGAGACCCACAGCCCAACCACAGCGGCAAACAGAAAGAAACACCAGCCATCACAAGCAACGTAAGCACTTTTTTTGCAACCATGGAATCCACTCCCTCGGATACCAACCCTTCGCAGGGCCATCGACCATTCGCAGGGCAATTTTCTCGAACGACGGTCCGCAGAAAACGCCGACAGAACCAAACCTCTGATCGGGTTCGATTCTGCTGCGTATTCCAATAGAGTCGCAATTTGCCACTGAGCCGTCAATACGAATCGCGAACATTCCCAACCACGGCGCCTGCGATCGCATTTGGCCAGTCGTTATTTGGCCGGTAGCCAACGACCAAGCGCTGACTTCTGCTTCTCGAAGTCTCCCGACCACAATTCAAGTGCCGCAGGTTCCCCCAACGCTTTGATGACAAATGCCTGAGCGTCGTCCTCGTTCAACCAACCCTTTTGCAAATAGAAATTAACTTCATTTACGAAAGGCAACGGTTCGCTTTTGCTGGCTCCTAAGATCGACTCAAGACGTCCCTTCGCCAAATCTTCAGTCAGTTCTGGCATCTCGCTGACCGCAACCAAGCGATCAATCTTCGTGAACAAGCTCTTGAGCTCTTTGCCGACGGGGTCCTTGCCTTCCTTGATTTGGTTGGCGACGGTCGCGTAACCCAACTGCGCCGTAGATGCCTTTTCCTTCCCATCTTCGCAGGTGTAGAACTTCACCGTGGTTTGACTGGTCGTCGCTCCCGTCGATCGAACAACCGAGGCGCGATGGTCGATTAGGATCAAGCCATCCAAACCTTCGTTCTTCGCTTTTCGCACAAGGTCCGCAAAAGTTCCTTCACCCAAAAATGTTAAACCTGCAAATAGGCCTTCCGGCGGACCCGTGGGTTGAGCACCGAAACCGGACACCGGTGGCGCACCTTCTGAACCGCTCATCATGGGGCCGCGGCGACGATTCGATCCTCCACCGCCAGTGCTAACCTGACTTTGACCGCTATTGGCAACTTCCGCTGGCAACATGACCTTGGCCGGCATTCTGGGCCACAATTGTCCATATGCTGATTCGCGTTTGAATTTCTGTTCCAACTCGTCCAATAAGGAACTGGCCAGATCGCCTCCATAATAGGTCAACATGCCGCGTGCATCTTGTGGCACTCCGCCACCACCCATGCCAGGCATTCCGGACGGCGGGCCAGACATCGCTGGAGGCCCAGAATTACCACCGAAGGAACTGGGGCCACGCGAACCGCGTTGGTTCCCACGTTGCACCACGGGAGCAGGATCGCCAATGACGGGCGGCTTGCCCGAGACCCCTTCCTGAGCCGTGTAGGAAACCGCGATTCCCAATCGCACCCCAATCGTGGTGCTCTTATCTTGCACCGAAAAACTCAACGGCATTTCGTCAAATCGCGATCGGTTGGCTGCAAATTCAGCCAGCAAGTATTTGTAGGCATCATCATCTTGACCTGCCGCATACGCGTTTGTGGCCATGTCCCAAAATGACTTCGCTTCCACTTGAACTGGCGGCGGCGCATTCTGTGGTTGTCCAAAGTTCCCGGGATTCTGTGGCGGAGCCGCTGGTCCACCCCCTTCATCCAACGTCATCGCGGCCGAACCACCGGCGCCACCTTCCTGGGGTGGACCTGACCCATACCCTGGAGGAGTATTATTGAATCCAGCAGGCGGGCCACTCTGTTGCGGCGGGCCACCCTGACCACCGTATCCAGGAGGAGCATTGTTGAATCCCGGTGGTGGGCCCTGTTGGGGCGGGCCACCCTGACCACCGTATCCCGGAGGAGCATTATTGAATCCCGGTGGCGGGCCCTGTTGGGGCGGGCCCGTCTGTTGCGGCGGGCCCGTCGAACCACTCGTGCCATCGTCGATCGTCATGGTTTGGCTCGAACCGCCACCGCCGGCATCTTGCTCTTTATCGGCTCCGCCCGAAGCGCCATCATTACCAGCGGCAGAGCTCGACCCGGCAGCAGGGGCTGCCGCCGCTCCGCCATCGCCTCCTGAACCCGCGACCGCAGGCGCACGGCGTCGACCGGTCGTCGGTGCGTCGCTCTTGGCATCTGACGTTGCCTTCGGTTGTTCACCACCCGATCCAGCTACCGCTGGCATACGAGTCCTCGGGGCCGGAGCCTGAGCCGGAGCCTGAGCCGGAGCTTCGTCGGCCTTGGTTTCCTCGCTCGGCTTTTCGGTTGATTCAGCCGGAGCGGGCGAACTGGTCGGCGTCGCTTTGGGCTCGCTTGCCTTTGGCGTATCTCCGCCGCAACCTACCAAAGAAAACAGACTTAGCCCGACCGCACTCACACCTAAAATTCGATGCCACATCGACCTATCTCCCATTCGTTCTATCACGACCCTGTTCCACCCGAGCCCTGATTCTCAAAAAACTAGTTCGACCTGACCCCAAAAAACACCCGTAGCCGCAAAGGTCCGCTCCCGTACTATCTATCGATTCTAACGGGTTCCAACCCGCTGTAAAGCGAATTCTGGTCGATTGTCCTAAGTTTGCCCTATCCTAATCGAAAAATCGAGCCCAACTAGCGTTCCAAACCAACCAACTCCGGCGATTTCGTATCACGCCCCCGCATCCAATTACGATGAGCCTCGACCGCCGCAAGTTCCCGCTGTTTATCCACAAGCTGATAATGCACGTTTCGCTGCCGGGGTTCAAAGCCCAATTCGCTGATCGAATCCCGAATTTGGTCCAAGCTCAAGAAGTGAACTGTCCCGGCCTCCGCCACCACATTTTCCTCGATCATCAAGCTGCCCATATCGTTGGCACCAAACACCAGCGACAGCTGCCCCATCTTCAGTCCCTGTGTCACCCAACTCGACTGCAGGTTGTCAAAATTGTCCAAAAAGATCCGCGAGATCGCCAAGGTCTGCAAGTATTGGAAGGAACTGGCTTTGGGAAGCTGAGCCAAGTCGGTATGCTCCGGCTGGAACGTCCAGCAGATAAACGCCGTGAACCCACCCGTTTCATCTTGCAACTGACGCAAACGATCCAGATGCTCCACTCGTTCGTCCAAGGTTTCCACGTGACCAAACATCATGGTCGCGGAACCTCGCCCGCCCAACTGGTGCCACACTCGCGCCACGTTCAACCAATCGTCGGAGAGCACTTTGCCACGCGTGATCTCTTGCCGGACTCGATCGACCAAAATTTCCGCACCACCGCCCGGCAGACTGCCCAAACCGGCCTTTTGCAATCGCTCCAAAACCTCCCTCAGCGATAACTTATTGACCTTCGTAAAGTGATGGATCTCCGGCGGGCTAAACGCATGCAAGTTCACGGTCGGAAACTTCGACCGCAAATCGCTCAGCATCTCTTCGTACCACTCGAGCTTGAAATGTGGATGCAAACCGCCTTGCAACAGAATCTGCTCGCCACCCAATTGAATCGTCTCTTCAATCTTGGCGTACATCTCTTCGCGCGAAAGCACGTACCCCTCGGCATGTTTCGGCGCGCGATAAAATGCGCAAAAATCACACACCGCCGTGCAGATATTCGTGTAGTTGATGTTCCGATCGATGTTGTAGGTGCGATACGCTTCCGGGTGCTTTCGCCGCGAAATCAAGTTGGCAACCGTCCCCAACAACGCCAAGTCATTGCAGTCAAACAGCGTCCGACAGTCCGCCGTACTGATCCGTTGGCCAGCGACGACTCGCTCTAGTACATCGCGAGTTTCCGACGAGGTTTGCATCAAGTTAGGTGCATTCATGGTAAACCAATTCTCTTTGAGTTGGAACAAATTGCATTCTCATCACCATTTCGTGAAAGCGGTGCAACGCCTCTCGCTCCCGATTCCCGAACTTAAAATGCAAATACTGCCCCAAGTACGTTTTACACTCGTCCAATTGTAAGCCATACGTCGCGGCATACCGACGAGACAACTGATCGACTTGCTTCAGCCCCGAATCTCGCGCCGCATTCAAGGAGTGTTGGATCTGCTCGACGGCCGGTCGATTGGAAATCAACAAATCTCGGTGCGTCGCCCAAACCGCAAAAACGAACGGCAAGCCCGTCGCTTGATTCCACACCTCGCCCAAGTCCCAAGTGTAGGGAAAATCGACAGCCTGGGCCCGCATCGCTCGATCGCCGATCACCAACACGGCATCCGAATCCACTTCGTGCCAATCTTGGTCGATGGGCAGCGTAAAGGTCTCGGGAGTGGTCCCAAACAAATCATACAACAGAACCCGGCACAACACGACGCTGGTCCGCGAGCCCGCGTCCAGGCTCAGGGTCTTGATCTCCGCAAACGGAACCCGGCTCAAGAGCTTGACACTCCAAACCGGTCCGCAGCAGGCAATGCAGGCATCCGGGACAATCACCAGTTCCGGCTGCTGAAAGACCTCAACCGCCGGAATCAACGCGACGTCCAATTCGCGGTCGCGCAGCCGATCCGCCAAGCGACTGGGGAGATCCAACTCTAGGACCTCGCCCGGTCCCCCGCGCCAGTATTCAATCAACGGTTTTGTGTTCAGATACGAAACCGCACCAATTTTCATGAGCGTCTTCCAAGAATGCCCAAGCGAACAGCCCCCGACCATTCAACCGAATGTACCAAGAACGGGCAACTGGCCAAGACGGGTCAAGCATGTCGCACCTACGGCAAAAGCCCCGAATCCACTTGCCTGCCGAACCTACGGGTTGCGATTCAGCGAAATCAATCACACTTCGGGCAAGTTCGCGAGTCCTAACTCAAAAAAGACCAAGAAACGGCAATAAAATTTCGTCCTAAAAAATGGCTCAGAATCGGGACGGTTCAATAAGCAATAGGTTGGGCCGCGGCAAATAAAACTCGTGATCCTCCCCAACCTTCTCTGCCCATTCCTTTTGCTGCTCGACATTCAATATGTCCGTCCAATCGGCAAGGAACTCCCGTTCCGCAGTTTCTGCTCGGCGTCGCACCGCTCTTAGTTCGTCTTCCTGAATCCGCAGCAAGGCCTCTCGTTGCCGTGCCGTAACCTTCAACTGTTTTCCAAGCCGTCCCAATCGCAGACAATTTAGTAGCCCAAACATACGAACTTCGGAACGCGCCGCAAGTATCTCCATGAACTCCAACTGTTTAGGTACCAGAATTTGATCGATATCTCTCGCCAACCTCACATCGAGAGTCTTCTGTTTCTCGATCGTGGTTTTCTCGATCGAACGAACCACGTTGATTTCCTCAGAGGATGGAAATGGGTTTCCATGTTTAAAACCGTATAGCTTCGCAGCCTCATTGACATTCATGCTAAATTCAGCTTCCAGTTCTTTGAATTCGGCTTCGAAACCTATTCTCAATAAATCCAACTCCTTCATCTGTTCGTCTGTTAGATCTAAAACATCGCTCAGGTTCAATTCCTGGAGAAGTTGCAATTTCTGCTTCCCGGCCGGTATCCCGGATGAATCGTCTGCCTCTAACTCGCCGTTGATGCGCACGACAAATGTCGTCGGAAGAGTCAACCAAGCGTCACGCAATTCCAGATCTTCTTCAAGTTTTTCTTTCACTAAATCGCTGGACTCACTCAAAGAAAGTTGAAACATTAGAACTTCAATTGGATGTTGAAGTTGGCTAAGATAGGCCGCGTAGTCGCGTTCATAAACTGCCTTTTGATCAGCTGAAAGGATCGCCGACACCTTTATTACGTGTTCTTGAAGACACTCTTCGTTTCGGCTCTGCATACGAATTCGCCAGCCATTCAAAATTGTTGCGACTTCTCGCTGCTGGATCGCGTTCAACCCAAGAAAAGCCTCGTGTCCGAAATGCAATCGTGTGTAACCTTCAAACCCTATAGCTCCCAACATCCAACGAAACGTCGCTTGATCGACTTGCTTGAGCACATCCGGTTCAAGAGTGTTCTCCAATTTTGACCGCCAAGACTTTTGCCAGCGTTTTGACTGAATTACGTAGACTTCATAGTCTTGAGTGCGGTAATCAAAGATAAATTCTTGCTTTGGATCTTTCGATGCGATGTCGTACTCATCCAACAGTGCATTCACTCGATTTTCACTAGGGGCATTCAGATTCAACAGTTGATTTCGTAACTGATTGTCACGTAAACTGAATGCCAAATTGGTCACTCCACGACAAGACCCCACCAACCGGAACTGTTGCAGGCTACCATTCGCTCGAAACTGATAATTGGCCACGATCCAATTCGCACCATCTAGGTCAGAAACCTGAGCCTGACAAAACTGAACAAAGTAACAGCAGAGAAATCCGGAAAGGTGCAATGACCGCTGGAGTACGACACGCCAAACATTGCAACTGTAACGCATTTATTGTTCACCCTTTTCATGAAATCGAAGGAATTTGACAGATACTCATTTGAACGATTACAGACAGTAAGAGGGAATAACAAGATCTGGGTCGTCAGATGTATTTTCGGTTGACCAGACGAGTATTTTGGTTTGAAATGAGCTATCGACCCTACGATCAATTACCAATCTAATTGATTCCGTATCGATTTGGTCCGTCTTCACATCAATAAGTGTGTTGTCAAACTCGATTCGTGACGGAGCGCGCCCGTCGACCAATTGCAACTTCATTGTCGCCTGCACGGCACCGTTTGCACGAAAAAACACGGCACGTCGATCAGGCATAAAACTACGAACATTATTCTGTACATCAACCGAACAACGTTCATTATTGCCGACAAACACAAGCGACTCTTGAAAAGATGAACGTACATCATCACGTAGCTTGACATGAGCATCAACTATTTGAAAGTGCACTCCATCATCTACACCCTCTTTTACAACAACCAGATCGACAATTAGTTTATCTCGATTATATTCAACGTGAATTGGCCCTGTGTTTCGATCGACAGCGAAGGCGTGCAATCGCAACGACGTCGTTCCAGAACTTTCAAGCGTAAACGCACTGCCAGAAACGCCAGAGGGCCGGTTAGTGCACTGCAGCTTTGGATAAACGACAGCACTTACACTGTACTGAAACTCCCGTTGCTCTTGGCTTTCCAAACAGGTCATGTTGATCTTGGTGGTCTGAAAGAAACTCACGTCAAGAAGACGTGGTAGCTCTACCATCATCTCAACATCGCAATTTTGGCCAACATCCAACAATGTGGATTGCTCACCATTGACCGTTACGCTCGCACAAGAACAAGAAGATCCGGCGACATTGACTAATGCGCGTTCGTAAGTCTTATTAGTAAAACTAAACGTTACTCGTTTCAAATTCTGGTCGGAGTTCGATGTCAGAACAATCCCGAGGTCGTGAACGGGACTAGAATTGACATCAGTTGCACCATTTGCTCCGCTCAAATCCGTTGTTTGTGACTTGTCACAACCGACTTGATTAGACAAAAAGACTACAAACAACACGATAACCGTGGCGGCATTTGTCTTGCGAAATACCCGCACCAAACGCCGTAGTGCAACAAATCCCAAAAGTAATAGGCCGATGACCATCATGTATGTGAACAAGTAATCGTTACTGCCCCCATCACTTTGAATAGGTTCAAGTTCGACCGAACCTTCCGAATGCATTGTGTTACCAGAGGGAAAACTAATCGGAGTTTGATCGCGACGGCATACGTTGATCACTCTTTCCAAAACGTTTTGTTCCGGGTCGGCCTCGAACACCACATCGAGGTCGCTTTCCGTTGCATTACTTGTAACCGAAGTAGCTTGCCAAATGTGACCTATCCAAAACGGCGTCGGTGAATCCGGTCGGAACGGCCCATTCACTGTAACTACTTTCCGAGCAAACCGAAAACCGGGCGACAATTCAACATAATCAGAAAATATTGTGGTCTGCCATTCCGTTTCAGTCCGGGTAACTAATGGAAAATGTGACGAAATATCAACCCAAATCTTCACTATCTCACCGTGACTCGGTTTCAATTCAAACACAATTTCTTCTTTCGTGCTTAGTACAACACTCGCTGGAACGTTCCCTAAACTTTGTGCATCCGTTGTGACAAGTCCTGGTAGTTTCACCAACGCAAACAGTGTGGAGAATCGCGAATCACTACAAAACTGCCCGATATCGTACCACTCTCGCACGCGGTCATCTGGGATTAGACTTCCGTTTCCACCAACGACTCTTTGCTCTTTGTTCAACTGTTTCGGATAGTACGCCGCGAGTACCGATTTTCCACCGGATACATCTAACGACGCGGTACTAAAACCAGTACGATTCCGAACACGGAAGTCAGTCGGCATTTCGTAACTTTGGTGGAATCTTGAAAAATCGCCGTATTTGACCAAAATTCCGGTTGCCGTATCGCCTTTGCTCGGTTCGCCAGTGAGTTTTGTAAAGGCACCTTTTTCGGCATCGGGAGCATTAAGTGCAATACCTCGCTGGTACTTAAACTCGCATTTTATGTCTACCAGATTCAGCGACTCAAAAACTCCCGCCGATACGGCGTTCCAACTCGGCTCATCAGCAACTAAACTGTTCGAGAGCATCGATACAATACAAACGGCGATAATTCGGCACAACATAACTTCAGTCCCACCATCGAGGATCCCAAAAAACAAACACACAATTGCCGTAAGCAAACGCACGTGGTGTCGAGCCACGTACGTCAACTTAGCGAAAGATTCCGCACATCATTGGTGCGATGTGCGCATTAAGCTGCAGAGTCTTCTTTGATTACTCACCAATGACTCCACCGCCTCCACCGCCTCCACCGCCTCCACCCGCTGGCCAAAGTGGGTTTAAGCACTCGCTGACTTCTTGTGAATAAACGCACAATGCCGGGCCTGCACAATTGTTATTTAAAAAGGCATTCCAAGTCATACAAACGTTTGCTCGCCCTGCCCAGTTGCAAACAAAACCTTGAGACGGCACACAAGAACTGTACGCAACTTCGACAAATCCGTTTCCAGAAAACGTTCCTAGGTTTACTTCGTCGACTTCGCAAAAACCATGTCTTTGATGACAGCCGCCACCCGCCGGTACTTCGCATTGCCACATTCGTCCGGGTGTGCCTGGAAAATAGCCAATGCATCTCCAGTTGTTAGCCTGTTGTGCGAATCCCACCGACAACAGCGTGAATCCGACAACGCACGAAACAAAATTGATCGAGAATTTCCGAAACATACCAAACCTCGCTTCTTTAAGAAAACAGAAAATACACACCAACTTCCCTGTGTTTCAGACACAGAAAAATCTCCAGAACATCAAACGACAATGAACGACCAAGTTGACGCGTTGGCGGTCCCCGAATTTTTAACGTTGATGCGATTGCGAGAAAGATAAAGTCCCGGAGCCGGAGTCCCGGAGCCGGAGTCCCAGAGCCGGAGTACTGTTCGTTTGTCCATCCGATACCTCCAAACAATACGCGGTTTCCTTGCCCGAAAGGTACCGCAGATAATCTGTGCAGATTCTATCGACACATTTCTGGAAAGTCAAGAAAATATTTGTTCAATTGAACATCGACGTTTTTGTAGCGACCCCCATGCGAATCGTGTTCACCGGATAACGTAGAATTCCGCCGACTTGATCGGCCTCGATGTCTCTGGATTCGGTTTCTCGCTACAGGTTGTGGGGCGGGAATTTACGGTCGTAATGCGGGGCCAGCTTCAGAGGTATTGGCAAGTAGGCGGTTTGATTTTTGGGTACGGAGCAGCCGAGCCTGCGCGCATGAATCATTGCGGTCTCGGTTGAGTTCTATTGCTAAACAATTCGGTCACTCGACCGCGTTACTTCTCGTGCGTTGTCGTTCTAGCTGTCAAACTTTCGCATCAACCGAATCGAGCCGGTTTGGGGGCGGGAATTAATGGCCGTTGGCCATTTCGTTCTCGCTCCCGGGGCGATCGGGGCGCTCGCTCTACGATGAAAATCCCGCCGACTGAGCTCCCGTCAATGGACGATGATCCAATTATTTAGGCTCGATGCCCGTCGATTCCCCAAATATTCAATCGAACCGCGCAACCCCCTAGCATCCTGCACCTGCCTATTTCTCCCAGGCCGACAACTCTAGCTAACCGGTAAATTTTTGTTAATCCTTAGACCCGACCAAGGACGACAACAGAAATCGGGGAGCGGTGCGCTCGTGCGCTCGGCTTGTCCTGCCCGCTAAAGGAGTTCGTTTCGTGGCCAGTCCGACCGCTCTGCCGTCCACTCGCTGGAACCGGATGCTGGCATCCAGTTTCAATTGGATTGCCGATCTGGGCGAGACCGTTCACGACGCCCTGATCTCCCTGGGCATGTTTACCGTCTTCGCGGGTCGGTTGCTTTATTGGCTGCTAGTCAGCCTACCGCGGTGGGACACCCTGATGCCCAACCTCTACCAAGTGGGCGTGCGCAGTTTGCCGGTCGTGGCCTTGACGGGAACCTTCATTGGCATGGTCTTGTCCGTTCAAAGCTACGCTCAATTCCGGCAACTCGGTTTGGAGACTCGGCTTGGGGCCGTGATCAATCTTTCACTCGTCCGGGAACTCGGCCCCGTCTTGGCGGCCACGATGTTGGCCGGCCGCATCGGCAGTGCCATGGCCGCCGAACTTGGGACCATGCGAGTCACGGAACAAATCGATGCCCTGTCCGTGATGGGCGTCAATCCGATCAAATACTTGGTGGTCCCGCGCTTTCTCGCTTGCTTCTTCATGATACCGATCCTGACGATCATGGCGGACTTCATGGGTGTGTGCGGTGGCTTTTTTTACAGCGTGATCATCCTGGGGATCGACTCGTTTCACTACCTGGAAAACTCGGCGGTTTTTGTCACGGGCTTCGATCTCATCTCCGGGATCGGCAAAAGTGTCTTTTTCGGTGGGGCGATTGCGCTGGTCAGTTGCTATCAAGGCTTCAACAGTGAAGGCGGGGCCGAAGGTGTCGGC
>JAUXWY010000099.1 GCA_030681235.1 Pirellulaceae bacterium | reverse complement strand
ACCAACGCACCGTACTCGTTCAGGCATTTCGCAGCCAAATTACCACGATCCAATGTCTGGCAGTACGCTTGCAAGTGCCGCCGGACTTCGGAGACCAACCATTCGCTCCAGGAGACCAAGATCGCGGCACCGGGGTAATGTTCGGCCTGAGAAATCAAGTCCAAGGCGACCCATTCCGGATTGCTGGTTTCATCGGCAATGACCAAGACTTCGCTCGGGCCCGCGATCGAGTCGATATCGACATGTCCGTACACATGCTTCTTGGCCAGTGCCACGTACAGATTTCCTGGGCCGACAATCTTGTCCACGGGGTTCAAGCCTTCGACACCAAACGCCAAGGCCGCGACCGCTTGAGCGCCCCCGACTCGATAGACTTCACTGATTCCGATTTCATGACAGGCCGCCAAGAGGTGAGGATTGTACGAGCCAAAAGCAGTCGGCGGTGCGACGACGGCCACTTCCTTCACGCCTGCCACTTGAGCAGGAACGGCAGCCATCAACAAACTGGATGGGTAGGCCGCTGCACCGCCCGGGACACACACACCCACTCGACGCAACGGGGTGTAACGATGGGTCAAGTGAACTCCGGGATGCGGCCGAGACTCAACCGTTTGATGTCGAATCGCCGATTGAAAGTCGACGATGTGGTCGCGGACTCGTCGAATCGCTGCCAAGAATGCCGGCGGTGCTTGCCGATGGGCAGCGGCCAACTCGTCGGTACTGACCCGAAACGACGCCGGATTGATTTCCACTCGGTCCAGCTTTTGCGTCAATTCGCAAACAGCCGATATCCCTTCCGACTGCACACGTTGACAGATATGGCTCACCACCTCGGTCGGTGACAACGGTGCGCCGAAGACCTTGATGGTCAAGTCGCGAGCGTGGTCCGAAATCGTATCGCCCTTCGGAGATAACTTCTGCTGGAGGGCGACTACCGCTGCGGTAGCCGCCAGCGATTTTTCGCCTCGACCGTCGACCGTCGCTATTTGAATCCCACTCATCTTGATGTGCTTGCCTAGCAAGGAACGGACGTCAGTTTCCCCAAGAAACTGCACATGCTAGGTCAGACCGCCAATTTTTCCAATCGGTCACGTTATTTTGGCGAGGCTTGATTGCCCAAAACTAGAGGCCAGTTATGATGATGGGCCTGGCAGTGGGGCAAAGTAGGACAACCAATACTGCGGTTTCGCAGAAGACTTTTACATCAGGTGCAAAAATGCTCACGGCGACGACGATGCCCTCTTTGCGGAAGCTCCACAATGCTCCCGGTTTGGTAATGGTCGACGAGTGCCCGATTCCGGAAGTTCCGGAGGGGCACGTTCTGATCCATGTACGCCGGGCCGGGATTTGCGGCACCGATCGGCATATCTACGAATGGGACACTTGGAGCCAGAACCGCATCAAACTGGGGATCGCCACGGGACACGAATTGTCGGGAGTGATTGTCGAAACGGGACCGGGCGTCCGGCACGCGAAAGTCGGCCAACGAGTCAGCGCGGAAGGCCACATCGCCTGCGGCGTTTGCCAAGCTTGTCGTACCGGCAATGCACACATCTGCCCGACCGTCGAAATCATCGGAATCGATCGCGACGGTGGCTTTGCGCATTTTGTCAGTGTTCCAGAAGAAAACTTATGGCCGATCCATCCGGATATTTCGTTCGACATTGCGGCAATTTTTGATCCGTTGGGTAATGCCGTGCATACCGTGATGTCGGCCGGTGTCAGCGGGCAAACCGTTTTGATAACTGGGGTCGGGACAATTGGACTGATGGCGGTGTCGGTCGCGTTGGCCGCCGGCGCCTCGCGAGTTATAGCTGTCGACGTTGATGCGCGGCGTTTGGCGATCGCGAAGAAACTGGGCGCGACCTTGGCTTTGGATGCTCGGACGGATTGGAAACCGGTGGTTCGAGATTACTGTGGAGGGACGGGGCCGGATGTGCTGCTGGAAATGAGCGGCTACGCCAAAACCATCAACGATGGACTGGAAGTTATTCGCAACGGTGGACGAGCGGCTCTGTTGGGATTACCGGGCGGCAAGGTCGAATTGGATCTTTCCAAAAATGTCATCTTCAAAGGCATCACGATCATTGGAGTCAATGGTCGCCGGATGTTTGAAACTTGGTACCAAATGGAAAGCCTGGTCTTGTCGGGCCGGATCAAGTTCGATGATATCATCACACACCGCTTGCCATTCGAACAATGGGAAACGGGCTTCAAGCTGATGCAATCGGGCGAGGCGATCAAGGTCATTCTACAAATTTCCGAGGAGTGATCATGCCCAACGTCGATTTCACTAACCGCTGCGAGCAATTGATCGTTGATTTGACCACTTCAGGGCAGCTCAAGCCCTTTTACGAACTGACTTCGCCGATGCGGCCCGTTGTCCATATCAAAGGGCGCGGCGAAGTCTTGGTCCTTTGCGCCAACAATTACCTGGGCTTGGCCGACCATCCGGAGGTCATTGAGGCAGGCATTCAAGGTTTGCGCGATTATGGAGGTGGCACAGCCTCGGTGCGGTTCATCTGCGGAACGTTGGATTGTCATCGGCAATTAGAAACGCGAATCGCGAAGTTTGTTGGCACTCCGGCGGCGTTGTCCTATGTGAGTTGCTGGAACGCCAACGAAGCCCTGTTCCCCACGCTGTCAGTCGAAGGCGATGTGCTGTTGTCGGACGAATTGAACCACGCCAGCATCATCGACGGCTGTCGCTTGGTCAGCAAAAAGGTTGAGAAGCAAGTCTACAAGCACAACAATCTGGAAGACTTGGAAACGAAGCTAAAAGCCCATGCCGATAAACGCTGCCGCTGGGTCATCACGGACGGCGTCTTCAGCATGGAAGGTGACGTGGCCAAACTGCCGGAACTGGTGGCGTTATGCCAAAAATACGAAGCCTTGTTGGTTGTCGATGATTCGCACGGCATCGGCGTGCTGGGCAAGACAGGCCGCGGAACGCCGGAACATTTTGGATGCTTGGGCCAAATCGATATTTTGACGGGAACACTCGGCAAAGCGCTGGGGGGCGCGGCCGGCGGGTACATCGCCGCCAGCCACCGAGCGATCCAAGTTTTAGAGCAAAAAGCTCGACCAAGCCTGTTTTCGAATGCGTTACCCGCGACGGTCGCCTACAGTGCCGGCAAAGCCATTGAAATATTGGAACGTGACCCAAGTATCGTGGCCCGACTTCATTCCAATGTTCAAGCGATTCGATCGGGGCTCGCTAAATTGGGCTATCAATGTGCGGATAGTCCGACCGCGATCATTCCCATCATGATTGGCGACGAAGCCGAAACGATTCGGAAATCAGCACGCCTGTTTGAACTCGGTGTGATGGCCATCGGATTTGGCTTCCCCGTCGTTCCTCGCGGTGAGGCTCGGATTCGAGTCCAAGTCTCTGCAGCCTTGACGGACGAGCACGTTCAAAGGGCGCTGGACGCTTTTGCCAAACTTTAGGACGAAGATGATCGATTTGCGTAGCGATACGGTCACGGTTCCCTGTGCGGGAATGCGGCGCGCCATGACGGAAGCGGTGGTTGGCGATGATGTCATTGACGTCGATCCGACCGTACAACAACTCCAAGAGCGGATTGCCGACCTCTTGGGCAAAGAAGCCGCGATTTTTATGCCCTCCGGCACGATGACCAATCAAGTCGCCGTGCGTTTGCATTGCCAGCGTGGCGACGAGTTCCTGTGCGAATACGGCTGCCACATTTTTACGTACGAACAAGCTGCATTTGCCTCGATGTCGGGCGTGGCACCTCATCCATTGGTCGGTAGCCGCGGTAATCTGACCCTGGAACAGTTGGTTGCGGCACGACGACCGGACAACGAACATGCGGCCCGCACGACCTTGGTCTGCTTGGAGCACACACACAATCGCGCCGGCGGCAAGTTGCTGGACTGGGCCGAGGTCCTGAAGATCGAGGCTTGGTGTCGTGCTCACTCGATGCGATTGCATCTGGACGGGGCTCGATTATTCAACGCGGCGGTGGCCGCCGGGAAATCTTTAGCGGAGTTGGCCGCGCCGTTTGATACCGTGAGTGTCTGCTTCAGCAAAGGACTCGGGGCACCCGTCGGTTCGGCCTTGGTCGGCCGTCGCGAATACATCGCGCAAGCTCGGCGACATCGGAAAGCGTTCGGCGGTGGAATGCGACAGAGTGGATTTTTGGCGGCGGCCGCTTTGTACGCTTTGGAACACAACTTCGAACGGTTGGCGGAAGATCATGCGAACGCGAGCTGGCTGGCCGAAGCGATTCAAAACATACCCGGACTTCAAATCGTCGATGCCGAGTCCAATCGCTTGGTCGATACCAACATCGTTTTGTTTTCGGTGGAACCGCGATTAGGGACCTCTGCGGAGTTTGCTGCAAAATTAGAGGCAGCGGGAGTTCGCTGCTTTCCGTTCAGCCCGACTTCCATTCGGTTTGTGACCCATCTGCATATCACGCGAGATGACGTGGCTTGGGTGGCGAAGATTCTGTCCCAACTGAGTTCCTAATTGGCCAATCGCTCGATCACGATAGGTCCACTGACATCCAGCCAGACACTACCAAGAATAAACAAGAGTATTCCGATCAAACACCAAAACGCGACCGCTGCCCAAGGCCAAATAATCGACGCCCCTGGACTCGCGGCATTGGCAGCGTCCGTGGAAACGGTCGGCGACGGTTCTCTGACACGTTGTGGATCATTCGATGCCACATTCGTGGCGGGGCCGGTCGCCAAGTTGGTCTCTGATTCCGCCGGGGTCCGCGCGGTTTGAATCGCTTGTTCACGAGCGACGTGAATGATGGCGGCGGGCGGGTTGATCCAGCAGACAACCTGACCCGTGGTGCCGGTGGGCAAGGCGTAGATGACTGGAGTCAACAGCATCCACAACGGGCTGATCATCGCAATAGAACGACTGACGTCTTTGTAAATCAGGCCAATCGGCGCGAGCCACAATCCCAACCCAATGCCTAGGATCAACAGCAAAGGGCCCCACACCGCCGCCAGCAGAAATAGGCCCACCCAATCGAGCAAGCCGGCGATGAGCAAGAACAGCATCGCGACTGCAACGCGCACGAGAAAATCAAATCCTGTCTCGAACAGACACAGCGTCACGAACACTTCGCGAGGAAATTGCAACTTGGTCAACGCCGAACGATTGGCCAACAAAACGTTGGTCGGTCCGGTCAGCCCGTCGATGAAGCCTTGCCACATCAGCATGCCGCAAAAGACAAAGGCCGCGTAACCGATGGGACCAAGAGGGCTAATTCGCACGGTACCGCTGGCGTTCAGAAACACCCACACGCTCGCGGCGGCCACTGGTGGCAAGAAAATCCACAACCAACCCAAAAAACTCTGACGATAGTTGGCGACCAGATTCCGTTGGAAGAGTCGCCAAGCCAACTGGCGCGAGGCCCATAACGCGGGCAGGACCATTCGCAAACGCCGACCAAGACCAAATTCCGGTGCTTCAGCGTCGTAGATGACATCCCAGTCTTGGTTTGGTGGATCTTGGGGTCCTGCATCCGTCATGGATTCACAATCGCTTCCAGATAAACTTCCATCAAGTATTCGACCCAATTTTTGACCGTTCCATCTGCTCAGTTTAGGCAATTTGAGAAAGTTATTCCAGCCGAACCACCTGAAAATGGTCGTTCACTGCGGCTCGTTTGGTGGCGAAAACGATAAGATGGACTGGTTGAGCAGAGTTTGCGGGTAGCTCCGGATGCACGGAATATTCGTATCAAAACGTACATACGGGTTCTGACAGTTATCGTGATTATTTTCTTTGAATGGGTTCTACCGTCTATTCCGATAAACCGGGTTAGCGTGGCATTTCGCCCGTGGCTTTGACTATCGGCCCGTCACCCGCAAGCGGGCCTTAGGCATCCTCAATCCAAATCGGATTAAAGCTATGAAAAAGACCCAGGACATCGGCTCGGCCCTTACATCACGCCCTCGACGAGGCAAACTTTGCCAGGCGTTTCTCGCGTTTTTGGCCATGAGCAGTTCCGGCTTTGCTTGGGGGCAAGACGGGCAATCCACGGCAAGATTTGCTCCGTTGACTCCCTCCGTGTTTCGGACCACTGCCTCGGAGACAATGGGTTCCACTCAATCATCGTTTCATCGCTTGGCCCGAGTTTCAGGCGAACAGCTGACTCAAATCTTAGCTCAAGGGCTGGGTAAACATCTGCAAGGCCACCAAGAGGGTTCATTGGCAATGATCCAGTTGCCGGTTCCGCGGGCCACCGACGGAGCGTGCCAAGCGACCATTGATCGAGCCAATCATACGGTTCAATTGCACGGCTCGGCGAAAACCGTCGCCGCTTGGATGAAAGTCGTTCAATCGTTGGATGTTCCCGAAACTCAAACTCGACAGCGGTCCATGTCCTACATTCCCGTCCAACAACAAACGTTCTTGGTCCAACAATTGTCGCAAAAGATCGGAATGACTCCAGCCCGCGCTGCGAATTCGCAGCAAATCCGGATGGCCTCGCACAATGGAGCCGGACAGAGCCTTGCTCGGCCCGCCAGCTTCCAGGATGAAACGAACCCAATCCCGCCTCCCGCCGAATCACTATCACAAGAGGGCGACTTTCAAATCCCGGGCAGTACGCTAAAAGTATCGGTCGATCCGAACACCGGTGCGTTGATCGTGACCGGCACCGAGGAAGACATCAAAAACTTCCAGAACTTATTAGCTCAGTTGGGTGAACAGGCGTTGCAATCGCGGCCAAGCACCGACGTTGTGCCACTGACCAAAACGAACAGCCAAGCGTTGGGGGCCGTCATTCAACAACTCTACAACGATGTGTTTGCCACCCGATTCGGAGCGGCGACCGTCACTCCGATTTCCGAACCCAATGCCTTGGTCGTGTCTGGCCAGCCGCAGGCTTTAGAAGAGCTGAAAGCGATCATCGCGAAATTGGACATCGAATCCGACGATATTCGCGGTTCCTTTGTGGTATTTCGCCTCAAGCACATGGCCGCTTCGAATGCCGCCAATCGCTTGGGAAGCTTCTTTGGAGTTTCACCCGCTCAAGTCGGTGGACAGCTCGGGGGCGGCGGACAGACCGTCAATCAGGCTCAATCGGTCTTGATCATCCCAGACCCACGCAGCAACGTGATCATCATGAAAGGCGGCTCGACCGAGTTGCGACAAGCGGAAGAGCTGCTCAATGAAATCGACGTCGTCGACGGCGAGTATATCAAGTCGCAAGAGATGAAGATCATTCAATTGCGAAACTCCGTAGCCACCGACATGGCCCAGGTCATCTTTGCCGCCATCAATGGCGGAGTGCAAGGTGCGACGGGGCCGTTGGGGAGCCAAGGCCAACAACAAGGCCTCGGTCAACAGCAACAGCTGCAAAACCAGCCTAATCAAGATCCCTCGGTGGCCAACACCGCCTTGCGGCTCAAGTTAATCAGCATCGACCAAACCACGGGTGTGATCAGCAGCGGGATCCTGTTTGATGTCAAGATTATAGCCAACGCGTCTTCCAACTCTTTAGTGATCAGCGGGCCGCCGGAAAGCCTTCCGCTGGTCGAAGCACTCATTCGAGAACTGGATCGATTGCCGAACGCGGAAACTCAGCTCAAGGTCTTTACAATCGTCAATGGTGATGCTCAACAATTGTTCGACATGCTGACCCAATTGTTCACGCAACAACAGCAACAAGGTGGCGGCGGCTTTGGTGGCTTCGGTGCGCAAAACGACGGCCTTTCACGCTTGCCGCTTAGCTCCGGTTCCGCCGACCAGACTTTGGTCAACTTGCGGTTTGCGCTGGAACTGCGAACGAATACAATCATCGCCGCCGGCTCAGCCGGTGACTTGCAAGTGGTCGAAGACCTGTTGACGTCATTGGATCGTTCCGCCGGCGATCGCTTTATAAAAAAGGTCTTCCGCTTGAGCAACGCTCCGGCTGAAGATACAGCGCTCACGTTAACCAGCACTTACAACGCCGAACAACAAACACTTGCACAAGATCCCACCACGCAGGCCGCCATTGTCAACGTGCGACGCCGAGTGATTGTGCAGGCCGATCCGATCCAGAATCACTTGATCGTGATTGCGACGCCCGAAACGATGGTCGAAATCGAGGGCTTGATCACCGCCTTGGATCGCCGGCCCACGATGGTCAAGATTCAAGTCATGATCGCCGAAGTGGCGCTCAACTCGACGGAAGAGTTCGGCGTGGAGTTGGGTGTGCAAGACTCGATCATTTTCGATCGCGGTCTCGCCGGCACGCCCGTGATTGGTTATCCGTTCAACCAATCTGGTTCCGGGAACTCGCTCACCGGTGCTGGCTTGGCGTCACGAGAAAAGTTGGCGGGACAGAGCTTGCTCAACTTGGGCGTCGGTCGCTCCAATGCAGGACTGGGTTACGGTGGTCTCGTACTGTCTGCTGGTAATGAATCGATCAATATCTTGCTCCGAGCGTTGAAGGACCAAGGTCGGTTGCAGGTGCTTAGCCGTCCGCACTTGCAGACCATTGATAATTTGACTGCTCGCGTTCAGGTGGGGCAAAGAGTACCGTACAACACGGGTACAACTGCTACGCAAGGTGTCGTTCAAGTCAATACAACGTTACAAGACGTAGGTATCATCTTGGAAGTTTCCCCACGAGTTGGTCCGGACGGATTGATTACGATGCTGGTCAATGTCACCAATAGCAGCATTGGCAATGAATCCGAAGGGACGGCCATAGGGACGGATGCCCAGGGCAATACGATCCGTCAGGCACCAATCAACATTATCGAATCGATCACCACAGCGATCGCTCGATCGGAGCAAACCGTGATTCTGAGTGGGTTGTTGCGAACATCGAAACAATCCACGAAGAGAGGTATCCCGTACCTGAGTGATCTGCCACGATT
>JAUXWY010000095.1 GCA_030681235.1 Pirellulaceae bacterium | reverse complement strand
GGAACTTGCAGCTGATTCATGTTTTGCGTCAAGCTGTTGTTGCCACGCAAAACGGCACCTTGGAATCCTGAGCCACCAGGGCCGGAAGTTTGCATGACCTGCAATCTCTGTTGAGCTTCTTCATTCATGCGTTGGAATTGTTCCAACTGAGTTCGTTGGGTCGACACCTGCTGTTCCAGTCTCACATTCGAATCTTGCGTCGTGTTCAGTTGTTGCTGGGCGGCAGCCAACTGCCGGTAAAGTTCCGTGTTGTCGGCGTTCAAGCGAGCCAACTGTTTGGCATATTCCGAATCCAACGAAACCGGTGCCGTCCCGGATCCGCCTTGACCGTTGGCTTGATTCGCTTGGTTCAAATCCCACTGAATCGTTGTTCCACCACTGGGTCCACCCGCAATGGTGGTGCCGTTGGGACTCACCAATCCGGGAATCGACACGCTGGGCCCGTACGCCACTCGTCCGTAAGCAGATTCACCAAATCCGACCGATTGAAACGCGGAGTTCCCGATGGCTCGATTCTGTGGCCCCATGCCCAATCGCGAGCCGAACCCTGGCGAAGTTGTGCCGGGCAACGGCTGGCAACCGCAGGTCAACAGACCGGCGATAACCAATAGTGTCAACACGGTTTGTACGATACGACGGCTCGAACCAAACACGATGGAAAATGACTCCGCAGAGGTACGTCGATTGGTGTTGCGGGAAACCGGACAATCCGAGTTCATTACAAACACATGTCGCGCGGACCCTAACAGGTTTCCTTGTTTGCGTAAATATGAATTGCGCAGCCATCGAGGCCCCCCGAATTCGGAGTCGCAGGTTCGTCTTGGCAGGTTTGCCGCCATTTGCTAAGTTGCGTCCCTGCTGGCAATTTGGCCAGCGACCTGAGGGAATAGGTCAAATCTTGACAAGCGGCGGAAAGGTAGTGCAATGAAGCTCGAAGGGAATCGAGATATCGAGGTGCATGTACGTTGGCTAATTCGCCGCGATATGCCGGAAGTCCTGGACATCGAATCGACAAGCTTCGAATTTCCATGGTCCCAAGAAGACTTTATTTCGTGCTTGCAACAACGCAATTGCATCGGAATGGTGGCCGAATTAGACGGCGAAGTCGTGGGCTACATCGTTTATGAAATGGGCCGAAGCGATTTTCATGTTCTGAACCTGGCGGTCCGCCCGGACGTACGACGCCGCGGTGTTGGCCAACAGATGATCGCCAAGATCGTGAGCAAGTTGCGACAGGGACAACGGACGGAGGTCCGTTTGGAAGTCCGCGAAACGAATTTAGCCGCGCAGTTGTTCTTCCGCCGACTTGGGTTCCAGGCCGTCAGCGTGCTGAAAGACTTCTACGAAGACACTGTGGAAGACGCGTACTCGATGATGTATCATTTGGAGTCTCAGACGGCGTCCGCCACACCTCACAACCGACTGCGACGTTTTGCCGGTTGACGTCCTAAAGACAGAGTCCACTCCAAAAATCGACCCGACGTCTGCCTAAAAGCGGTTTAGCAAGCGCTGGTGTACCGGCTTTAGCCGGCCGGGGCGCGAAATACCTTGTTTCTGCAACCCAACCGGCTAGACTCGGTACAATAGCGTTTGCCGAACCGAATCCGTTAAGAATTCTTGGATTTGATTTTGGTGATCGCGATTGCAATTGGTTTGAAATAACATGACTGTCGGCTTAGGGATTTGACTTGTCGTGTCGAATTTTGTAGGCCGAGGCATGGTGAAAACGGAAGAAGCAACGCGGAGTGTGGAATTGAAAGATTGCTCATCATCGCTCTTGGACCGCGCGGTTTCGGAGTGTGGCGCCGCCGGTTAAGTTCTTGACGTCGGCGAAACCAGTTTGTTTGAGGATCCTAGCGGCGACGTGACCGCGGACGCCAACGCCACACGAGACGACCGTTGGGATGGTCGGGTCCAATTCGTTGCACCGCACGCGGAGTTCATCCAAGGGGATATTGATCGCGTGGGGTGCCGACTTTAGAGGGCGGTCGCGTACTTCTCCCGCGTTGCGTACGTCGATGACTTGCATTCCGCCCAAGTCCGCATCGGCTTCTGCAAAGTCTTCAATTCCGTCCAATTGATTGCAGGCGGCAAACGCGGCTTGATGGATCGGATCCTTGGCCGAACCAAACGGCGGCGCGTACGCCAAATCCAATCCCGCCAAATCTCGCACCGTCCCCCGAAACGCCATCGCAGTCGCGATCACATCCAATCGCTTGTCGACGCCTTCACGGCCAATCGCTTGGGCACCTAGGATGCGTCCGGTATCCGGCGCGTACGTCAACTTCAACGTCAACGGTTGCGCGCCTGGATAGTATCCGGCGTGATGATTCGCAATCACGGTCACACTGCGAGCGGCCAGGCCAAAGCGTTTGGCCGAGGCCGCGCTCAGCCCCGTGATCCCGGCCGACAATTCAAACACGCGGACGATTGACGTACCAAAGACCGGTGACATCATCGCTGATTTCCCGGTCGCCGCGTGCTCGCCAGCCAAGCGTCCCGCACGGTTCGCGGGACCGGCCAAGGCCACTCGCATTTGCGTTTGCGTTGGCCCGTAGGGATACTCGGCCGCATCCCCGACAGCGTAGATGTCCGGGTCGCTGGTCTGCAACCAAGCATTGGTCGCAATCCCGCCGCTTGCACCAATTCCCAAGCCCGCTTGCACAGCCAATTGCGTTTGCGCACGTACGCCCAGTCCCAAGACCACCAAGTCGGCATCGATCACCGTGCCGCTGGCTAATTGCACCCCGCAGGCCGCTCCGGAAGAGTCGGTCAGGACCTTTTGAATCCCGTCGCCCGTGTGGACCGATATGTCATGGGCTTTCAATTCATCCCGCAAAGGTTGACTCATTTCGGGATCAAGCAATGGCAGGATCTGAGGTTGCAATTCTGCCAGAGCAACTTGAAAGCCACGCCGCGCCAATTGTTCGACCATTTCGAGTCCGATAAATCCGGAGCCGATAATGGCCGCGCGTTTTGCTTGACTGTTGTTTACCGCCGCGTGAATTCGATCCGTATCGGCCATGTTTCTCAGCGTGAAGACGCCGGAAGCCGTGAGCCCTTCCAACGAGGGTGTCAACGGTGCGGCCCCTGGAGCCAAGATCAATTTATCGTAGGTGAGTTGATACGACTCATGACGCTGATGATCGAACACATCGATCTTTTTCGCCTCGCAATCAATCGAGCGTGCTTCTTGCCTCGTCCGGACATCCAACTTGAATCGCCGACAGAGAAACTCGGCGGTCGCCACCAACAGCTTGTCTCGTTCGGCGATTTCGCCACCGATGTAGTACGGCAACCCACAATTGGCAAAAGAAACGTAATCGTCTTTTTCCAGCAAAATGATCTCGGCCGATTCGTTCATCCGCCTCGCTCGAGTCGCCGCCGAAGCGCCTCCGGCCACCCCACCAACAATGACAATTCGCAAGGGATTTGAAGTCATAACCAATGCCTCGTAAGCAAGTGTCGTGCCGATCCGTTCACTTGCACAAAGTAGGCATTGCCGTGGGCCTTCGTCAAGCCCACGATCTTCAGACTTTCCGGCCGTTCGTTATGACCTTCCCGATCAGATTTTGACGATCAAGGGGCGGACGTATCCGTTGGCGGTTCTGCGTCTTCGTGTTTGGCCTCCAGCATGTGCCGATAATGGGCTTCGGTCGCTTTGGCGGCTCTCTTGAGTTCACGTCCGCCTTCAATCTTGTCGGCGATCGCCAACAACGGTCCCATCCAGGCCTGCAAAACTTGAAACTGACCTGTGATGACTTTCATGAAGGCCGTCGGCACTCGATTGGAAACATGAACCTTCAGTGGTCGATCTTCTAGCGAACTTCCGCTTGCTGCTTTCTGATTCTCATGCAGCCACTGCTTGATGTCATTCAGCGATTGATTGAACTTTTCCAGCTGCTGAACCGCGCTGCCAATTTGTTGGATCGTCAAGTTCTGCATGACGGTGCGATCGGGCGAACTTGCGAATTCGGTCCAGCGCTCCATTCCTTGCGTCAACGTGGAACGAATCTGCCCCAGACCGTCACTGAACAAAGCTAATTGAGCAATAATCTGTGAGGCTTGGTCGTCGCCCGTCGCCGCCGCTCCCAAAACTTGATTGCGGCGATATGTGTCGCGAATTCCTTCCCACCGCACTTTATCAGCGCCCGCCAACCGGCCAGTGATTTCCTGGAACTTGAGCAGGTTGGCTTCGGCATCGGTTGTGAGTGTTTGCGCCTGGTTTTGAAAATGCGAATCGATCAATACTTGCAGTTCTTGATCGTTCATGATCGGCACAATCTTTTCCGCGATCTTGGCCATGTCACGATACGAGCCCTGCATTTTAAAGGACGGTTCCGTCCGATATGCATCGGCTTGCGCAGCCGAATAAATGTACAGGGCATTGACCTTCAGCAAGACGTCGCGAACCTTGAGCAACTTCTGCATCACCTTGACCATTTCGGTGACTTGACTGGAGGAGAAATTCCCTTCCAATGCCGCATTCGTTTGCCCAGCATTCGTCGCCATTTCGATGATCGTATGGACATCCTTTTGGCTAGCAGCTTGTAACGGAGCCAAGGCCGAATTGGAAGTCAAGCAGTTCTCTAAATAACTGAGTTCGAAGGCGTGCGCCTGGTCGCCAATCACATCGCCCAAATTGTACGTGTCGGCCCGGTTGGCCAACATGTCCGGAATCTTGAACTTATCGCCACTTTCGGTATATGGGTTTCCGGCCATGACCACGGCTACTTTGCGACCGCGCAAATCATAAGTTCGCGTCTCGCCCTCGAACACGCCTTCAATCTTGCGTTGACCGTCGCACAACGAAATAAACTTCTGCAAGAATTCAGGATTGCAGTGCTGAATGTCGTCAACGTAGATCATGACGTTATCGCCCATTTCCAACGCCAAATTGAGTCTCTCGACTTCTTGCCGAGCGCTGGCATTGGGAGCCTCTTGTGGATCAAGCGACGTCACTTGATGACCGATAGCAGGCCCGTTGATCTTGACGAAAGTGATGCCCA
The DNA here is from genome assembly GCA_030681235.1 of Pirellulaceae bacterium. Lineage (GTDB taxonomy): Bacteria > Planctomycetota > Planctomycetia > Pirellulales > Pirellulaceae > M30B19. The sequence continues at coordinate 3,263 of JAUXWY010000095.1, read as the reverse complement.
ATCGATTGGCCACATACTCCATCAACGTGGTCTTGCCGTAACCGGGTGGCGAGATCAATAGCAGCAAGCCCATCAAGTCCGTGCGTTTGTTCTCGCCCACTTCGCCCATTTGTTTGGCCAGATTGGCTCCAATCAAGGGCAAATAGACTTCGTTGATCAAACGATTTCGCACAAAAGATGTCAGCACCCGAGTTTCGAACTGGTAGAGCTTCAGTTCTTTGCGTTTACGTTCTAGCAAATTCTTTTTGTCTTCGACGTAGCGAACGAATCGGGGCACGGTCTTTGCTTGAAACTTGAGCAATCTTTCCAGAAAGTCATAGAAGTCGAATTGATAATGAGTGTTATCGATTCGAGAATGACTGCCAAGCAGGCCATTGATCGTGACCCGAGGGTCACAGGCATGGGCATGTCCAACCTGTTCGCCCAATAGATAGATCAGTGCCGCCTCTTGCACCAAGCGAAATCGATCCAACTCTGAATTCTCGTTTGTCGCTTCTAGAGAACGATCGGCGTCCAACGAACCAGACACCGGGGGCTCCAACGCCGTAACCGGCAATTGCTCCGACAACGACTTGGTAGCCGCATCAATCAAATCGGCTCCCGAATCCAAGTGTACAAGTAGATGTTCCAAAACGCCCGGCTGATCCACAAAAGCGGTCAACCAAAGCTGAACCATCTCCAAACGAGGCCGACTGGACTTCAACGCTTTGACCGCCGAATGGAACCCGTCCATCGCCCGACGCTTTTGCAGGAACTCGTTGAATCCATCCAACAAATGCCGCGCATCAGCCGAACATGGCAACCGATCACCAGTCGTCATGCACTCGTACAAGTACTCCGCTGCCGATCGGGCCGCTTGCACGTCAAACCCTTCACACTCGACGGCCATTTGGATCATCGATTCGGTCAGTCGAACCAACAATGACTCGTTCGGGCGACTGTCCGGGAAAAGCGACCGCATGGCGCGGATGCCCTGAAGTTGGAACAAGGTCTCGGCCCGGTCAAGGTTTGGCCAGACTTGCCGCAACCAAAAGAACGTCGCCAAGTTTCGCACACTAGCGGGTTGGCGCAAAATCCCCAACGATTGATGTTTGTCTAGGATCGCCCCCAAAATCTTGACCGCGTCATGATCATGAACACCCTTCAGATAACTCTCCTGATACCGGGGCGCCATGAAGTGTTGCACTTTGGCCAACATCTCGACCTCGGTCAGGGCATACCACTGCTGCATTTCAACGCGATTCGAAACGATCTCATCATACAGCAACTTCGCCAAGTATTCGCTGCGATAGACGGCACGATTTTCGGACACCACTTCTTGCGAGGTCAGCTCGGTATTGAACTCGAGGTCCGACGCTGGAACCGGACGGAAGTAATTGGTGCCTGAAAGATGGAAGTACAATTGGCCATCCTTGGTTACCGTCGTCAAATCCAACGGCTGGGAATTGGTCATGAACTTGTACTTACCAAACTGAATAACCTTGCCACCGTCAATGAACAACTCTTGGCGATCTTTAAGTTGTCGCACGGAGTCTTCGCGAATCGTTTTCAAGCGACTTTGCACATCGTCAACCTTGACGGATTCTTGCAGCGACTCCAATTCGCGGACGATGTCGCGAACTTTCTCCACCATCAGGTCTGCCGCAAAGTAAGCATGGATGGACTCGATCTTATCCATTTGCGACACGCGACTGCGAATACCGCCCAGAATCCGCTCCGCCGCACTCATCAGAGCGCTGGCTCGGCGACTGCGAGCTTCTTGCAGTTGCAGCTTTTTGTTGTCAAATGCGGAATAGATTTCCTCGCGTTTCTCGGTCAATTGCAAAACAAATTCGTCAAACTCGGCGAAACGCCCTTCCAGTTCCTCCAACTGGACCATGGTCTTCGTCAAATAATCGTCGCAGCGTTGCGGAGTATCACATACTTCCAAGTAGTTGACGACCGATTGCCCCAGCAACTTCAACTGCGAATGAAACTCAGCCTTACCTTCGACGCTTAGTAGCTGCTTGGTGGCGTTTCGCAGCTTGGCTCGCGTTTGGTTCAATTGCGAATAGATCGCTGAAATGTCGTCGATGATCTTGGTGCGCTGGGTCGCGTCATCAATCTTTAAATTGCTGATGATTTCGATCAGCATCTCCAGATCTTTGCTGGTCTGCTCGATCTGGCCTTGCAGGGCATTGGCTTCCGTGACCTTGGTCAAGGTCTCGATGCCGGCCAACTGTTTTTCGACTCGTTGATGATAGGGAACCAACGCCTGCGGTTGCAGTAGAAATTCGACACTCTTTTTTGAGCAAGCTTCGGTTTCTTCTTGAACTTGTTTTTCCAAGGCCTGAACTTGGTCCAGGTCAATATACTTCAGATCCCGGAGTCCGATGATCTCGCCGCGGACCGTGCGGAGATCCGACAGCTGTTGCACAAAATCATCGATGCTTTGGAACATCTTTTGAAAAGATTGACGCAGGACGTCTTTGGCCCGGTTGTTAACCGAATCAAAACGCTGTTTCGTCTCGCGTCGGGCCTGAGTGACTCGCTCGAATTCGTCGATCGCAGATGTTGCGATGTTGCGAATTTCTTGCAGGACTGTTGCAACATCGAATGCTTCACTCCGACCAAGCCAAAAGTATGTATCGACCGTATCGGTGGTTCGCTTTACCAAGTCCAGATACAGATTGGTGTACGAATCATCTTTGTTCAGCAGGTTGTGGATCTCATTGCATTCGGCCATGGCACGGACAACGTCACGATTGCCGACCTTGAACAAAAAAGAATCCTGATTTCCTTGAACCAATCCCGGAACCGTCACACCTTCTTTCAGGAATGGCGTCTGCCAAATCTGCAAAGCATGATGTTTCTGGGCAGTGTCGTCGGACCGCACCAATAAAAGTTTGCCGTCGCCAAAGAAGGAAAATCCACCACACGTGGTCGGCGTTCCTACGGCTTGCTGAATCATGTTGTAAGTCAACAACAAATAGGTGCCTGACGCCCGGTTGTAAAAGACATACAAATAGTCTTCCCCGTTGGCGGCTGGCATCGATCGCTCGTAAACCAAGTCGACCAACCCCGTGTCGAACAACTTCGATTCGCCGGTCTGGAGGTAGTAGCCGTTGCTAAAGATCAGGCCGTGATCTTCAGGGAGTAGAATACAGGCGTCGCGAAGCGAATCGAGCCGCATGGCTTTGGACGTCTTCTCGTTGAACACCAAGTAACGGTACGCTTGCTCGCGAAACGGCTTGATTCGGAGCAAGATTAGATTGCCCACGATG
>JAUXWY010000094.1 GCA_030681235.1 Pirellulaceae bacterium | reverse complement strand
TACACCAGCGCTTGCTAAACCGATACCGTGATGAGTTCGCGGATTTTCTCGGCGAATTAGGCTAGAATAACAAGCGGATTTCCAACTCGGGGTTTATATTGATGGGGGAATCGAACTTTGAACATGGAAGAAATGCGATGGGAATTCTAGCGACCCGAGTGTTGTGGATCGGTCTGTTGTTGATCTCCAGCGACACTCAGGCGATGGCGCAAGCTGCTGCAGGTCAAGTTAACGAGGCCGATCCCAGCGTTTCGTTTCCTTATCCGCCCGAGTTCGTGCAAGGCGAGTATTCAGGTTCGATGCTGGTCGATGGCCGTTGGCAAACGTACGGCCTGCAAGTCGTGGCGCGAGGCAGTGGGAAATTCTCCGCCAAACTTTTCGCGGGCGGTTTGCCCAACGAACAGAATCTCACTCCTTATCCGACGGAATTGGCGGGGCAAATCGACCAGGATCGATTGACGTTAACTTCCAGCGGTGGCCTGGAGTTCCAGTTTCGCGCGTCGCCTTTTTACCAGTTTGTGCAGACGGATTCGCGACAAAACTTGATGGCCCAATTGTTGCGAATTCAGAGGCAAAGTGCGACCTTGGGAATGGCTCCGCCAAATCACGCGGTCATATTGTTCAGGGATGGAGCCATCCATGAATTGACAAACGCGTCGCTCTCGCCCAGTGGGAACTTAGCCGTCGGAGCAACGACCTCTTTCCCGGTAGAGGACTTTCGACTGCACGTGGAGTTTCGGTTACCATTTCAAGCCGAGAAGAGCAATCAGGATCGCGGGAACAGCGGAATCTACATCCAACGTCGCTACGAAATTCAAATCCTGGATTCCTTCGGCGAGCCACCGGTCGAAAACAATGCCGGTAGTATTTACAAACGGATCGCTCCCCGAGGCAACATGTCCTTGCCACCTTTGTCTTGGCAAACCTACGATATCTGGTTTACCGCCGCTAAATGGTCGCCTGACGGCCAGAAAACCGCCGATGCTCGGGTCACACTTTGGCACAACGGGATTTTAGTTCACGACGATGTTCAGATTCCTGGCAAGACCGGAGCGGGATGGGCGGAAGGCCCCGAGCCGCAGGCCATTTTATTTCAGAACCACACCGATCCAGTCGAGTTTCGCAATATTTGGTTAGTCAAAGGAACCCATTGATGCGAACATTGTTTTGGATCTTTGGCACACTGCTTCGTCGCAGTTGGCTTATCGTTATCGGTATCGCACTTGGGCTGCTCGCCAGGCAATACATTCCGCCGTCGACCACCTTGGGCCAGCCCCAAATCGTCGATCCGTACGCCAAAGCCTATTACGACAGTGTGTCCGAATCAGTACTTTCTCCTCGTTCATCGCAAACTGAAACGCCGCGACCGAAGTGATTCCGACCGTTTACTTGTTCTGTTCCGGCTGCTTCAAGGATGGCATTTCGGTTTTGGCCGGTCGATCGGTGCGAACGGTATCCCAGACGCGATTGGGCTCTTTTCGCCTCGGTGCCGCAAACGAACCGTCGCTTGTCTTGGGTCGAAGCGCGTCCAAAACCACCCAGGCGGATAGAATCAGGCCAACCACTAAAGTGACTAACATGAATACCATTGGACAACTCTCTTGCCGATTTCCAGGATGATCCAAGCCACGGTTGCAACCAATTCTCGGCGGCCACTTGTTGGACGCCCTGCATAATTAGCATTTCCCGTGCCAAAGTTAGATGGCATTCGCCCAACTTGGTCAAGGCCATTTAGCTGGGCGAGATAACCAAGCAGGTGCAATTGGCGGTTGCCACCAATCGGCCGGAATGACTAAAGATCTCGGCTTTCAAGAATCCGACCCGCGCGCCGCGTTTCACCATCGTACCGATTGCCGTCAATTCGGTCGTTCCGACGGGTCGCACAAAATCGACACGAATGTCGATGGTACCAAACGTTTGATTCTGATCCAACGTTCGGCCGAATGCGACGCCCATCGCGGTATCGGCCAACAAAGCCAAGATACCGCCGTGGACCGTTCCCATGGGGTTATGATGACGCGGGTCGACCGAAAGGCGGACCTTGGCCTCGCCCAATACCTGATGCGGCTCGATGATCATTCCAACGAGATCGCCGACCGGCGCGTGATCGTAACGCGTCAAACAGGGATTGGAGTCCGTCACTTAGTCCGATTCCGTATTCTCGAAAATATCCGCCGTGATATCCAAACTCAATTCAGCAGCTTTGCGAACGGATGGATTTTCGTCCACCAAGTATCGTCGAATGATCCCTTTGGCCTCGGGCGCCGTTGCCCCGGCCAATGTACCGATTGCCGCAATCTTCAAGCGCAGGTCGGGATTCTGAGCCAACTTGATCACAATTCCGACGAGTTCGTCAATGTTGCCAATCGAGCGAATCGCTTGCATCGCTCGGACTTGCCGAATTCGATTGCCGCTGGAAAGCTCATCGGCCAGCACTCGGTTGGTCGCAGGATCGACTTTATGGACCAGTTGCCCCGTACTGCGGCGAACCACTGCATCCAACAAGTCGTATGCGGACAAGTATCGTTGGATGGTACAATCATGAAAAGCCTCTGCCGCTTTTCGACGCACTCCTTCATGACTGTGATCCAGCAGTCCGAGAAGTTTCTTCATCGCACGAGCCAGATTCCGTCGTCGAAGTTCGGGAATCAAGGAGATCAAAATTTCACCGTCGGTTTCCTGGTCGATCAGTTCAGCCACCATTTTGTTGGCTTGCATGCCCGATAATTGCACGATGATCGACACAACTTTACGTCGCAGTACCAGTGAAGACTGCGGGAGGATTCGCGACAGCGCGTCCAAGACTTCGTCATCTTGCGGCAGGCAATTCTGGAGCAAAGTCAACAGAGCCAGCTGTTCGTTCAAAGAAAGCGCGCGAATGTCGTTGATCAATTCATTTAGCCAAAATGGCTGCGAAAGTCGTCGTAAGTTTCCAATAACTTCCGGTTTTGGTTCACGAGCGATAAACTGCAGGAAGTGACGCAAAAACGTCGAATCGTTGCGCCGGCGCCAAATGGAAGTGATACACGCCAAGGGCCTGGGGGCGTACAAGAAGCACGCCAATTTTTCCACAACTGCTTCGGTCGTGTTGGTTTCGAACAATCCCAAAAGATCGTTGTGCGCTGGATGCGATTTGTCCGACAGGATTCGTTCGACCCAGCTATCATCAAAATCCGCAAACGAGAGGAACACCATCAACACTTCGCTTCGCCCTCCCAACTTGTAGTGTTGGAGCGCGGTTTCCATGATTTGGCGAAGCTTGGGAATACCTGTTGGCCAGCGAAACACCGGTGCCAGGGGCTGCGGATTAGAAGTTGTTGAAGCACCACCTGCTTCAGTCGCCCCCCGGACGGTATTGGTTGCTTGATTTTGTCGGTAGACCAACTCGGTTAGGTGTAGGAGCACGGCCGAAGAGGTCGCGCGATGCACATAACTCGGTTGCATCGACAACTTGATCAGGTCCGGCAATAAACCGGTGACCTGTAGTTCCGTAGCCGCGTCAAACGCGTTGTGTTTGACTTGCAAGTCACTTTCGCACAGAGCGGTTCGGATGGACGGCGCAAAATCAAGCTTCCGGCCGATGAGCTCCAGCCGACGTTCGGTTGGCCAGACGTGCCAATGCTGAACAATCGCCAGCAAGTTTTCTGGCGAAGGATGCTCGAGCAGCTTTTCCCATTGTTCCATTACCGCTGCCTGAACCGCGACTCGGGCCACATCTTGTGTGTCCGTTGAGTGGTTCGCCGGCGAATAAGGAGTGGGCGCGCTCATAGAGAAAACGATCCGGCTAATTTGGCTTGGGGTCGTGGAACGGCTCCGTTCAACTGCCCAACCAGGCATAAACAAGGCACCGCGATCGTGATATCGGCGGTGCACTGTTCGTTCTTGCCGACCATCTCGTCATTACGAATCGAGTTGCCAGAATCTTGGCATTCTTTATCGCTTGTATCGATTTTCTGGTCCGGCCTACTCTTTCAAAGACTTGATTTGAACGTCCTTGAACTGTACTTTCATCGGCGGCCCGGTGTGAAGTTGAAAGGCCAAGATTCCCTCGGCTTCGCGAGCGTCTTTTTGTTGGTCGTCGACCTTGACCGTCGTCATCCCGTTGACGATATGCTCCAACTTACTGCCTTTGGCAATGATTTCGTAAGTGTTCCATTCCTCGGGTTGGTATTTCTCCAAGAACGCCTCTGGATCGCCGTCTAACTTGGTAACCGTCTTTTCGCCGTCGCTCTGGATGGTGACCGATTCCATCCGATTGGCCAAGATTCCGCGGCCGCGTTCGTCATAGTTGATTCCAACCCATTGCTTGCCAAAATCGATGTCGGCTTGATATCCTCCGACCACAAAATTGTCGTGCTCCTGGCTGCGGTATTGAATCCCCGAATTCCCAGCGGTCAGGCGAAACTTCAACTTCAAGTGAAAGTCCTTG
>JAUXWY010000088.1 GCA_030681235.1 Pirellulaceae bacterium | reverse complement strand
TGGCCGACGGCAGCCTAAAATTCATGCCCTACGAATCCGCCGAAATACTTCCCGCACTAGCGTCTCGCAACGGTGGCGAAGTATTTGAAATGCCGTAATGGCAAGGGAATTTGGGCAAAGGAATAAAGACACTCGCGGGTTAAGGAAAACTTGGAGTGCTTCCCAAAAATTGATCCATGAGTTTTGAACGTTCATCAGCCGGTATTGGCGAATGGACTTTCAGTGTAGTCGCGGAAAAGACTTTCCCTTGCCCAGATTCCTTTGCCATTCATCGACGGGGTGGTTTCAAAGCGGACGATACCATGGACGGCGAATGGTGGGCAGGAAGATTAGGGGCAGAAACTTGAATCGGGTTAGATGATCTCTTGGATTTTTTGTGGTACGGGGGTGGTGTTCATCGATAGCTGCCAATTCACTCCCTGGGTGCGTCGGAATTCTTCGACGGCCGAGGCGCGGATGCGAGCTAGTGCTTTGTCGCCACAGATCGATGTCAATTGGCCGAGCGTTTGTTCCGCTGATCGAATCGCCACTTCATCCGTCGGAGCCCCAGAATCGGTGTGTGTCAAGTTGTTTGGCCACAACGAATCCAAGGTCAACGTTCGCAAATTCCAATTGACGTGCCCCATCGCATCCAACCTGGCGACGGTTTCTTGACCTAAATAGCAACCCTTGGTAAAGCTGATCGCCGAATCGTCACGCAACAACTCTTGCGGTAAGGTATTCGCGTTGGTGTCTTGTCCGACGATCGGAATCTTGGATTGGATTCGCCAGCGATGGTAATCACCGATCGACGCAGAAATCCATGGGACTTCACTGGCGATTTCGGTTCGCCACGGCGCCGTTTCGGCTAAGATGTCGGGCATCTCGAGCGTGTCGGAAGTGACCAGCCACCTAGCGTTGCCAATCGTCTGCCAAAGGCTCCAAGTGTCTTCTTTCTTAGTGCTTGCGGATTCAGCGGCGGCTGCTGGATCGGTGCCCACCATTCGACTCAGAATCGGTTCGCGAACTTCCAATGGTGCCGACGATTGCTCAGCCTTTTCTAGATCTTGTAAGCCAGCGATCAGCCACGATCGCGCTGGCCAAGGTGACATTTGCACATCTTCAGAAAACAAATAAGCGTCCAAGTGCTCGATGATTTGCGCGGCGGTCCGACCGGAAAGCATCAACCGCAAGACGTTCTCGCCGACGAGCCCAACGCCCCAAGCCAAGACGTGGCCCTTTCCATTGAGCAACATCAACTCCTGAGCATGACCGGGAGCGACACGCTTCAAATCGGCCGTGCAGAAGTTGTTGAGAAACTTGCCCACATCTTTGCCAACCAACTGAACATAGCTCCAACCGATTGTGGGAGCCACCCAAGCTTTGCCCATGACGCTCATTCGTGAATTCTCCACCGGTCAGCATCCCGGATCACTGCCAATTCGGGACTTCGTTGAATGAGTTTTTTGAATTCAGCCAACGAGTCGATGACGCCTATGCCCAACTCTTCCACTTCGTTGGAGTCCAGATCGCTCGCCAAAAAAATGGGGCGTTGTCGCGTGACTTCTTCGACGATCTGGATCAAGCGAGATTTTTCGCCGCTCCGCTTTTTTGCACTGCCACGCGGTTGACTTGAACCGCCAACTCCTGGGGCCAGCAACAGAATGATTGGAGCGAGGTCTGCCGACAAAGCCGCCGCATTCTCGATGGCGCGTCGCAGTCGATCCCACAAGCCCAACTCGTAGTGAGCTTCCAAAGTGGCCAACACCGCGGCATGTTGAGCCGGAGCCGTTGTCCACAAGGTTTTCAATCGATGTTTGGCGTAATGTTGGACCGCTTGTCGCAAACCGGCGACCACCTCGCCCTGTTCACCGCCTGGGGTGGGAATCACGCCCACCATCAAAAACGGACAGACCAAGTTCTCGGCCTCTTTGGCTTCTTCGCTTTGTTCCGCTTGGTGCCCGCGCAATCGGTCTTGTGTTTCCGCAGATGACCACATCGGATAGATCGAGCCCGATAGTGTGAGCGCCTCATCGCGATTCATCAAGACGATTGGGATCACGACATCCGCCTCGACCAAATGTCGATTCAAATAAATTGGGAAGTTATGTCGCGAGACTCCCACCATCGCGAGCGATTCTTGATCATCCGCTTGATGTTCGATTCGACAAACTTGAGTGTCATCCACGGCAGAGGTGGCGACCTTTCCCAAGACTTTTATATCCGAGTGCTTGACACCTTGAGCCGCCAACAGGTCCACCAGAGCGGCAACCATCGCACAGGAACCGGGAACATCACGTCCGACGCTGATCGCGACACAATCGCCTGGGTACACCACATCCGGCAAAGGCGGTGCGTCCATGGGAGCCAACAGGGCAGCAACAAGCTTCTCTTGCCAATTCGCCTCAGACGCTGCCTCACCGCTAGGACAGGCGCCAGCGTCACCTAATTGGCTGGAGCCGACATGGTCTTGTATGGCCTGCAGCCAGTCAGCAAAGTTCGTGTCGTTCGTCAATGAAACTGACCCCACCAGGAGTTCCTTCTTGCACGGACCGTCGTTCCAGTAACTCGGCCCAGACACCCACGATTGTGCCGAATTTTCCGGTTGCTGACAATCGGATGACACGATACGCCGATCGCCCGGATCGTAACACTCGCAGCCGCTACACGCCAGTCGCGACGGCTCGTTGGTCGATACTTCGCGAAGCAACTTGGTCTCCAAGGTCCCTGGTAGGCGGTGGTTCGTGAATTTCAGGCCAATTTTTTTTCGACTATCTTTCTGCCTGTTGTTCGCATCGGGGCTGGCAGGTTGTGGTGGAACCGACCCAGCCGGTTCCCATCAGAAAATCGCCTCCAATTCAGGACTCGCGGACGGTGCCAACGCGTTCGACCTCTTGAAGCGGCAACGCGAGTGGGAATCCGGCGATGTGCGGGCCAAAGCTCAGACGCTCTGGGCAGAAGTCCAACAAGTCTATGCAAAAATGGATCGGTATAGCGATCAAGCGCAAGTGCAACTGCGTTACGAGCTGTTGGGGAACGTGATGTTCGAAGCGATGCCGGTTTCGGTGTCGTACGATCGCAAGTCGGGTGCCTGGGAGAGTCAGCTCTTTCGTGCCGTTTTGTTCGGTGACACGAATAACATTGTCATGACCGTGAAAGAAGCCGCGACGAATCATTTGGATCGGCAGGTCAAGTTGATGTCGAGCGAAAAAGGGATTCGTCAATTGGCTGACAGTGACCCCGTTGCTCGGATCTACCTCAGCGGAGCAACCGACATTCCACTAAGCGAGCAAGGGATTGCGAACCTCGTTTTGCTTGCTCCACAGTTGGAGTGGCTGGTAGGGAACCATCTCCAAAATCCGACGTCGACCACAGCCGATACCAAGGCGAAGCCGGTCGATCATGAAAATCTGAAGAAGTGCAACTATCTGGGGTGGACCATTTACAACGACT
>JAUXWY010000074.1 GCA_030681235.1 Pirellulaceae bacterium | reverse complement strand
CTGGTGTACCGGCTTCAGCCGGCGGGTGTCTTGCAACTTCCGCAACGGAACAAATGGAACAAGACCACGAAACAACATCGTTTTAGCAAGCGCTGGAGTACCGGCTTCAGCCGGCGGGCGTATGAAAATGCTCTTTTCAGCGACCCGCCGGCTGAAGCCGGGACACCAACTCACACCAACAGATGATAGACACGGCCTGTAACATGCGAGTAGAATCGGAGCTCGGAAATTGCCAAGTGCCTCGAATAGGATTGTCGAATGTCATCACCCGAGCCCATTGGACGCGAATTGCCCGGCGGCATTCGTATCAAAAACGGCGAATACCCCGAGCTGACTTGGACCGCCATTATCGTTGGCTGGGTCTTAGGAACTCTAATCACGATTTCGGTCGCTTACGCCGCGTTGATTTTAGGCTTTTCGATCGAAGGGTCGGAGCTGGCCGCAATCTTGGGCTGGGGCGTGCTGCGTGGCATCATGGGTCGAACCAGCATCGTCGAGAACAACATCAACCAAACGGCTGCCTCGGCCGTCAACGGTGCTTCCGCAGGCATCATGTTCACCGTCCCGGCACTTTTTATTCTCTCGCGGAACGAAGGATTGGAAAGTGTCGCCAATTTTACACCGTCGTTTATTGCCCTGTTGACACTGGCTTCGATCACGGGCTGTTTCCTAGGACTGGCGTTTGTGATCCCACTTCGCAAACAAATGATCGACTTCGATCGCTTGGCCTACCCGGGTGGCATGGCGGTCGCCACGATTCTGAAATCGCCAGGAGCCGGGATCCGCAAAGCACAATTGCTGTTTGCCGGAATACTGATTTCCGCGCTGGCCAAGTATTTCTTACTCAGCAACGGTGATTTGGAAAAATACGATTTGGGAGCCGCGTTCGGTGTTCCCTCCATGTGGAACTTGGTATTTTATCTTTCGCTGATGACGGTTGGTGTTGGCTATTTATCGGGCCGAGGTGGTCTGTGGTTCGGAGCCGGCGGATTTCTGTGCTATTTCTTGATCGCCCCTGTGTTGCAGTTCGTTGGGTCGCCCGGCGTTTTGGAGATTTTGCCAGCACCCGGCGAGATGCGAAGTAATCTCTTCCTTCCGTCTGGTATTGGCATGTTGATCGGAGCGGCTCTGGGCGGAATCATCATGGCCTTCCCGCTGATCCGCAGCGCGTTCAAATCGCTGAGAAATCCGAGTCAACGGTTCGACGGAACCCAAACCAACGACGAAATGCCGCTGGGGTTGCTTTATGCGGCCGTGGGGCTGGGGTCGGTCGCGTTGATTCTGCTCGCGTATCTTTCGGTCAGCGAGATGACGCTACCTCGAGCGGCTGGAATGGCGCTGTTGGGCATCCTGTGGATTTGGGTTGCAGGAGTGATCGTCTCCGAGTGTGTTGGCCGCACGAATTGGTCGCCGCTTTCCGGCATGACACTGATTGCGGTAACGATCATGATTTTGGTCGCGAAGGCTGGCATGTCGGCACCGGCCGCGATCGTCAGTTCCATCACGATTGGAGCCGCTGTTTGTTTGGCAATCTCGCAAGCCAGCGACATGATGCTGGACCTCAAGTCCGGGTACTTAACCGGAGCCATCCCGCGCCGCCAACAATACGCCCAATTCCTGGGCTGTTGGCTTGGCCCGCTGCTGGTCATTCTCCTGTTGATCGCTCTGAACAATCAGTACAAGATTGGCAGCGAGGCCTTACCGGCTCCTCAAGCGACCGCGCTGGCAACGGTCTTGGACGGCATCATGAACGACAACGTGCCCGTTTATCGTTATGTCGCTGGATCAGGGCTGGGGTTCTTGCTGGCCATCAGTGGCTTGGGAGGCATTGGGGTCCTGGTCGCGTTGGGATTCTACATGCCTTTTTATATTGTGCTCACGTACACGATTGGAAACGTGATGCGGATCGGCTCCGACATTGCTTTCGGCAAGAACTTCGCTCACAACATTGGCGTACCCATCGCGGCGGGCTTGATGATCGGGGAAGCCTTGACGGGTGTTGGGCATGCGTTTATCAAAATTGGTAGTCGATTTTTTGGAGGAGCCGCCTGATGTCCGGACCACGATTATTAGGACACGTGCTTTTATGGGTTGGGTTCCTCGCGGCCTCCATTGCCATGGTCATGCAGCGGGAATTGGATTTGTTGCCCGAAGCGGAACGTGCCGCATTCCTCACGTTGCCCGCTAAGTTTTCTGCTCCGCGGGATTTACCGATCGAAGTCGCCGGGAAACCTTGGCCCGAATTGGATACAACCGAGTTCTTGGCGGTTTTAGCAAAGAGTCAAGAATCGTCCGAGGGCTCGCCCGATGTCCCGACCGTCAATAAATCGCTCCTGATTCGGCACCGAACCGAACGAATCGAAACCTTATGGCCAACCGTGAACTGGATAGCCTACTTGCCAGCGCTCGTGGTCGGAATCGTCGGCGTTGTATTACTGCGAAGCACTGCGAAACAAGCCGTTGATATCGAAGTCGCAAGAACCACGGGCTTGGACCCGCTGCGTCGGTCCTTGTCGCTTCTCTTGGATGAAGCCCAAAAACTCAAAAGCGACCTGCCACGAATGACACCTGAATCCGTCGTGGCCTTTATCGATGATCGTTGCACCGAGCACTGCAACAATTTCGCAGACCAACGAGACCAGTTGAAGTCGGCCTTTGGCCTAAACGGCTTTGGCGAGATCATGAGCGAATTTGCCAGCGGCGAACGGTTCCTGAATCGAACCTGGTCGGCAGCCGCCGACGGCTACATGGAGGAAGCCTACCGGTCCATCGAAACATCGCTCCGGTTCTTTCAAGCAGCCCACGACCGAATAAAAAAAGGCTAAGAGCCGATCCCAAAAGACGTCTTACCCTGTCGGCATCTAACACAAGGATACGTTACAGCGGAGGAGGACAAGGGAATTTAGGACAAAGGAATAGATAGCAGTTAAGAATTTTAAAGATTGCAGTTGAGCTCGGAAACAAGAGCAAATCTGTTTTGATCATCCGTTGCCTAGTCAATTCGCTACATCTTCATTCCCCAGTCCCAAAATTCCCTTGTCCCAAATCGCCGTTCACCAGAACATTGCTGAGCCGAATCGATTACAATCTAGCGTCGCTGCTGTGTCTTCGCAGCGGAAACCGAAACAATTTCTGGGCATGCGACCGTGAAGATTGACTGAAAGGACCGCGATGGCCCACAGCCGACAGGACCGAATTCGCGTAGGAGCGATGGTATTTTCGATCGCGTTGACGATTGCCGGCGCTGGTCCTTTTCTCGCAATCGCCGTTGCTCAACCGACCTTCACTCAAGACGAAACCAATTTCTTCGAGAACAAGATTCGACCGGTCTTAGTCGAGCATTGTTACGAATGTCACTCGGTCGCTGCTGCCGACGCAGGCAAACTAAAAGGCGGCTTGCGGTTGGACAACCGCGAGGCCGTACGGCAGGGTGGTGACACGGGACCAGCCGTCGTGGCGGGCAATCCGGAGGAAAGCCTACTGCTGTCCGCACTGCACTATCAAGATTACGAAATGCCACCCTCCGGCAAGTTGCCAGACGCCATAATCGCGGACTTCAAACAATGGATCGACATGGGCGCACCGGATCCACGTGACGGACCAGTTGTCTCAGCAAGACGAGTGATCGACTTCGAACAAGGCCGATTGTTTTGGTCGTTTCAGCCCCTGAAGGCGCGCGCTGACGAATCACCCACGACGCCACTTGCCGATTCAATTGATCGGTTCGTCCAAAAGAAGCAACAAGAGCTTGGCTTGACGATGTCGCCCATGGCTTCGCCACGAATCTTGGTGCGTCGCGCTTGGTTGGACCTATTGGGTATCCCGCCGCAGCCCGAAGAAGTTGCCGATTGGACCTCAAGACTGAGCGAAACAACCGACGGAGAATCGTTGAACCAGCAAGTCTGGTCCCAGTTGCTCGATCACTTGTTGTCGCGACCCGAGTACGGTGAACGCTGGGCTCGACATTGGATGGACATTGCGAGATTTGCAGAGTCTACGGGCTACGAACATGATTCCGATCGGCCCAATGCCTACCACTATCGCGACTTCTTGATCAAAGCCTTCAACTCCGATCTCCCCTACGATCAATTTGTCCAGTGGCAAATCGCGGGCGACCAAATCGAGCCGGAAAATCCACTGGCTTGGATGGCGACGGGGTTTCTAGGTGCCGGTGTTTTCCCGTCGCAGTTGACCGAAACCGAATTCGAAAAGACTCGGTACGATGAACTGGATGACATGGTGTCAACGGCGGGGGTCGCGTTTTTAGGCCTATCCGTCGGTTGTGCTCGCTGCCACGATCACAAGTTCGATCCGCTGACAAGTGAAGACTATTATCGCTTGGTCGCAACGTTTGCCCGCACCATTCGCGCCGAAAAAGAGTTGAATCTCGATCCGGCAAATAATGAACAACGGCAATTCGAGTTTGCGCGAAAGTTGGAATCGGCCAAGAAGGATGTCGCGGCGTTTGTCAAAAGTGAGTTACCAGTTGAATTTCGTGCCTGGCTGGCAGCGACGAACTTGCACGAAGTTGGCGCCAAGTGGGACGTCTTGACCGGTGAAATTTCTTCGTCGGATCAAACTACCTACACTCGGCTAAACGATGGGTCGTATCTGGCCGGTGGCGTCGCTCCAAATCAAGAAGTGGTCACCTTCATGGCGCCTGTGCACGGGAATTTCAAGTCGCTGCGGATCGAAGCCTTAGCCGATGACTCACTGCCGAATCGTGGGCCGGGCCGCGCTGGTAATGGCAACTTCGCACTGATCCGTCTAAACGCTTCCGTATTCAAGGAAGATGGAACAACACAGGAAGTGGAACTGCAATCCCCCCGCGCCACCTTCGAACAAAATTCAACTTCGTTGGCCGTCGCGGCGGCGTTGGACAACGACCCGAACTCGGGTTGGGCCGTCGATGGCCAGATCGGACGCGACCACGCTGCCGTGTTTGATTTGGTATCTCGACCGAATTTAAAGGACGATTCGCGTTTGAAAATCGAGCTTGTGTTTCGACATCCCAACGCTCGGCATTCGATCGGTCGCGTGCGTTTTTCTGTGAGCAATGCCCCGAACGCCGTCGCCGAAATTGGCGAGATTGGAACGCCCGAGCACGTGCGGCAAGCCTTGCTCAAGTTGAAATCGATGACACCCGAAGGATTGCAACTTGCCGAACGCGTGGACTCGACGGATTGGTCCCAGGCCTTGGAATGGTTCAAGTCTCAATCCACAGGATATCAGGACTTGTCCGCCAAAGTTGCCGACATCGACCGAGCCGGTCCCGGACTTCAGCTGTCCAAAGTACTCGGGTCGGGAGACGGCTTGCCTCGTTTACCGCACCACGCCGACGATCGGGGCTACCCACACTTCTACCCAGACACGTACTTGTTGCGGCGCGGTGACGTGGAACAAAAGGTATCGTTGGTTACGGCCGATGTCCCACAAGTCTTGCGAAAGACAGCGAACCCTGCACGCGACGTTTCCGATGCGGGAGTGAACGAACCGGTCACTGGCTCTCGCCAAAGATTGGCGACTTGGTTGACCGCTCCCGAGCTTGGCTCGGGAGCGCTGGCCGCACGAGTCATGTCGAACCGCCTTTGGCAACATCATTTTGGAACGGGGATTGTCGCGACTCCCAACGACTTTGGCGAAATGGGCGAACGTCCGTCCAATCCGGAACTGTTGGAAGGTTTGGCGACCGAGTTGGTCGACAAGGGTTGGCGACTCAAGCCGCTGCACAAGGCGATCATGACCAGCCAAACGTACCTTCAGGGCCATCGATTGCCAAACGATCCCCGCTCCAAAATCGACCCCGACAATCTCTACTTATGGCATCGAGCGCCGCGAAGACTGGAGGCCGAAGCCATTCGGGACTCGATGTTGGTCGCGGCCGGACAGTTGGACGCAACGATGTACGGTCCCGGGTCGTTGGATCCGAATATGAAACGACGAAGTTTGTATTTCGTCGTCAAACGCAGCCAATTGATCCCCAGCATGATGTTGTTTGACTGGCCCGAACATTTGGTCAGCATCGGGCAAAGACAAGCGACCACCGTCGCTCCTCAAGCGTTGCTGTTCATGAACAGTCCGCAAGGGAGAGCCTACGCCGAATCGTTCGCGCGCCGAGTCATATCCGATCAGTTCGAGGTTTCCGTAACCAACGCATCCTTGATCGCCTACGGCCGCCCACCGACGGATCGAGAGCTGCAACTCTCATTGGAGTATTTGACAGCTACCGAACAACAGCGAACGTCGCGCGGTGACGTGGAGGCTCGCCTGATGGCGGTCGCGGACTTTTGTCAAATATTGATGAGTGCCAACGAGTTTATTTACGTCGATTGATCGTGGAGCCCCCTTTGTTTCGAAGTCAAGAAGCGTTGTTTAACAGTCAGCCGGAGGCGTACTCGTGATGTCGCACCACCGCCGCGAGTACGCCTTCGGCTAACTGTTAAACATGAATAGCCCCTGAAGAGGCAAATGAACGAGGACAAACGAATGAGAGATGAATTCGAGATGCTGAGTGGTTTGGCCAATCGCCGCGAATGGCTGCGACGCGCCGGTTGTGGATTTGGCATGATCGGACTGGCTGGATTGCTGAGCGGCGAATCAACGATGGGCGCCGGAAAGGTGGATGATTGGGCCGCGCGAGCCCTAAACCCGTTGGCCCCGCAGCCAACGCATTTTCCGGCCACCGCCAAACGAGTGATTTGGATTTTTGTCAACGGCGGCCCCAGTCAAGTCGACACGTGGGATTACAAGCCCGGCCTGGAGAAGGCGGATGGCAAATCGATCAAAGAATACGACGCCTCTTTCACCAACACGACGGGCTTCTTCAAAAACTCGGTCGGCAATCTAATGAAGTCGCCGTTCGCGTTTCGGCCGCGTGGCGAATGCGGAAAGATGGTCTCGTCGATCTTTCCGCATCTCGGCGAACACGTCGACAAGATGGCATTTATTCATTCGGGATTTACCGAGTCGAACAACCACTCGCCCGCACTGTTTGCGATGAACACAGGAATGGCCCGAATGGGATTTCCGTGTGTTGGTTCCTGGGTCACCTACGGACTTGGGAGCGAGAGCCAGGATCTACCGGCGTTTGTGGTCATGAGCGATCCCAAAGGGCGAGGTCTGCCGAAGGGACACGCGGGCAATTGGAGTGCGGGCTTTTTGCCCGGCGTGTTTCAAGGGACTCATCTGCGCCCCACCGGCGACGCCATCGACAATCTTAAATTGGCCAGCAATCTCTCGGAGGACATGCAACGAAGTCAGTTGGATTTTTTGAAACAGTGGAACCAACTGCATCAGGCCCAACACCCAAGTGATTCGGACTTGGTGGCCCGCATCGAAAGTTTTGAACTGGCCTATCGCATGCAAAGCGCCGCCCCAGAAACTTTGGACTTGGAACAGGAACCCGAGCACGTTCGGAAGTTGTACGGACTGGACGATCCGACCTGCCAAGCGTTTGCTCGACAATGTTTGATGGCCCGACGATTCTTGGAGCGAGGAACTCGCTTTGTGCAAATCTATTCGGGAGGCATGGAAAACGAACGCTCGTGGGACGGTCACGTCGATATCCAAGGCAATCATCAACAGTTTGCCGACGAGACGGATCGACCGGTGGCTGGTCTGTTGGCAGACCTGGAGCAACGTGGCATGTTGCAAGATACCTTGGTTGTCTGGTGTGGTGAGTTCGGTCGGTTGCCAATCGCCCAAACTGGTGGCAAACCCGGCCGTGATCACAACCCGCATTGCTTCACCGCGTGGCTGGCGGGCGGCGGAGTGAAAGGTGGGGTCAGTTACGGCGAGTCCGATGAAGTAGGCTACAAAGCGGCGGTCAATCGAGTTCACTTGAACGACTTGCATGCCACGATCTTGCACTTGTTGGGACTGGATCATGAAAAGCTGACCTACCTGTTCAACGGCCGCAACTTTCGCTTGACCGATGTCGCCGGTCGAGTGATTCAATCCATCCTAGCGACCAAACAGATTTAATGGTGGATGCAATTTAGCGGGCGCTGGTGTACCGGCTTTAGCCGGCGGGTGTTGTGAAAAAGCTCTTTTCAGCGCCCCGCCGGATAAAGCCGGTACACCAACGCTC
>JAUXWY010000072.1 GCA_030681235.1 Pirellulaceae bacterium | reverse complement strand
GGTCTGACCCTCTCCGGACAACAACAAAGGGTCAGCCCCCATTTGGGACAGATCCTATTTTATCGCGGACAACTGCGACTAATGATGAACGTGAATGTTTGGATTTGTGACCCGTAAACGTTGCGCAAAATCAGATGTTACGTGAGTCAACTGAGCATCAATGTCGATAAGTTTTGGAAACTGTTGGACGGCATCTTGGACATCGTCGTTTGTACAGTTTGTATGGCGAACGTTCAAGCTCTCCAGTTCTTTGAAACCTCGAATCGAATGTACAAAGCCACGATTCACCTGTGAATTGACCGAAATGCCTAAGTGACGCAAATTCGGGTACTTTTGAGAAATCAGCTCCAGTGATTTCGTGGTTATACCTGTGCGGCCGACCTCAAGCCGCTGCTGGCTTAAATTCACCGCCACGTTTTGGAAACCATCTCCAGTAAGGCCCGGCAGATCGTTGATGTTCAAATGGCGTAAGTTTGGATAGTTGTTTAAATACTTCAATCCAGCATCGGTGACGCTGGTTGCCCCAATTAACAGCACTTCTAGTTGCTTAAGGTTACTCAACCCCGCCAAGTCGCGATTCGTTGTCTTTGTACCATAGAGATTCAAGACTCGCAAATTTTCAAAGAGTGAAATTTGTTGAATCAAACTATTGCTGAGTGCTTGGTTTACGGCATCGACTTCGGTGACCATCGTCACGCCACGGACGGAAGTTGTCGTGATCTTGACGCCCTGCCGTTGCAGAGTTGCAACCAATTGAATTTGCTGGCGTTGGGTCGCTGCATCCGGCATCTTTTCGGTGGCTGCGTCTGAATCAGTCGGGATCGGCAATACTTCGTCGCCATTTCTATCACTGGCATGTTGCGGCTCACTCGCTTGAGTTGCTGAGGATTCCTGCGGAAGCTGCGGCATCGCAGGAAGACTCAAGTCGCTTTGGCGGGGTGCCGACGATTGAGCACGCGGATCAATTCCGCTCGAATCTCTGGGCTGCTCCATCGTCTTTGAAGCCGCATTACCCGTTGGGGACTTCGCGCCGGACATACGATCAAACATTGGCTCGGAGACCGATGGCGTTGTCGCACCTTTATCGGGAGCTTGGATTCGAATTTGTTTGTCAACTGACGGCCGCGCGCGCTCGGTTTCGACAAAGCGGCTGTCAGAATTGTTTTGCTGCCTCTGGCCACCTTCGGCGTTCGCTTGCTGTTTCTTCGCGATCGTCCATAGCTGCACCGCGATGACCCCGCAGACGACGACCAGCCCAACGCCAATCAAGCTACCCCACAACTTGTTTCGATGACCGGACGTCCGTTTGCGAAAATTTCCTCGTCCTGTTGTGGCGTAAGGCAAGCCGGTCAATTGTGAGCGAAATTCATTTTGAAATCCGTTCAGCGTCGGAGCTAATTCGGTTTTATGCGGGGTCTCTTCGACCTCCTGTTCCAATTCCAGCCCATCTGGGCGCAATTGAAATGACTTCAGTGCCTCGACTAATTCGGCGACGTCACCATAGCGATCTTGTGGGTCATTTCGTGTCGCTTTTTGACAAATAGTACCCAGTCTTTCCGGGACCATCGATAGCTCGTCACAAGGGTTGACTCCATCCGCGGCTATTGCTTGAGCACAAATTTCAGGAAAGGTGCCACGAAACGGACGTTTACCGGTGACCAATTGATACAGCATGATCCCTAAGCTATACAGGTCCGAACGGGCGCCGACCTGTTGATTGAGCCCCCGAAGTTGTTCCGGCGACATGTAGGCGGGGGTCCCCATGATCTGGCCATCAGCCGTAAGCTGCTCGTCATCTTGATCTATTCGTCGGGCCAGACCAAAGTCCATGATGACGAACTGACCGTCGCGACAGACCATAACATTGGCTGGTTTGAGATCGCGATGCAAAATGCCGGCGCGATGGGCGAAAGACACCGTTTCTGAGATTTTTCGGATCACGCGAGCCGCTGCCAACGGTTCCAAATGGCCCTTGGCTTTGAGCAAATCATCCAGCGTTCGCCCCTCGACCAGGGCCATGGTCAGATATAGTTGGCCATCCTGTTCACCCGCATCGAAAATACGGCAAATACTGGGGTGATCCAGCGTCGCCGCCAAACTGGCCTCGCGTCGAAATCGCTCGGCCATTTCCGCCTGACGTGCTCCCGAGAACTTCGGCAACTTCAGAGCGACGTTTCGGTCCAAAACAGTATCGCGGGCCTTGTAAACAGCCCCCATGCCACCGGCACCCAACTCCGCCAGGATTTCATATCGTCCGAACCGTGTACCAACCGGACTTGCCGGAGTGCTTTTTGATCGATGAATCTGTTCCGATGGCAAGACCGTTGGACTGGCGGCTTGACTCTCGCGGGTCGAATCGGCTTGCTCTCGATCTTTTGGGGTCTCCGCCTTGTGTCTCACGACGCCGTCCTACCTGCCATCAACAATGCTGATTGCTCGAAAAGGGTGCATTCACTGCGAAACGCTTTTTCCATCGATTATTCGAAACGTCTCGCCTCATGGCAATCACAAGGGAAAATTCCCCAACGGGCCGGAAGCTTGTTTCCAGTGGTGTTGCTCATCGGCTCCCGATCCAGTCTTTTCGATACTGCCATTCTCTCGAGCGGGCCCCAGGGTCGCGAACGATCGGTGGTTAACAACCGCTTGATGCAACATCCGTCGAACCCGATATTTTCCTTGGATAAAAATGTCGGTATTGGCTAGTTTTTCCTGATGGTGGCTGGAGAAGCAGTTCTTTGTCTAGACTTTGTGTCGGTGGGGTTGTTTCGCAGTGGCAGTATCGCGCGGGATCGGATTCACTTGACGCCAGCCCGCCCCTATATTGATTGACCAGCAACGGATGGTTCGTTGGAGCCTGGACGTGTTCGGGTCGTTTGATTGGTGGGCCGGCATGAACTCAGATAATTCGAATAATCTCGAACAGCTATTGCTGCAGATGCAACAGGGCGATGAGGTCGCCATGTCGCGGTTGGCGGAATGGGTTCTAGCGGAGGCCCGGCGATTGGCGGCTCTTGCTCTGCGAGAGAAATACCAGCCGACGTCGCAGTCGTCAGTGATTAGCGGTGCGGTCGTCAAGTTGATCCGCAGTCAGACACTGGCCAAGGCCCCCAATGTGGGCTATCTAAAAGCGGCCCTCTACCAAGCGGTCACCGAGGTCTTGATCGATTACTACCGCAAGACCCAACGCCGCAGGCGGGGTTTTCGCAGCTCGCAGTTGCCGCCGGATCTGCCTTGGTTCCGACAAATTGAAGAGCCCAATTTTGATCTGGTGGCCTTGGGGCAGGCCCTAGCTGAGTTGCAAGTGACCGAACCGCGACAAGCCAGCGTGGTCCACTTGAAGTTCTTTGTCGGGATGACGATCAGTCAAATCGCGGATGAACTGAACATTTCCGAGTCCACTGTCGAATCCGATTGGCGAATCGCCCGGGCCTGGCTATTCCAACGGCTGTCTGAATAAACAGCGTTTCTCAAACAACGAACGCCCATTCTGTGATTCAAATCGATTTTAACCGATCACCACCTCTTCGCACCCAACCGTCGTCACCCTGAGATCGTGGTGAACTGTCCAAAAGAGGCGAGCCGCCCAACAGCAGACGTCAACACGACAACATATTGTTCTTACTGAGCGACTATCCGAAGAAGAGATACAGGTTTTCCCTCGTTGAAAAAAAATGCACAACTGAATCAGAACGAGTGCGGGGAACGGTAGGCGTCAATTGGCAGGGTCCAATCTCCACAAAATCCTAATCATTGCTTTTCTTCGCCTAATTTCGTAACTCGCAGGAACGTGACGAGCATTCCGAGTTGGAGAAAAAAGGCGATTGGGCCAATGAATAGTCCTTCGAAAAAGTGACCGTGGAATACAGCGACGATCGAGCCAATGGCGGTGGAGACGGAACCGATCGTCGCCGCGATC
This sequence comes from Pirellulaceae bacterium, assembly GCA_030681235.1. GTDB lineage: Bacteria > Planctomycetota > Planctomycetia > Pirellulales > Pirellulaceae > M30B19. Next base: position 9,195 of record JAUXWY010000072.1, on the reverse strand, counting down.
ATACTCACCAGCAGCGCAAAATCAGCGAGGGGTGAATAGGCGAAGCCGGTGCGAGCCCCCTCGCCCGTCGGACTCTCCACTGGGAAGTCGAATTGGCAGTGCGGGCATTGGGCAGCCGTTTGCGGCATCTCGCCTTTGCATTTCGGACAGTATGCCATGATCTTGCTTCATTAACGTCAGAGAGTTCCGGGAGCGCGATCATTAGAGTTGCGCTGCAACTGACGACTTGCAACGGTTCGCACGATTCTTGTCTATTGTACTCCTTCGATCTCGACAAGCAACGACGCGGATAGCAAGGCCGAACTACGGATGGCATGGCCGAACTACGGATAAATACATTCGAAGCATGACGTTTAAAAATGAACAACGGTAAACGGACACGATCGGTGGTGAGCGATGGCCGGGGCTTGCGTTTTTTCAGCCGCAGATCGGCTTTGCTACCCGTGGACAGGGGCGGTCCGCATTTTGCATTTTTAAATCGCCATTTTTCATCAGTCATTTAATAACTTGAATCCCATTCCCCGATTACTTGTTCTGTTCTGATAATACCACTCGTATTTTGGAACGGAGAATTTCCGCCGGACGATCCAAATAGTGGAACGAGTAGACGACTGGAGGATTAGAGAATCTGACATCACTCATATGGGTACACAGAGCAAAGCGGAGCCTAAACCAAAAGTCACTCAACCAATCGATTCGATCGGCCTTCTGCGATACGAGCAACTCATCTTTTTTCGCAGGTATATCACTAACTACGCTTTGCTGTTGTGTGGCCAGACGCAATGGTTGATACAGTCGATTGCACGGAGGAAAACCGAAAAACGCCTCCCATTCGATATGCCAGCCAATGATCATGTTCGGGAAACTGTTGTGAGCTACGTCCAATTGACGAGCTTCGACGAATACCAAATTCTTTTCGCTGCTTTCCTGTATGACGCGATTGATGTAATCGACGTCCAACGGACCTACGGAGGCCGCCATGTCTTGCTCGCCCAAAATTATCTTCCGCAGTTGTTTGCGAATCAAGTAATCTCCCCTCAGATAGTACCATCGATCATTGAACCGCAGGAGCGATGTGTTAGGCTCCAGTGTTGATGGGTTTTCCGTTTTTTGTTTTTCATATTCCAAATCACTATCGGTGGTCTCGCGACCGTGAGTCGTAAACGGCCGAATCGTGTGAAAATCCTGAAATTCGTCATCGTCCGGCAAGTCATCCCACAGGAACCCTGAATAGGAATACTTGTGTTCGACCCTCCGAAAAAAATGCGCGCCACAGGTAGGCAGCCATTCCGACGTCACCGGAAACAAGGTTGCCTCCATTTGTCCAATTCCATTACCGCCGAACACATCGACGCCAGTGACATCGGACGGAAATCTTAACGGCGCCGCGAACCGAATCGGCGTGACCTCCCGCAGAAAGCCCATGCTATCATCGAACGGATATGCGAACGCACGTACTACAGAAAGATCCAAGAACGAATCTTCCGGGCGCCCTAAATTGCCGAAAATTATTGATCCGAACAATGTAATGTCATGGACCTGGATAGGAACCCACTCATAATCGGTCAGCGGATAAACTCGTTCCCACCATGCATTGCGACAAGCCGCAATAGCACGCGAATTTGAATAGACGCTGAACTCGGACGCATCCCGCTTTGCTGACAACATTAGTCGTTGGTAAAGTCGTTCCTTTGCAAGACAATCATCCGTAGGGGCAGGATTTCGGATGCGTTCAAACAAAACCTGGGCCAACGATAATACATCCGTCACGTATAGGGAGCCATCTTCCACGAACCAGCCGATACCCGCTTCGTCGATCCAATGAATGCCCTCCTCCAACCCGTCTGCGGTCACTCGTTGGCCGCCCAGACGATTCTTTTCAGAACTTAGAAGCTTTGGCAGCGTTGATTCTTGGTCGACTTTAACGCTAAAAACAAGCCCATAGCGATCATCGGAAACCTTGACCACTGCGATAAAACCGGGCCCAAGCAATACTTCCGTACCCCCGACCCCCTCTCCCCCAAATGGGAGAGGGGGAGACCTGTACACCAAGCGGAGCTTCACGTCAAAGACTACGGCGGGATGCTCCATCATCGCGATCCGTAATCTGCGTCTACAACCCCAATGCCAAGAATTAAAAACCCATAGCCAGAGCGGTTAGAAATCGTGCTCCGAGGCAAACGTCCTCGGGCTTCCTGAATCCCGATGCATCGGGAACCTTCGGCTACGCTCCTACCGTCGCTCCGCGAAGTCAAAGCCTATTGGCTAACTGAAGACAAGCAACGACACGGATGGCAAGGCAGGACTACAGATGACACCAGTGCCGGCTTTAACCACGGACAGCAAGGCCGAACTGGGGATGGTCCGCATTTTGGTGTTTTGGCCGCAACCCTGGGTTTCGACACTGTTACCGGACCGACCGGGGTGATAAACTGGGGCGACTGCCACCGAAAGCTCCGCTTTGGGGTCTCTGTGGAAACGGAACGTGGGCTGCGACGGTCCTGTGGTGGTTATGGTTTCCCCTGTTGTGATTTTCCCTTTCGCTGGAACAAGACGATATGCTGAGAGTTCATCGATTCGCCTCGCGGTTGGTTGGAGTGGCTGGGTTGGTTGGAGTGTGTGGAAGTTTGGCCATGGCGGTTAGTTGCTGTGTGGCCAATGAAACAACTTCGATCGTCTCGGACGATGTGGATCACTCGAAAGCCGCAGCTTGCGGGAACCCCAAACTGGAAACTGAATCACTGCCGGTCGATATCGAGATGGCGTTTCCGAAACTTGAGATTGGTCGTCCGATCTTGATCCATCATGCGGGCGATGGTTCGGGTCGTTTGTTCATCGCTTCGCAGTATGGTGTGCTCTACTCGATTGACCCCAGTGACCGCGACGTTTCGGAGCCCAAAATGGTCTTTGATTTTTCGGAAGCCGTGACGTACAAGGATCGCGAGAATGAAGAGGGCTTGTTGGGCATGGCCTTTCATCCACAGTTCAAAACGAACGGCAAGTTCTATCTGTTTTTCACCAGCAGCGAAAAGGCAAGGCTCTCGGCCATTAGCCAGTTTACCGTCAAGAACAACCAAGTGGACCGCTCGTCCGAAGTGCGTATCTTGGATGTGCCTCAACCGGCTTGGAACCACAACGGCGGTACCCTCGAGTTCGGTCCAGATGGTTATCTCTACATCGCGTTGGGCGATGGCGGTGGTGCCAATGACATGTTCAAGAATGGACAAAACTTGGGCACGTTGATGGGCTCGATCTTGCGGATCGATGTCGATAAGCCAACCGCCGACGCCAAGTACTCGATCCCGGCCGACAATCCGTTTGTCAACACACCCGGTGCCAGGCCTGAGATTTGGGCCTACGGACTGCGCAACGTATGGCGGATGTCGTTTGATCCCGTGACCAAACATTTGTGGGCCGCTGATGTGGGTCAAGATCTTTGGGAAGAAGTGGATCTGATCGAGCGAGGTGGCAATTATGGCTGGAGCAAACGCGAAGGCATGCACCCGTTCGGTCCGCAAGGTTCAGGTCCGTCCGCTGACTTTATCGAACCGATTTGGGAGTACCATCACGATCTGGGCAAGTCGATCACGGGTGGTGTCGTCTATCGCGGGTCGGCCATTCCGGAGCTACAGGGCGTCTACCTATTTGCGGACTATGTCAGCGGCAAGATGTGGGGCATCCGTTACGACGACGCCAAAAAGCAAGTCGTGGCCCACTACGAGTTTCCAATGGAAGGGAACGTCCCGGTGATCACGTTTGGTACCGACCAACAGGGCGAAGTCTATTTCAGTGATCCGGCGGGGCGAATCTTCAAATTTGTGCCTAAAAAGTAGCTTGAATCGGAAAAGGCAGAATTTTATTGCTAGCGGGTGCAAGATGGCCCTGACTAGGAAGAGTTTAGTATCGACGCTGGTGGTCATGATTTCGCTTTTCAGCCGGTATACCGGCAAGCGAAATCAGGGTTCGGTGCGTTTATCAAACTAATGGGAGTTGATTCATGAAGCGAGATTGGATGTGTGGTTTGGCGGCAAAGAGCCTGATTGTTGCTCTAAGCCTATTGCCGGCAACAAGCCTATTGCCGGCAACTGTTGCGATGGCCCAGGAAGAAGAGGTCGTGGAGACGGTCAACCAGGAGACGGTCAACCAATCGGCTTCGATTGTGCTACGTCTCGACCAAGAAGGTGGCCAACAAGAAGGCATCGTCGTGATGGCGGCTGAAACGATCGAAGGTGGTGGTCCTCCGATGGTCAGCGGCTTCTCGTTCAACTCGGCCGATGGCAACGTGTTCGCCATTGGCGGTGACGGGATGGGAGGTGGTCTTTTCGGAGGGACTGGTGGGCCAATCAACTTCCGCATGGGTGCCGAACTGCCCGGCATGGGCGCGGCCAACAACTGGGGGAGCTTGTTGAACCTCCCGGAAGTCCGGAAGGAACTGGACATCATGGATGCTCAGATGGAGCAGATCACGAGTGCTCGGACCGAAATGAACAAGCAGATCAAAGAAACTGTCGCGAAAATGATGGAAGGCGGCTTTGATCCTAGTAAGGCCAAAGAGATGTCCGAAATAATTCGTTCGAAGCAAGAGGCCATCGAAGAAAAGATCAGCGAGCAGTTGCTGCCGGCTCAAGTTCAACGCCTGAAGGAAGTCGCGTTGCGGATGCAAATGAAGCAGGTTGGCACGGTCGGCATGTTGGGTCGCAAGGATATCAAGGAGGCTCTTGGTCTGTCGGACGAACAATTTAAGGCGTTGGAAAAGAAGGCCGAAGAGTTGGATAAGGAAATGAAGAAGCGAGTGGAAGAGCTGAAGAAGAAAGCTCAAGCCGACTTGCTGGGTGAACTAAATCCCGACCAACGCAAGAAACTGGAAGAGATGATGGGCAAGGAGTTTGATTACCAAGCTCCGGAACGCCCACGTGCTGTTCGCGGAATGAGAACTGCACCGGCTCCGCCAGTGCCTCCGGCGGCACCGGCTGCACCGAATTCCAATTCCGGATCCACCAACCGCTTTGAATTCCGCAGCGGCGGTCGATAATTGTTGATTCGTATCGTATTGGTCTACTTAGCGTGCCAAGAGTATTCTTGGCACGCTTTTTTGTGGCTCGGTTGCCCTAGGCCCGGCCTTCTGCGACAAAAACGTGGCCGATTTCGTGAGGTTTTCCTTGAACGACCCACGATACTTTTGATAGAATGAGGTGATCGGGCAATACTTAGAAGGTGGTCGCTGAACCATGAATGGTTGTCGTTTGAACTGGTGGGTTTGGTCGTTGTGCCTTGCCGGGGTCTGTCTGTGTCAATCTTTGGCCAACGCTCAGCAGCCAACCCCCGACGATGGAGCCCAGGTTTATCAGCAAAAATGCGCCAATTGTCATGGCGAACTGGGTCAGGGTGTGGCGGGTGTTTATGACTCGGCAATCTTCGGCGAGCGGTCGATCCCCGAGTTGGCTCGGCTGGTTGAACGCACGATGCCGGAGGGCGAACCAGAAGAATGTGTTGGGGAAGAAGCGGAGGCAGTGGCTCGCTACATTCACCGTGAGTTTTATTCCCCCGCGGCCCGGATTCGCCAGGGTTTGGACCAGCCATTGCAGGTCGAGTTATCGCGACTGACGGTTCCGCAGTACCGCAATGCCGTGGCCGATCTGATCGCTTATTTCACTCCGCACCCAGAACAAGTTCGCCAAGGATCCGGCCGGCGACGACGGGGCGAACAGAAGCCAGAGAGCGCCGAGACCGATTCGAGCACTGAGGAGTCGGCCGGTCTACGCGGCGCGTATTTCGCCTCCGCGGGAATGAGCAAAGCCAACCAACTGATTGATTCGCGAGTGGATCCGCGACTGGAGTTCAACTTTGGTGATTCTGTTCCGTTTGAAGGACTGCCGAAGGATCAGTTCGCAATTGTCTGGGAAGGTTCGCTGATCGCTCGGGATACCGGCGAGTACCATTTGCGAGTGACAACGCCTAACGGGGCTCGCGTGTACTTGAATCTGGACCCGAGTTCGGGCTTGCACAAGTTGCGCGACGACAGCTCGGCGGCGGGTCAGTTTCCATTAATTGACGCTTGGGTCGGTTCGGGCACGGAACGAGAAGAGTCGGCTCGGATCATGTTGTTGGGTGGCCGACGATATCCGATCCGCGTTGAGTTTTTCAAGTATCAAGAACCGACGGCCTCGTTGCGTGTTGAATGGAAACCACCGCATGGAGTTTGGTCGGTCCTGGACGGAGAGCATCTGACCGCGGCCGCCTCGGGTCGCACCTTTGTGGTCGAGACCGGCTTTCCGGCGGATGATCGCAGCTTGGGATTCGAACGAGGGGCGTCGGTGTCGCCCGATTGGTACTCCGCGATCACTAATGGAGCAGCGTCGGCGGCGGAAGAGGTGATCCATCGTTTGCCATTGCTCTCGGGAGTTCAGCCATTGACCAAAGAACAGGCCGAGGACCCCGCTGCTCAAGCCGCTCGCGTGCAGCAACTGCAAGACTTTGTGATACGGGTGGCCACGGTTGCGTGGCGGCGGCCGCTGACGGAGGAGGAGACAAATTTGCTTCGGACTCGGCCCTTTGCCGACCAAACTCAATCGGAGGCAGCCGTCCGGCAAGCGATCGTATGGATTCTGTGTTCGCCCAGTTTTGTTTACGCGGACATGTCGCCAAACGCGACCGCACCCGATGCGAACGCTGTCGCCAACCGTTTGGCGCTCGCCTTGTGGGATTCGATCCCGGATTCAACTTTGGGAGCCGCGGCTCAAGCGGGCGAATTGACTTCCCTTGCCAACGTCGAGCAACAAGCCTGGCGAATGCTCGACGACGGACGGACTCGGCATAAGCTCCACGGATTTTTCCAACGTTGGTTGATGATCGAGCAACGCGACCTCACCAAAGATGCAACTTTGTATCCTGGTTTTGATCCAGCGATCATCGCCGATTGGCGACGTTCGTTGGAGCTGTTCATTGACCATGTGGTGTGGACCGAGAAGTCGGACTATCGAGAACTGCTGACTTCCGAAGAGGTCTGGCTCAACGCTCGCTTGCGCGAGTATTGGGGAGCAAGCCACGATTCAACTTCTCAAGAGACCACCGGATTCCAGCCGGTCACTTTGGAAGCCAATCGCCGCGCGGGTGTCCTGACACATCCCTACATGTTGAGCGCGTTGGCCTACCACAACAATACTTCGCCGATTCATCGCGGCGTCTTTGTATCTCGCAATGTGATCGGCCGAGCGTTACGGTCTCCGCCGGTCGCCATCGCCTTCGAAAACGACGAATTCCCTGCCGACCTGACGATGCGCCAAAAGGTCGTGCATTTGACTCAAGACGCCAGCTGTTTGTCATGTCACACGATCATCAATCCGCTTGGGTTCTCCCTGGAACATTTTGATGCCGTGGGTCGCTGGCGAGACGCCGAAGGGGAAAGTCCAATCGATTCTCGCAGCGATTATGAGACCGAAGATGGTGACGTCGTTGCCTTATCCGGTCCGCAAGACATCGCCAAGTTGGCTTTACAGAGCCCGGCAGCCCACCGAGTTTTCGTGTCCCAATTGTTTCAACATCTGACCAAACAAATCCCGGCGGCCTACGGTCCCGACGTCTTGGCCGAATTGGTTGATTCCTTTCAACAAGATCAATATCACATTCAACGGTTGATGGTCCGGATTGCCGTGATTGCGGCCACTCATTCCGGCGAAGCCCGAAACCAAAACCACGAGGTAAAACAATGAAACCCAACCGACAGCGACGACAATTCCTACGCGACTTGGGACTCAGCGCGGCAGCCTTGCCGTTTATCGGGGCCTTGCCCAGTCTGAGTCTCGGTCGTTCGATTTCGGCTCAACGTCGTCAGCGGCTGATCGTCTTTTTCTCGCCCAATGGAACTTTGCCCGAAGAGTTTTGGCCGAAAGCGTATGGCGACGAACTTCCGCTGCAACTATCGCCCATGCTCAGTGCGTTACAACCGTTTGCCGAGCAAACCTTGATCCTCAAAGGCGTTCACAATCAGATTTTGGGCGATGGCGACAATCACATGCGCGGCATGTCGTGTCTATTGACCGCAACGGAACTGAGCCCCGGCAACATTCAAGGCGGCGGTGAAACGCCAGCCGGATGGGCCAGTGGACCGTCGATCGATCAACAGATCCGCAGCTTTTGGCAATCGCGCGAAGAGACGAAAACTCGCTTTGGTTCGTTGGAATTTGGAGTGGCGGTGCCAAATCGCGCCGACCCTTGGACTCGGATGTGTTACGCCGGAGCGAACCGGCCCGTTGCTCCCGTGGACGACCCCAAATTGATGTTCAACAAACTGTACGGTGGTGCGCAACAGCGGCAGTTGGTTGGCAGCGTGCTGGATTTGGTCCGCGCCGACATTCAACGCGCCGAACGATTGATCAGCCAAGAAGACCGACGAATATTGGACGAGCACTTGCAATCGGTCCGCCAATTGGAACTGGACATTGCAGCGGCCAACTCGCAAGCCGAGTTGTTGCATCCGGAACCAGAGATTGATCCGACAATTGAATTGGTCAACGACAACGCTCCGTTGATCAGTCGGATGCAAATGGACCTGTTGGTCAATGCGATGGCCAACGATATGACCCGGGTGGCCTCGTTGCAGTACATGCGGAGCGTCGGAGAAGCGCGGATGCGATGGTTGGGGGTTGAAGAAGGACACCACTCGTTGTCGCACGAACCGGACAACAACGAAGCCGCTTACGAAAAACTGAAGCGAATCAACTCTTGGTTCGCCGGCGAATTGGCGTACCTGGCGGGACGTTTAGCGGCGACTCCCGAACCTGGCGGCACAGGGACGATGTTGGATCACACCCAAATTGTCTGGGTCAATGAATTGGGAAAAGGCAATTCTCACACCTTATCAGACATTCCGTTCCTATTGATCGGCGGAGGGGCCGGGTTCAAGACGAACCGCGCGTTGAACTTAGGTGGAGTGCCCCATAATCGTCTATGGTTGGCCTTGGCTCAGGCCATGGGCGATACCGAGCTAAAAACCTTTGGCTCGGCCCGCTACTGCGAAGCGGGACCGCTGGTTCTAAGTTGAGAGCGTCCCAAAGTTGAGAGAGACCGTCTACAGAGAATATCCCGGTTAGAAACGGCCGAAGGCAATTTAGCGAACGCTGGTGTACCGGCTTTAGCCGGCTGGGCGCTGAAAAGAGCTTTTGCACAAGTCCCGGCCGGCTAAAGCCGGTACACCAG
>JAUXWY010000048.1 GCA_030681235.1 Pirellulaceae bacterium | reverse complement strand
CATCTCGGCATGGTTTGTGTGGCTGAAGGAGCCGAGACCCCGGCCGAAATTCAAATCTTGCGCGAATGTGGTTGCGAGTTGATTCAAGGATATTACTTTGGCCGCCCAATGCCAGGCGAGCAGATCGTCTCGGAAAAATGGCACGCCGAATGCGCGGCGGCTTCGGCGGCTGTTGAAGTAACGACAACAGCGATTCCATCGTTTGCTGGTCACAGCCCCATGATTTCCGTGCCGCTAATCCTCAACTGAACACAGCGATAAACAGCAAATTTCAAACACAGCCGGAAATCGGCGGGATTTTCCTGTACGCTTAGTGATGAATCATCGCCCCACCGACAACAAGGTCGGCGGTGGCGGGATCGAATACCTCCGCCAAGAATGCGGTCGCGGCACAGACCGGGCCGCCACCGGTTGGTGAATTTCTATACTCCATCAAACCCGCAAAAACATCGAAGGATTTCGAGTTTTTAAAACAAAAGCAGAAAAACTCGTCGCCGCTACGCTTGGTTAAGGACTAGGCGGCTCGGTTCTGGGCAACGCCGGTTGTCTTGCGACATTTGAGCTGCACTTCGATGCATAACCCGGGCACGATCTTCCCAATAAAGCGATTGAGTTTCCACCAGGCGCGAGTGAACTCGAGTGGCCGAAGCATGCCTCCCGAAACGATTCGAAAACCGCGACGCTCCTGGATCGTCAAACTGGGCAGATCGCGAAACTCGCGCAGGAAGGTTCGCAGCGACCAAGCTTGAACATGCCCGCGAACTTTTTTTACTTTGAACACGCGGTCCGTAACCGGCACGACATGCTTGCGGACCATGTGCAAGCCTTCCGGAAAAATCGGGACTCCCACGATAAGCAAACCGCCCGGCTTCAAGACTCGGACCAAGTCTTCGATCGCGGGCCGCACGACGGTCAAGTGTTCCAGCACCTGTTCACAGACCACGATGTCGAACGTGTCCGCTGGCAGGCTCGGCATACCCCCCAGAAGGTCGACATGGTGCATCTTCCAGTCCTGATGTTTGTAAACAAACTCATGGCCGTGCGGAAAGATATCCACTGCCTCGTACTGAATGGAATCGGTCCCTGGATGGGCTTCAATATAGCGACGCGCGACACCGTCGAAAGTTCCTACGTCCAACAACCGACAGGTCGGTTGGCCTTGCTGGGTCTTTAATCGTCGCGCTTCACCAGCGACATCCTCGCCCAAGGCTTGGTATCGAGATTGACGCAGTTCGAAGGTTGCCCGACAGTTGGGTTCCACTCCGTAAGCTGTATATGGCATTTTACCATTCCATTGGTGCGATTCGCCACACTCAAAAAATGTGTGGCGATTGAACATCAAATCCGACCGTTTCGAATACGGCTCATGTCGGCCGCCATGCTTTAAGCCGATGGAATGTGGGGGCTCCTTCCACGAGGAAAGTGTCGCTCTCCACTAGCCAAGCATGCATTACGAATATCGAAATCGAGGTCGAGGTGCAAGCACAGTTTTGCCCAGAACGCTAGCAGATAGAAACAGGGGACACAAATGTTAGTAGGTCCGAACGTTGGGAATTGGGACCTTGGGTTCATGGATCGAATGTGTGATTTGCGGCTGCTGAATCTGTCGCCAGAATCGATGCCAACTTTGTTGCCGACCCCAGCGGTATGGTGGCGCGAGAGGTTGCTGCCCAGCGGTTTCGGGTTGAGCGATGTCGAATCGGTGGGGATCGGCCCGGTACTCGGGGTACTCGCGCATGCCGGCAAATGGCATCGGCCCAACTTGTTGCCCTTCGAGGGTATGCAAATCTGAATCTTTATCGTAACCAACGGTATACAGCAAGAAAGTTCGTCGATAACCGGGGGGAACCGCCTGAAGCGGCACCTTGAAGTGCAATTCGAGTGCGTCGCCCGCTCCTAAAATCGCCAGCCGATCATCGGGTGTTTCCACCAAACCCAAGACATCGCCGTAATCGGGCATGACGCCGAGTACAGGCGGCCATACCGTTGTGGAGCTGAGATCGTTTGCATCAAACAACTCCGGACCGTTTGGTTGACTTACCAATCTCCGTGCCGTTCCACGAAAGGACAACGTTGCCAAAACCAAGTCGGCAGACTGTTCCAGAAACTGGGGTTTATCGGAGGTGTCGGCGACGAAAACCTGATCCCAATAGATTTCGGCGGAAGTCACGATCTTCAAGCGCTGGTCGCCAGTTGGAAACAAGTCATTTAGCGGTACCGCCATCGTCTTGGTTTTTCCGCCGGGAAAACCCATCGGGCGTGTTGCCGGTTGCCATTGGCCGTCTTCGCCCACCACCATTAAATTCGGAAATTCGGGCCCGCTCAAATCGGGGTGTTGCTGTAGCATCACGTTAATGGATGTATCGGTAGGTTGAATCCAACCGGTAAAGAACAGGGTATATCGTTCCAAATCGGATACCGGAAACTCCAGAATCAATTCGTGTTGCTCCACATATCCCTGGGTCAAGCGATGGTCGAACGAACGAAGGAATTGTTGGTCTTCGTGTTGGATTGTAGCCACAACATCGCGTCCCTGTTGATCGATGGCCGATCGCGGCAAAATCTTTTCGGCAACTGCATACAGGCGGTGTTGCACGATTTCCGGCGGGCCAACTTTGTCATTGATATGGACCTCCACGTTCTCCGGATGATCGATTGTTTGCAGGCGAACATGATCAAAATAGGCAACTTCCCAAAGCTCTTCCGAAAACATGACCCGGTACGTTCCATCGGTGATGCCTAACGAATCTGGCGGCAAACGCAGGAATTCCCAATTCCGGGTCGGCACCAAACCACCTTCCGGCGCTTGCAATCCGATCGGAGCGGCCCACAAACAGTCCGAATAAAATCGCCACTGCGTCCCGTCCCAGGCATAAACGAATGGA
>JAUXWY010000038.1 GCA_030681235.1 Pirellulaceae bacterium | reverse complement strand
TCGGTGGAGCCCCGGATTGACCACTACGCCCGCGTTTTTGCAACCGTGGGGCCGCCACCGAGTTCATCTCGGTGGAGCCCAGGATTCACCACTACGCCCGCGTTTTTGCAACCGTGGGGCCGCCACCGAGTTCATCTCGGTGGAGCCCCGGATTGACCACTACGACGCCCGTAGCGACCACAAGAGAAGCGGTCGAGGGACAGACTCGTTTAGCAAACCAACCCTCACCGAGACCGCAACGGTTTACGCCCGCACGCCCGCGCGGGCCGTACCCAAGATCAAACCCGATCGGCCTACTTGGAGACGTGCCTGAAGCAAGCTCGGTTCTACGGCCTCGCAAACCTGTGGAAGCCACGTTCGTAGTGGTTAATCCTCGCTCCACTGGCGTAAAGCCAAGTGGCGGCGGTCCGTACCCAGGATCAAACACGATCGGCCTACTTGTAGACGTGTTTGAAGCAAGTCCGGTGCTACGGCCTTTAAAAACTCGCGCCGCTGATGTAGCGAGAAACCGAAAAAATCCGCCGAGCAAGTCGGGCGGGATTTCCCTTCGTCGATCGATGCGTTCGTTAGCGAGAAACCGAAAAAATCCGCCGAGTTAAATCGGCGGGATTTCCCTTCGTCGAACAAACCCCACCGGGACCGCAACGCTTCACGCTTGCAAATTCGCGAGTCCTGCATTCCCCAGCGCCCGCAGGTCTCTTTACTCTCCGTCGGATTCATTCCGGCGGGAGCACGACTGGCGGCTACATTCGAACCAAAAGCGCGCGAGAAGCGGTCGAGATATAGACTTGTTTAGCATGTGAATTCAACTGAGATCGCAACGCTTCACGCCCGCAAGTCCGGACGATCCGTACGCAAGATCAAACTCGATCGGCCTACTTGTAGACTTGTCCGAAGCAAGTCCGGTTCTACGGCCTTTAAAAACACGCCCCGCTGATGTAGCGAGAAACCGAAAAAATCCGCCGAGCAAGTCGGGCGGGATTTCCCTTCGTCGATCGATGCGTTCGTTAGCAACGATCGAGACTTGGAGTCTTTTCAAATTCAGAGGTCATGCAAACGACTTGATACTCATGCCTTCCATTGAGTAAGTAGCGACTCCGCCCAAACGGCGTCTGCAGCAGCAAGCGGTGGGGCTAGAGGTTGCTGGTAGTTGGTCCGGTCGCAGCGGGCGTCACGATAACAGTCATCGATCAGCGGCTGCAATTGCAGCACGACATCTTGGTCCGTGGATCGCAACGGGATGGGAATGTTGGGCAATCGATCGCGCAGCTTGATCGGATACGCCCGGATCGTTTGTGGGTCATCTTGACGATAGACACTCACAAGATAGGTCCCTCGACGGTCTGGTGGCAACAGTTCTACCGGGGCCAGTGCCACATGTTCGCCTTGTCTTATCAAATCGATCTCGACAAGGTTCACTCCCCCGCGAGTCAATTCATCTTGTTTTTGCCCATACTTTCTGCGAGCCTTGACACCGATCTTGTTCCAAGGGCTAAGAAATTCAATGGCCGTAATGACTCGACCTGCCGGATCGACAATCTCCAAGTGTCTCAACCGGGGCGGTTCGACCGGAAACAAGATCGGCTCGGCAACCGCCAACGCTCCGCGACCTTCCGTGACGGGCAAGTTGTCGGCCGGGTGGTGAAATTCCTGCGTGACCCGAACATCGGGGACAATCTTTCGCAAGAACACGCCACCATCTTCTTCGACCGACAGCGTCTCCTCGATGCGAGCCGACAGATCCTGAGGAAGCTGTGGCTGGAGTTGATTCCTGGCGTAGACAATTAGCGCCGCGTGAATATCTGCCCACCGCAATTCCATAAAGGGGTCCATTCCAGGAAATGGACCGCTCATTCGATTGTTGGACATCAGGTTTTGATTCCTTCCATAGCAAGTCTTGTCGGCTTTCTATTCTATTTCAACAATCAGGTGCGAGAAAGCGGCATCGCTGGGCTTTTGAAGGTTTTAGCGGTTGAGTTGGAAATGGCGTCATGGAGACAGGCATCATGGGAACACACACACAATCGTGTTGATACTTTAAGCTTGACGCTTGAAGTGCTGGGCAGTACGAGTGCAGCATACTGCAAAAAAAAAGTGGGATCGCCCCCCATGAAGTTCGACTATCGGTCCGTACGCCAATCCAATTGACTTCGCGCTCGGATGCCATCGTCTTCGAAAGTTATGCCAAATTGACTAACTTCGATTCGGTCGAGCGCCGGTGGCAAAAGTGGACCAGTTTTCGGCCGAGTCGGGTGGCCATACGATTGGGATTCGATGGTTCGGTCCTCTTCATTCCATTTGTATCCTGTGCCATCTGGGGCAATCAGGTCCACACCAAAAAGTGAACGATGCACCTCGCGTGGGTCTCGGTGCGGAAACAGCCGATACCATTCGTTCAAAATCGGCAAGTTCTTCCACGCAACCGTCGAAGTCGCAATGTTCGGCTCCACCAGCGGATTATTCGCTCTTGCCGCCATGACTTGATAACCACGAGCCGTCACACGTACTCGAACGTGTTCTCCCAATCCTAATTGGTCCGAAAATCGGGAGGGAGTGACGAGCTCGGGCGGTTCTTTCATCAAACTTCGGATTCTGATGGCTTCGTCCAGCACGGAGGGATTGAGGCTGAGCAGAAGCGGGTTCCCACTGGCGAGGTAGACTGGCCAATCCAAGAAATTGGCTTTACGAACTTGAACCCCGGCAGCCTTGGCATTCTTCCACGGGAAGCCTGTCGGTTCATCGAATACCGATTCGCCAATCGTCGCCAAGTAAGCCGACGCTGTTGTCTCATCTCGGATCTCCAAAGCCATGACCACCGGAATGAATTCACTCACCCAGGGTAACCAGTCGTCGTGTTCCCAGACTTCCTGAACAAGTTCCTCGGGCTCCATGATCCACGCCGATGAACGATTGCCGAGCCAAGTTAGCGGTGGCAGTTGCCTCTTCGCCAACTGCGCGAACAGGAATGGAAGAATAAAACTATCGGTTGCATTTAGCGCCATGATTAATTCAAAATCGTGCCTCGCATCAAACCCCGGCTGAGCAGGAAGGACGGTTCCTCCCACAGCGCCACGCAACCACCTATAAGAAGTCCAACTGATCAGTGGCATGACCGTTAGATCCCCCATCAAGGTCTTGTCGGTCAAATGCAGACTTAGCCCAATCGGATCGAAGGCCTGCGACCAGGCGCGTTCGTAGTTTTGGCGCCACGTCAAATAGCCCTGTTGCTCCGTCACGTTCCCCAAACCAAATGGCAACTCCGAAATCGGAGTCAAGAAGCGAGCGTCTCCGTACGGGTCGGAGAAGCCTCGTCCATCCCGGATGCTGATCGAATCCAAGTTGGGCACCATTCCCAGTAGTTGATCAAAAATTTGTTGATCGCCTTCGGCCGAATAGCCGGGCGTGCCTTGCAAAAGGTCAACCAGTTGCAGGACTCGGAACGCCTGAATCCGACGGTGCTGGCCGATCCGCCATTGAGGACTGCACCAACGTCGAATGGTTGCATCCGAAATCAACAAGAACGCCGTTTCCGAGTTCTTGCTATGTGGATAACGCTGGCGAAAAAAGCGGTATTCATCCAAGTCGGCTAGCGAACGCGTATCGCGTCGTTGCACGTCAACGGTTCGCTGGATCAATCCCAACGAATTGGCAACGATCAAAACGTCCGAGAACTTCGTCCAATAGCAACAGCTCGAACGATCGGCGGTATGCGAAAACCGAATCGTTTGACCGCGATAAACAACCCGCCCCGCAGTAACACCCGTTGTGGCAGGGGAACTCGCTCGGGTCAGTTTCTCTAGTTCTTGTGCCACGATACCGACGTCTCCTTCGAACAGAACGGCGATGTCGGTCCCTAGATCAAAATAGGGATCGCCGCCGGTAACTGCCATGGCCTTGATCCCGGGCCACTGGCTGATCTGCGGGACGGGAATCTGCATCTGCAAAAAGTATTTCTGTGGCCAATCATGGACCTCGCCCATGACTTGGCTGGTCTGTAACAAAGGCAAACCTAACTCGCTGAGATCGTTCATGAATCGTTGAAAATCGGCTTGCGAAGGAAAAAAGATCGCGTGCTGGTCGTGCGGGATGAAACGCGCCAAGGTTTCTGCGGGCATCGTCGGTTCCGTCAGCAGCGGTTGCCAATCGTACTCCGGTCGTGTGATCCCGACCAACTCGGTCAAGTCGCAATCCAGAGGCAGGACTTCGTTCGCGGCTGCACCACGGTCGATTTGAGTTAGTGCGCGATCCAGTTGCAGGTTCTCCTGCACCGCTCGGCCACCGGAGAGCAGGTCAAAGCTAGAACGAATCGGAGTATCATCTGCCCCCGCTTGTATCTGAGATTTTGTAACCTTGAAGCCCAGTTTCCGTTCGAGTCGCATCAATTGCAACAACCACCATTCGCCACCAACCTCCTGATTGCCGGTCAAATGCGCCCATTCGTGACACTGGGCAATCCAATAGACCAGCTCCCCATTTTCGGAATGAATCTTTGCCGGGATCCGAAAAGGTACTCGGTGAAGGCTAGAATCGTTCGACTCGGTGGGGTAGTAGCGAAACTCGGCCCAACCATGAATTTCGGACTGAACACTTGTTCTTATGACTATCAATGGATAAACATGGTCTAAGAAGTTGAGTTGCGCCCGTCGTGGTGGAGTGGAAGTGTTCTTGAATAGCGAAAACTCCACGTTGCGCGCGGCACTGCTCAATCTCTTGACATGGCGCAGGGTTATCGCGTCCGCATCGGTGGACAAGACAATCCGTTCGAGTTCAAGATCATGGTCCAGTGAATAACCGGCTTGCACTCGAGCGGCAACCGTAGAATCGACATGGGCTAGGTCCCACGGAAGTCCATCAATTTCGATCACCAAGAATCGTTCTTGGTCGTCCGAGCATTTTTCGCTGGCCTGGGCCCCATTCAAAACCACTAAAACGAGAGTGACGACAGCAGCCAACGCCAAGACTATTCGGCACCTATCCATAGCATCACCTTTCACGATCGGGATTGGAACTGCTCGGCCTACCAAGAATATGCCTGCCGAGTTTCAGATTATCTGGCGAGCGGCAAATTCTTCAATCAATTTCTCGACCGTCCACGGATTTGAAGCCTGGCAATGATTGTTATCGTAAGTAGGGAGCCCGCAAAAAGAACGAGGCGGTCTACCATTGACCGCCTCGTTCCGAATCGTTTCAATTCCTCATCGGAAATTCCGACTGAAGTCAACCCAGTCCGTTAGTCGTGGTCCTCTTCCTCTTCGTGTTTGATCTCGACTTCATGGCCCATTTCAGCCAATAGGGTCGTCAACGCTTTGTCCATTGCGGCTCCACGAACGTCTTTGTAACGAATCACACCGTGTTGATCCAACACGTAGATCGTTGGCCAACCAGTCACGTTCCATTCGGCGGAGATTGGACCGGCAGTGCCCTGCGGCCCGTTCCAGAAGCTGCGCCAAGACAGGTTTTTTTCTTTGAGGGTCTCGCGAAGTTTTTCGAGATCCTTATCACTGTTGACACCGATCAATGCGAAGGGTTGTGCTGCAAGTTGCTTAACGAGCGACCGCTCGTGCGGGTACATGGCCCGGCAAGGCGGTCACCAGTCCCCCCAAAAATCCAGCACCACCACTTTGCCGCGGTAGTCGCTTAGCTTGAACTCCACTTCATCGATGTCTTTGCCAATAATGTCTGGAGCCGTTTTGCCAACTTTGAGGTGTTGAATCGCAAATAGCATACGGACGACGCGATCACCGAGCTTCTGACCACGACCAAGATCGACATCCGCGTAATGTGCTTGAATCGTTTCCAACAATTCGATACAACGCTTTTCCGATTCCTCGTCCTCGCTCCTCGACAACGCATTGGCCATTGTGAACATCAACTTGCCCTTGACCGAGTCATGCGGCGTGACGTTGATGATTCTGTCCAGCAATTCGTCTCCCGTCTTCGTGCCAGGCCTGGCAGTGGCACCTAGTTCCGCCAGTCGTTCGGAGTCGGAAAAATTCTCGAAAACGGCGGCGACCGCCGCATCATATATTTCACCACTGCCAGTGCCTCGCGCGAGGAACAAGTGGGCGTCGAGTGCAACATCGCTTTTCGGTTCCGCCGCAATCAATTCATTGATGCGCCCAGCGAAGTCCTCGATCTTCGGAGCCTTGTCCATCAAGGCTTTCCGCTCGTCCGCCGTTAAGCCCGGTTCTTGCATCTCGCGACGGATCGGAAGGTGTCAACGACTTTGAGACAACTTTAGACGATGAATTAGTGTATTGCTTGCGGCTTCTGGGGGCCAGCCCCCAAACCCCCGGGATTTTCTTGGCATGGCTCAGGTGTTCAATGACTCATTTGCGAGCTATTCTCAGCTTGTCCAGTGAAACAGAAGTTGGCTCTGCGGGGACGCAACCAATGGAGGGATATCTGGATCGATGGTGCGTCAACGGCGCCTGTTAGGGAGCCTCAGAAGTGATTATTTCTGGGGCTCCATTT
>JAUXWY010000037.1 GCA_030681235.1 Pirellulaceae bacterium | reverse complement strand
TGAAGCCGGTACACCAGCGCGCTAAACCCATACCTCGACGGGTTGAAGAATGTGGCACCTTGCTGGAAGCACGTGCTGCGGCGAAAATGGGAGCCCGGGGACAACTGCTAAGGCGGATTTTGTCCGGGTCACATTCCTTTTTGCCAATGCGAGAGCCCGATCATGGAAAACCCGCTGCGAAATTTGCCAAGCGTCGATCAGTTGCTCAACCATCCAAAGCTGCAAAAAATGGTCGAGCAAGTCAGTCACTCGGCTGTCGTGCAAAAGGTCCGTACCGTGTTGGACGGTGTTCGTGAGAAAGTGACGACGGCTGCCGGCGAGGCCCACATACCCACTCCGCAGGAAATTGTCGAAACAGTCGCCGGGTGGATGCGAAAAGAGGAAACGCAAAAAGTTCAAGTCGTCGTCAATGCGACGGGGGTGTTGCTGCATACCGGATTGGGACGAGCCCCATTGGCCAAAGCGGCCTGCGATCGAATCGCGGCTCTCAGTCAACGTTACGCGAGTGTCGAATTGAATCTCAACGATGGCTCGCGAGGTTCGCGCACGGCCGCCCTGCAATCGTTGCTCTGCGAATTGACCGGCGCGGAAGCTGCGACCGTGGTGAACAACAATGCGGCGGCAACGATGTTGGCCCTTGGTGCATTGGCGGGTGGTCGTGACGTGATCGTCTCGCGCGGGCAATTGGTCGAAATCGGCGGCAGTTACCGACTGCCCGAGGTCATGACAGTCGCGGGTTGTCGCTTGAAAGAAGTTGGAACGACCAATAAGACCCGAATCAACGATTATGCACGCGCGTGCGGGCCGGATACCGGAGCTCTGCTTCGTGTTCATCCCAGCAACTATGTGATTTTCGGCTTTTCCGAAGAAGCCACGCTGAAGTCGTTGGTCCAATTGGCTCTTGAAAAAAACGTCGCCATGATCGACGACATTGGCTCGGGGGCGCTTCTGGACTTGACCCGGTTGGGATTGGCTGGCGAACCGCAAGTCAAAGACAGTGTGGCGGCTGGTGCCACGGTCACGTTGTTCAGCGGCGACAAACTTCTGGGTGGTCCGCAGTGCGGCATCATTGTTGGCAAACGTGACGCGATCAAGGCGATTACGAAGCACCCGATGATGCGAGCGGTTCGGATCGACAAGATGACGATGGCGGCCTTGCAAGCCACGTTGGAACTCTATCGCGACGAAGCGCAAGCCGTGGAGGCGATTCCTCTCTTGCGCTTGCTCCACACGGATGTCGCGAACCTCAAACTGCGGGCTGGTCGAATTGTCGAACAACTCCGTGACCATCCCCAATTGGCCACGGTTCAAGTGGTCGAAACGCAGGCCACGATGGGTGGCGGTAGCCTCCCGACGCAACAATTGCCGTCGGTCGCCATCGGACTGACTGGAAAAACAATGACGGTCGATCAACTAAGTGCCGCGTATCGAAGTGCCGCCGTTCCAGTCGTCGGCCGTGTCAACGACAACCAGTTGTTGTTGGACCTCAAAACGGTACAGCCGAATGAAGACCGGTTGTTGATTGAAGCGTTACCGCGAGGCACTGCGGAACCCAATGCGAACTAGGGAGTGATCATTCGTTCATGGCCAAGCTTTACTTTTATTATTCGGCAATGAATGCCGGGAAGAGTACCACACTGCTCCAGGCGGCTCACAACTACCATGAACGTGGCATGCGGACCTTGGTTTACGCGCCGGCTTTGGACAATCGTCATGGTGTCGGACAAATCACGTCGCGAATCGGATTGAGCAGTTCGGCGATCGTGATGCCAGCGGATATGGACGTGTTCGAAGACGTCAAGCAGCGGCATCGCGAGAAACCGGTGCATTGTGTGTTGATCGATGAAGCTCAGTTCTTGACTGCAAAGCAAGTGCTGCAGGCGACCAAGGTCTGCGATCTGATCGGCGTTCCCGTGTTGTGTTACGGAATTCGGACGGACTTTCAAGGAGAACCGTTCGAGGGAAGCAAGTACTTGTTGTCTTGGGCCGAAGAGATCAGCGAAATCAAAACGGTTTGCCAGTCTGGACGTAAAGCGACGATGAACGCTCGCTTGGACGAAAACGGCAATCGAGTCTGGGAAGGACAACAGGTCGACGTCGGCCATCACTACATCGCAATGAGTCGCAAAGAGTTTCAATTGGAACGAGTCTCGCCGGTCGCTAAGCAGTGAGTTTGCCGAGTGTCGCGCCGCGACAAACGTGCCGAGTTGGAGCACCATGTTCGGGAACGTGCCAATTTTTACACCGGACCCTGGCATATCCTGCCCCGACTTCCAACTCGGCTTTCGTTTTGCCCTCGAAGAATCGCTAGTGGTCTCGCCCAAGGAACTGGCGCCTGAAAGTTCCTTGGACGGCTGGACTCGGACCACCTAGCGAGTACTCGATTGATGCGCCGGGCGCGTCATACGGCGGCTAACTCTTGAACCTCGCCGGCCAAGCGTTGACGTGCGACGTGGAGACGACGCTTGATCGTTCCCACCGGTGCGTCAAGTTGATCAGCGATTTCGATGATCGACTTACCGTCGATGTAAAACGCTTCCAAGGCCTCGCGGTCCATTTCGCGAAGTCGTCCCAAGCCTTCGCGGACCGAAGACTCACGCTCGCCAACCAAGGCGTTGGCCAACGGTGACGACTCACTACCTTCGGTTTGGCTGATCATGTCGTCGTGATCGCTCAACAGGACTCGACGGCGCAAAAAGTTCTGCGTCAAACGCACGGCGATCTGCTTGATCCAACCTGGAAATGCTTCCGGTTGACGCAATTGATCAAGCTTCTCGATCATTTTGACGAACACGTCCTGAGCCAATTCCTCGGCATCGGCGAGATCGCGGATACGTCGCGAGATCACTGCCAACACGACGGGGTGAAAACGAGTGAACAACTCACCCATGGCCGATTGCTCACCGGCTTGGGCTCGACGAACCAAATCAATATGGCTAGACAAACGATCAATCTGTACGGAAAACGGAGTCATGGCTGAGATACCTTTGCTCAAGCCAATTCTTCCCACGACCAAGCCATGTTGCGAAGAGACCCCACGGGTCGCTCCACACATTCCGTTCGAGTCCTGTGGATCCACGCGGATTCCAACAGTCGAACAGCGGCTGAGCCAGGAAAAATCAGGATTTCAAGTTGTTAGAAACTGCCAGGGGGTTACGAGGTGCGGAAACGTTTGCTTGCGTCTGTATGCCGCTCGGGTCTCCCCGGGCGATATACATGCGAAGCTGTTGACGACTGGCTTGGTAGCCAGCCGCCGGTTTCCGCTTCGAGATGACTAAACATTCGATAGTCACCCGATTGCGGGCAGCACATTAAGAGGCACGTTGACGGGACGATGCCGGCGCGCAAATTACCCATCACCAAGCTGGCTTGGCGAACGACGCCGTTGATCCAAGTCATGGCGGAGGTAATGTTCTTTCGCACGGTACAACTCCCTGTTGTCAAACGCACATTCCAGAAATCCAAAACAACTTGCACCCCGTAAGGTTTGTCTTTCGGGCCGGTTCCATCTATAGAACCACTCCGAAAATAGGGGCGCAAGTTCCCAATAGTACCTTAGAACCCTGAATTCGGCAAAGGTTCACTGGAAAATTCAAAATTTTCTTCGTCAGACCAAAAATGGGTTTCCGGTAGGGGTAAGGTTCGGTACCCTTGCCGGCTCGAACGCCCTAACCCCACGTTTCACGGGGGCCAATATTACGGTATTAGATCGGGAGATTCTTGAATCGCCGAGGTGGTTGTGGCAAAGAATTGCGTCCGCGTTTTAGTAGTCGCTGGACGCCTTCTACTCGACTGAGCCCCTCTTCAGCGGAGAATTTCGACGAATCGCCCGGTGCCGAATCGCCCGGTGCCGAATCGCTTCGAGCACGCTTCAACTTCTATGTTTGTTCCTCAGCCAGAACTCCCATCACCAGCTTCGTCAGTCGCGGAGCGGCCGCGTTGGCTGTCGCAATGATGTGTTCGACGTTGGCGGGTGCCAATGCATCCGGCAAGCACATGTCGGTGATCACGGAAAAGCCGACACTGCGCATGCCACAGTGAACGGCTACGATCACTTCCGGAACCGTGCTCATCCCGACCACATCGGCCCCGATGTTTCGCAAAAAGCGATATTCGGCCCGCGTTTCCAAATTTGGACCTGCGACAGCGACAAACACGCCCTGATGGGCCACGATATCATTCTTCCGTGCGACCCGCAGGGCTCGTTCGATCAACGCAAAGTCGTAGGGTTGGCACATGTCGGGAAAACGAGGTCCCAACCGATCGTCGTTGATGCCAAACAGTGGGTTGTCGCCCATCAAATTGATCTGATCCTCGATCAACATGATGTCACCACTGCGATAATTCGGATTCAAGCCGCCACAAGCATTGGAGACCACCAACAAACCCGCCCCCATCGCGTGCATCACACGCACCGGAAACGTAATCTCTTTCAGGTGATAACCTTCGTACTTATGAAAACGGCCCTCCATGACCATTACAGGCAATCCGTTGAGTTCGCCGCACACCAGCCGTCCGCGATGACTAGTGGCCGTGGAACGCAGGAAATTTGGAATCTCTGCGTAATCCAAAGATGCTTCCTCTTTGATCTCCTTGACCAAAGGACCTAAGCCCGTCCCCAAAATAATGCCCGCGTGTGGCTGACGATTCCAAACCTTCTTGATCGCCGTCGTCGATTCTTGAATCTTGTCGTACAAGTCCAACATAATACGCGTGTGCTCGCCAATCATTGAGAAACTGTGAAAGCCATTTCGAACGCCGCTTCATCTTCCATGTGGGGGCCGTGAACACAAACTTAACGTGTGTGGAAAGAGACTACAATCCCCGGTCGGAGAAAACAGAATCATTCGAATTTGGAGCGGGAATCCCTACCGTTGACATGCAGTATTTTCATCGCGAGGATTCGATGTCACTCCCCCAATTTGTTGCCTGGCATGTCGTAGCGTCACGACCGGAACTCAGGCGGACGGTCCGGGATCCAACAGTCGTGAAATCAACGGCAATAACTGTTTCTTGCGGCTTACTACGCCGTCCAATTGGTACATCTGTTTTTGCAAGCGAGGATAGTTGATCCGCTGCCAAGCCTCCAATTCCTCGGAGAGCAGCAGCAAACTGCCATTCGACATGATATCGGTTACCAACAGCGCACTAAAATCCAAACCGCGTTGTTTGCAATGAGCCGATAGGGCCTGGGTCAGTTCTTCGTGTCGGGTCCAGAATAATTCGAAACCGATTTCTTCGATTTGTGAAATCGAAAACTTTTGACCGTGTTCGCGAAACTCCTTGCAATCCTCGCGAATCACGTCATCCGCCGCTCGGCTGCGCAGCGCCGAACCAATCGCAAAAAATTCTTGCGCATGTTCGTCCAAATCAAACGGCGTGAATGTCTGTAGCCAACGCAGGATCTCGCGGTCAACTTCCGTGGCCGTCGGTGATCGCAGGTTCAGCGTGTCGGAAATAATGCCGCTGGCTAAACACAACGCGATGGCTGAAGTTGGCTCCAATCCAGCGCCCCGATACTGCTTGGCGACCAAAGTACACGTTGAGCCGACGGGCTCGTTGACGAAGCGGATCGGCTGAGTCGACTTCAAGGACCCGCCTAGTCGATGGTGGTCCAAAACCTCGACAATGTCGGCCTCTTCCGCGCCGTTGACCGCTTGTCCCAATTCGTTGTGATCGACCAAAATGATCTGCGGACGCGGTGGATTGATCAGATCCGACTTGCTCACCACACCCACAAGTTCGCGGTCGTCGTTCAATACCGGAAATAAGCGTTGCTCGTAGCGGTCGACCAAACGGCGAACGTCATCGATCAACGCTTGCGGGGGCAAAGTCACGCAATTTCGATCGATGGCGTCGTTGATCAAACGCGATGACTTGATTCGCATCGTCGTCGTGGCGGTATCGTAGGGGCTGTTGATCACGGTGACATTGTTCGAACGAGCCAATTGCAATAGGCCGCTGCTCAGCTTGAAGCCACCACTGACGACCAGGGCTCGCACGCCCATTTCGAGGGCCGGCAGTTGAATCGTCGGCCGGTCGCCGCTCACCACAATCAATTGTTCGGCCGGGAACTTTGCCAACCGAGTGGTGAAACCACCAGCACTCATGGCGCCCACGGTGACGATCATCGGCGAGTTCTTTTCGGGGTCGACAGCGTGCTGGAACGTGCCGCCAATCATTTGGCAAACTTTGCCCAAATTGCTAATCACTTGGCGAGACCGGACCGGGTCCGAGTCGCCCATGAACACCAACTTTAGCAAGTCCAAGAGCGACAACAGGCCCACAAACTTGCCGTCTTTTCCCAAGACAGGCAACGTTCCGAGCCCATGTTGCTCCATTCGTTCGAAGACTTCAAAAAAGACTTCATCTTCGCGAGCCGTGATCGTCGTCCCCCGACAAACGTTACTAATCTCGGGGCGGACATCCATGATGATTTTGGGAGCGGACAACCCACAACGTTTTAATACAAATTCCGTACGCAGGTTCGGCGGTCCGCAGCACGCCGCAATCGCGTCGGGGCGATACGTCCGCTGCAGATAGTCGGCATAGCCAATCGCCGCACAAATCGCATCGGTGTCAGGGTTCTTATGGCCAAAAACCAATACGGACATTGACAATACTTTACAGAGAATCAGGCAGAAAAACTGCTTCGACTACAATAATCGATAGTCGAAGGCCGCTTTCGAACAGCCCAATTAGCTTATCGCACAGAACGCATCTCGCCCAGCCGAGTGTTGGTCCCGTCAATCGGTGCGCCGGCTCCATAGAATTCGGCGCACCATATTGTCCGGTCGATGGCAAATCAGGCGACTTGACACAAATCGCGATCGACGGCTGGTTCCCAATTGATTTCGGCCAATCCTTCCCGGATGCCGTTGGCGAACATCTCGGCCAATTCAGAGACATACGGGCTGACCATCAATCCGGCCGGGTAGACGGGCAAGCGAATGACTTCGACACCCTGTTCGGCCTCGAGTTCAATCTTGGCGCGATACGATCGATAGTCTTGCTTGGGACGAAACAGATACATTTTGCCGGGGTAAATTTGCGGTCGATAACGATCGGCCTGAGCATCATGTTGCCGCCAGATTCCGGCTTGATTGATGCCACCCGACTTGGAATTGCTGCTCGATCGCCCAAACATGCTGCTGATCATCCCGCGCCAAACTCGCGTCCGAACTTTTAGGGCTTGCCATTTGGATTGGAAAAACTTCCATTTGTCGCGACCTGGCAAGAGCCAGAAGTTTCGAAAGTGGAAATCCAGCCGCTGCAGTTGGTAGATGAACTTGATCGACGGTGTGAGTTGCGACGACTGGGCCTGCCACCAATTGTAGGTTTCGACACCCGCCAAAAAAGCGACCTGCTTGCCTTGCGCGATCAATTGCTGAGCCACTTCCAAGGCGATTGTTCCGCCGGAACAATAGCCAGTTAATAAGTACGGCCCGTCCGGCCAAACTTCTTGCATGTCCTCGATGAAACGTTGGGCCATTTCTTCGATTCGTTCGGGGATCGGTTCCCCATAGACGCCTGGTGAGTTCAATCCGTAGACCGGTTGATTCGGTCCCAAGCAATCGGAAAGCTCGTGATAAACCAATGTCAAGCCGTCGGCGGCCGGCATACAGAACAAGGGCGGTAGTGTGCCCTCCGTCTGAATTTCTTCGACCGTGGAGGCTCGGAACGATGTCAGCTGCATTTGCCTCGCTGGGGTGGGTTCGGCCGACGGTTGAGGTGCTCGCGAAACGGATGGTTCCGCTCCTTGCAAATTCATTATCGAAGTGTCGTGTGTGCTGGGTCCGTCATCGCGGCCCGGCAAGAAGCCCGCGCGGCGCAGTTCCAGGCAACTATCCTTGACGGCGTCGATGATCTTTCTCACGTCCGCGTCGGAATGTTCCGTCGAGAGGAAACAATTGTCGCCCCATCCGCGTGTGAAGATCCCACGATCCAACAAGTGGAAGTACAGCATGTCCGCGTATTCGAGATCAGGCGGGAAAATGAATCGGAATAGCGAAGTAAATCGCGCGACACGAATCGGCATCCCCTCTTGCACAAAGAACTGATTGATCTCGTTCGCCAATCGTTCGGTTCTTTGACTCAGAGTCCGCTGTAGCTTGGGACCCTCGGCTTTGAGTCGCGAAAGAATCTGGTGAGCGGCCGTCATTGCCAGTGGATGGCGGACAAACGTTCCCGCGAAGAACGTCATGTCGGCTTCCGGTTCGCTGCTGTCCTCGTATTTCCAAGTGCCACCGTCCAGCGCATCCATGTATTCCGCTTTTCCAGCCAACGCGCCAATTGGCAAACCGCCACCCAAGATTTTCCCATAGGTCGCCATGTCGCCCCACACGTCAAAATACTCTTGAGCACCACCCGGAGCGGCCCGAAATCCTGAAATGACTTCGTCCATGACCATCACGATTTGACGATCGCGAGTCAATTGTCGTAACCTCTGCAAGAACTCGCGCGGATGCAAGTCCGGATCCGCACTTTGGACGGGTTCGACCAAGACGGCCGCGATTTCGTCCGCGTGTTGCTCGATCTGACATAGCGACTCTTCGGTGCCGTATTCCAGCACGATCGTGTTGTCGGCATAAAATTGCGGGACACCAGGGGCCGCCGGACTGGAGCCGGTCTTTCCTCCGCCGGTTGCACTCCGCAGCAGTACTTGATCAAAGTTGCCGTGGTAGTCTTTGTTGAAGAAAACACATTTTGTCTTGCCAGTCACCGTTCGCGCAATTCGCATCGCCGCCATGACGGCTTCTGAACCAGTATTGCAAAACGAGACTCGATCCATCCGAGAAAATTCACACAGCAGCTTGGCCACATCGCCAGCCAACGGCGACTGCGGACCAACCTCGACACCGCGATCCAATTGCTCGTGCAGGGCTTTCGTAACGAACGAGGGGGATTGGCCAAACAAGTTGAGGCCAAAGCCCATAGCGATATCGATGTATTCGTTGCCATCGATGTCCCACAATTTCGATCCGGCCGATCGCTCGACGGCAAGCTGATACACCATCGACTTCCAAATACGACGATAACCTGAGACCCCGCGTGGATCGGCAAAGTGGTCGCGATGATTTTGAGCGTGCGTTCGCGACTTGGCGGTGCGTTTTGTGAATCGCTCTAAAAACGCGTCCAAGTGCTTTTGCTGGGTTTCCGTCAGCCCACCGGTAGCAGAGCGACGCACGGGTTTGTACGGGCCGAAGCGTTCGAAGGTCTTCTTCTGAGTCGCGACGGCGGTCGTCGCCATCGCCGCCGAAATGGAAGTTGCTGGGGAAGGAACCGGTGCTGCCGGCACGTTTGACACAGTGACCGCTTCCGACTCAATAGAAGCCGCAACAGATACGCTCGACGGTACTGGTTCATTCGTGACTACAGTAGGCGATTCGGTTGGACCATTTACGGCCGGAATCTGTGACGGAGGTGTGAACGCATAGGTTGCAGTCCGCCGCTCGCGGAGCAACTGCAATTGAAACATCATTAGCTGATTCTGCTGGAACAAAATCTGCTCGATCCCGCTGGCATTCGCTGGACCAGCCGGCAGAGAAGACCCGGTTAATCCAACACCGGGTTGCGGCATCGGCACGGGCATCGGCGAAGGTGCGTTCGCGGGAACCATTGGGGCGGTCGACGAGGTTGGTACGGTCGCTACGACTGGCGCAACGTTCCGCGAAGATGCGACGACGGTTGCCGTGTTCGCGACGACGCGAGGGGGCGCCTCAACGGTCGACGGAATCGAAACAGCAGGAGCCGGAACATTCGCCGCAGGGGAAGAAGCCGAGGCGACCGCGACCGGCACCTCAGATACGATCGGTGTTGCTACCGGCTGCGGAGCCACGGCCACCGGTGGACTTGGGACGTTGACTACCGCAGCCCCACCGGGGGCAGACCACTTGCCGTTCTTTTCCAAGTAGGCCAACAACGAATCGATCGTCGGCACTTCCTCAATCAATTGCCGAAATGTGATTTTGACACCCGTCGCGCTCTTGATTCGTTGGCTGAACTGGATCAAGAATAACGAATCAAACCCGAGTTCCAAGAAGGTCCCGCTTGGATTCAATTCTTCCAAGTCAAAACCGGAGGCTTCGCGAAGTATTTTCGCAAGCGCGGCGCGGGCTTGTGGTAAATGGGTGGTCATTTTGTCCTCTAACTACGTTGGCACTATTGCTGGTACTTGAGACATTCTAATTGTTGACGCAGGATTGCCAGCTGTTGTCGCACTAAGACTTCAACCAGATCAGCGTCGTTGGTACCGTCTGGTCCGATTGCATCGAACGCGCTGATTGTTTCTGCAGTGCAACTGGACGGATCAACGAAGGTGTCGGTCGAACTCGCAGGTCCGGCAACATGGTTTGCTGCGTGAACGAACGAATCGCCACCCGACCTCGCTTGGCCATTTTCGCGACACAGATCTTGTACAACCTGGGGTTCAGCCTGCTTTTCATCGAACGACTGAGGATTCGGTTCATCCACGACCGCTTTGGCAATTTGGTCGTACCAATAGCGTTGACGTTCGAAGGGATAACCCGGCAAATTCACTCGGCGGCGTTGTTCTCGTCGGTAAGCGCCCCGAAAATCGACCGTCACGCCCGACTGCCACATCGTCCCCAGGGACAACCACAATTGCTTGCTCGCGGAGGACGTCTGCTTGGCGTGCGGTGAGACGGCGGTCACGACTTGGTCGGGTCCCAGTCCCGGTTGCTGTCGCGTCAGGGTTGAAAGCGTTTGTCCAGGTCCAACTTCCAGGACCACGCCGGGCACGGCCTGCACGGCTGCCGCAATCGCATCCGAAAAACGAACGGTCTCGCGCAAGTGCCGCGCCCAATACATCGGATCAACGGCCTGTTCCTGCGTCAGGACGTGGCCGGTTACGGTTGACAGGATCGGGATTTTTGAAGGCGATAATTTCAAACGAGAGAGAACTTCGCAGAACGGCAAAATCGCGGGTTCCATCATCTCCGAGTGAAAAGCATGCGAGGTGTGCAACGGCGTCGCAGCAATTTCTTGCTGATCAAGCCGTTGTTGAAACGTTGCGATGGAACTTGCCGGACCGGAAACAACCGTCAAAACGGGACTGTTCACCGCCGCGATTGACAAATCCTTGATTCCAAATTGTGCCAACGACTGCCGAACGTTCGCTTCATCAGTTCGAACCGCCAACATGTTTCCTGGTGGAAGTTGTTGCATCAATCGCGCCCGATGAACGACGGCGTGCAACGCGTCGGCCAGCGAGAAGACTCCACCCAAACATGCGGCTACAAATTCGCCGACACTATGCCCAACCATCATCTGCGGGCGAATCCCACAAGCCATCAGCCATTGGGCATACGCGTAAGAGACCGAAAAAATCGCCGGTTGAGCAACCTCGGTGTTTCGCAGGGCCTCGATTGCTGTGGCCGATTCCAACATGTCAGGAGCGACGAAGATCTGGTCGCGCAGCTCAAACCCCAAGATTGGACGCAGGATCCCAAAGCACTCGTCCAAGGCGGCCGCAAAGACGGGTTCGGTCTCGTAAAGCTCTCGCCCCATATTCAGGTGCTGCGAACCTTGTCCAGGGAACAACCACACGCTCGGAATATCTTGGCGAACTTGATGACGCCAAGACTTTGTGTCCGCTCCGCCCTGCCGCAATTGGGTCAGCAATTCCGCGGTGTCGCTGGCCACGACCACCCGCGTGTAATTGAATTTCTTCCGACCGATTTGCAGGGTGTACGCCATATCCGCCAGCGAAACGTCGGGGTATCGCTCCAAGAAGTCAGCCAATCGTTCGCAGGACTTCTGCGCGGCGGCTTGGCTGCGCGCCGAGATCGGAACCAACCAATGAGTTCGCGTTTCCACTCGAGCCGGCGCCAGCGGTGCTTCCTCGATCACGACGTGCGCATTGGTGCCACCCACGCCAAAGGAACTCAATCCGGCGCGACGTGTTTTTTCCGATCGCCTCCACGGCCGTAATTGCGTGTTCACAAAGAACGGACTGTTGGCGAAGTCGATGTTGGGATTGGGCGTTTCGAAATTCAAGCTGGGAGGAATGACTTCGTGACGCATGGATAAACAGACCTTGATCAAACCGGACACGCCGGCGGCGACATCCAAATGACCAATATTTGTCTTGAGTGAACCGATGGCACAATATTGCTTTTGATCCGTGGTTCGACGAAACGCGCGCGTCAATGCCTCAACTTCGATTGGATCACCCAACGAAGTGCTGGTCCCATGGGCCTCCATGTAGCTAATGGAGTCGGCCGAGATGTTTGCCATGTCGTGTGCCAGACGAATCGCTTCACTTTGACCAACGACGCTTGGAGCGGTGTAACCCATCTTCGCGCGACCGTCATTGTTCAAGCCCCATCCGCGCAGCACTGCGTAGATTGGGTCTCCGTCGGCGATCGCGTCTGCATAGCGTTTAAGAACCACGACACCGGCCCCTTCCCCAAACACGGTCCCACGGGCTTTTGCGTCGAAGGTCCGGCAGACGCCGTCTGGCGAAACCATCCCACCTTCCGTGTAGAGGTAGCCGCGATTTTGCGGCAGCTTCAAAGTCACGCCACCGGCCATGGCCATGTCGCATTGTCGCCAAAGCAAACTCTGGCACGCTTGAGAGATCGCGACCAAAGATGTTGAGCATGCGGTCTGAATCGTCATCGCAGGCCCGCGCAAGTTCAGCAGATAAGAAACTCGCGTTACCAAGTAGTCTTTGTCGTTGCCTAATTCGGTTTGCAGATCGCCGCCATGAAACGAATTCGCCAAACTCTCTAACAGTTGCGGATTCTCCGCCAAACTGGCCAAGACATAGGTGTCCATGTAGCAGCCGGCAAACAGGCCGACCGGCACCGAGATGTTGTCCGGTTGATACCCGGCGTCCTCCAAGGCATGCCAACAACACTCGAGCATGATCCGATGTTGCGGGTCCATGACCTGCGCTTCTTTGGGAAAGATGCCAAAAAATTTGGCGTCGAAATATTCTGGATCAGAGATCGAAGCCGCTCGCTTGATCAAGTTCGGGTTGCGACGCAGCGGACTTTGCGGCGGCAAGTTGAGCTGCTCGTCCGGGATATCGACGATGCAGCATTCGCCGCGCACCAATTTTTGCCATAACTGTGGCACATCTTCAGCGCCCGGAAACCGGCCCGCGACTCCGATGATGGCGATGCGCTGATCGTTGTCGGAATTCGACGCGTGGCTTGGGGCCGATTCCGAACGGCATTGATTCGCGTCGTTGGTGGAATGGCTCTCCTGCGGTGCAACGTTTGCGAGTCGTCCCGCGATTTTTTCGATCGTCGGTAATGAGAATAACTCCATGATCGAAATGTCGGTCGAAAACTCGCGGTGCAGTTGGCCCAAGATCTGGACGACTTGGAGTGACGTGAGCCCCAACGACTTGAGGGAATCGTGAATGCCGATCCTTTGCAACTCCATGACGCGGCAACAAATCTGGGCCACTTTCATTTGCGATTCTGTTGCCGGAGCGACAAACGGCTCGTCCAGCTCAGGACGCTGGTTTGCTTCCTCCGTCATGCGTTGCAGGACTTGCTCGACCTCGGACAACTCCGTTGCAATCCACATCATTCGATCCGAATCGCTCGAACGTGAACTGCGGATCCTTCGTGGCGTTGCGTTGGCAGGTTCAGTCGGTTCTGGACGATCGACAACGGAAGTGCTTGGCAAGCCACTTGTTTCGCTGCTCCGCCGCACTGCCAATTCCAAATCCGCTAACGGAACCTCCCACGCTTCTCGTTCGGCGGAATGAGTGTTGGCAATCAAACCAAGTGAGCGCAACAGGATTTCGGCCGGCTCGTTTTTCTCTGTTCGCTGGAACACGATTTCAATCGCTTCGCAGTTCCGTTGTCGGGCAACTTCCAGCAAGTGTCGGAACATTTGCAGTTCGACTCGGCGGCCCAAGGCACGGCAACTGAGCAAGAACGAATCGAGTCGCAGGCGTTTCGCATCGATCGAATAGATGACCGCACCAACCAAGCCGTAATCGCCGAACTTGTCGGACACTCGGATCGCGTCGCAGAGCAGACCGTCCGGTCGACAGAGCTGAGCCAGTTCAGCGGTCGTGCGGCGAATGGTCGTGAAGTTCAGCTGGTTGGTTCGCTGAGTCATTTGAGCCACGCGGTCCAAGTCCGATTCGGACAATGGCGCCACGGACACGACCAACTGCAAACTTTCCAAGAACTCATCCATGGTCAAGATCGTTTGTCGCAAACGATGGCGTTGTCGTTCTTCCATGTAACGTTGAGCACGCTGGCGATCTTCGTCGGTCACCGCCGGAACGTCGAAGGCCCAATTATGTTCCAAAAACGTGGGGATCCGATCCAATGGCAACTGCAGTACCAACACTTCGGGGCAGGCGGCCCGAACTTCGGCACATTCGATTGGACTATCATCAATAAAGATGAAGCTGTCCAAGCCCAGGTTCAGCTCTTGTGCCAACGACTTCAGGTTCTCGGACTTGCTTTGCCAATTGATTCGATCGGCAGCGATCTCTTCGCGACGAAGGACCATTTGCGGATGTTCGTCGAACACCGCCCACACGTCGGCCGGCCGATTCTTGCTGCAAAGACATAACAACAGGCCCGCGTTACGCAGCTCTTGCATTCTTTTTTGCAACTGTTGCCGGTCGGGGCCGATTTGCACGTTTCGCGCGCCTTCTTCGGCACACACGCCGCCCCACAAAGTTTGGTCGCAATCTAAAACGATCACCTTATAAGGCAAGCGACTGGCCGCCTGAATGCGGCGACATACGAGCGTGGCCAAGGCCACGTAGTAATCGGGACGATAAGGGATATGGGCTGCTCGAAGAGTGACGGAATCGAATCGATTGGCAACCGGAAAAAGTCGGTCGATGTCCGCCGCTGCGATCCACTGCAAACGAGGGCGAAGGGCCAATTCGGCGTAGAGCTGCTCTTCCAATGCACGAGTCGTACCGGTCAGGGGTGCATCCTCGGAATTCGAGTCGCAGACCACGACTAACAACTGGGCTCGGCTGCCGAGTTGGAAACTGTCGATCGCCGTTAAGAACTCCGCCAATCTTTGCTCGGCGCTGTCAGCATCTGTTTCCGTCCACCAATCGGCAACCCGAACCAGGATCACGTTGACGCCGGACTCGTTGGTGGCGAACTTCGAAGATGGATCGATCAGTTGTTGGATGAGTTGCCCGTATGGAGCCGCGCATACGTCGCCGTTCCATTCCAACCACGATTGCCAACGGCGCAGTGGCGAAAGGATGGGATCGACCGTAAAGGTCCCGGAAACGACAATACTTTGATCTGGCACAGGTCACTCGGCGATCTACAAATTGCGACCCAAACGTGGAACCAACGAACGCGGCTGTTCGTCGCAGTGAATCATAACCCGACGAGTCCTTAGATATTCTGGACGGTTGTTTTTGTGCAACATTGCAATTCCCGAGAGACGGCGACTGTACCGATTGGACCAATTATAGCGAAAGGGTCGGCGTTGCCATGGCGGGATGCCGAATGCGGGACGACAAAACCGTCCGTCAATGCAAAACGGAGGACGGATAGAAAATCGGTTCCACGCAAAAATTCTCGATAAGCCAGCGATGGGAGTCGAACCCATAACCCCCGCATTACGAATGCGGTGCTCTGCCAATTGAAGCTACGCTGGCGGGTGCCGTTTTCTCGGCGATTTGTCTCGTTTTGGCCGATTGTTTTCCGCTACTACCCGTTCCGAGATCGCGGTACAAGCAGCGAAACACCGACCCGAAGCACCCGGAGTTTAGCAAGTCAATCGAACCTCGTCCAGATCCGACCCGGACCCAGTCGAACTCACAAAAACCGGTTTAGCGAACGCTGGTTTACCGGCTACACAGAACGTCCGGCTTAGGAGATCTCAGATTCTCGGTGTATTTCGTACTCGAACTCAGGCGCAGCCGGTACTCGTACTCGTACTCGATCGGAGTGCCGTCGAATCGAGTACGAGTACCATTTCATTCTCGGTGGAATTTGTTTGCTAAACAAGTCTGTC
>JAUXWY010000327.1 GCA_030681235.1 Pirellulaceae bacterium | reverse complement strand
GCAGTTTGCACTACTGGAGCCAACACCCCGGCGGCGCTCAGTTTGTCCTGGCCGACGGCAGCCTAAAATTCATGCCCTACGACTCCGCCGAAATACTTCCCGCGTTGGCCTCACGCAACGGTGGCGAAGTATTTGAAATGCCGTAGAGGCAACGGAATGTGGGCAAGTGAATGAAGTCGGTGAATGAAGTCAGAGAATGAAGGCGGTGTGGCAAAGGCAAAGGAATGTGGGCAAGTGAATGAAGGCAATGGAATGCAGATCGGATACTATACCGCGGGCTTCCGGAAAACATAGACACGAGAATGAAAACCGGAGAATGATGGCAGGCGGTTTCAATTCGTTTGTCCCCATTCTTTTGTCAAACCGCTCCCTTCTTGTGAAACAAGTACGGTATTCCTTTGCCCTGATTCCTTTGCCTACTACTGTTTGCGGCCTTCCAATTCAGCAGACTTGATTTCATGAGGCCACTGCTGTATTATTTACCTGTGACACGTTGTTTGGCGATTGGATTTAAGGGGAGGTCATTAGTTTACAACGCGTCTGAATAGACAATTGCCGAAGTTTGCGAACAAATGTGATCACGCCAAGTGAACTCCGTTAGGTTCGTTCATCGTCGTCACGTTGTACAATCGTTTCTCCAAACCGATCCGCGTGGTTGGGGGCGGCACCAGTTGTACGTGCGTGACTTTAGAGAATATTCCGTTGGAGATACCCGCTAACAGTCGACGTGAATTGGCCGTTCGCTTCAAAGTTGGCGAGCATTTCCGTGGGCAGAAGGAATTCACCAGCAGCCTGGTCTACTACCTCGAGGGTGGCCAACAGTTTCTGGCTAGAGGGGGTTTTCGTAGTACAATCGACGACTTGCGTTGAGTCGAGCCGATGTATGTTTTTTCTTTAGGAGAGATGGTAATGAGATCATTGTTACGAAGCTTTGGAGCTACTCTTGTTGTTGTCGGATTATTGATCGGGTCGGTCGAATTGCGTGCTGACGACCCGGGGACTAATCCGCAGTTGCCATGCAGCACCCCGACTACTTGTAATTCGGCTTGTACTGGTGGGGCTTCATGCCCGTCAGCGACAAATTGCAAACTAGGGCCCCTTTGCTCCGGTTGCACATGTACCGATCGAAATTCACCTGGCGTATGTGGGTGCCTTTCCGCGTTCATTAACTAACCATCCCAAGTAGACCAGTCTCGCCCCGATCATTTTATGGGGCGTGACTTTACTGCCACGACTCTTGTGCAAATGCGTTGCAAAATTGGTGATATCGCACGTTTTTGGAAGCCACCCATGCATATTTTCTGGACCAGAATCACGTTGTTTGCAACATTGTTTTCGTCGTTGACCTTTGCGTTGACGATTAGATCAGTTGATTGTTATGCAAGACAAGACACTCCCATAGTTTCACAAATAGAAAGCCAACTTGCGAATAGCATCGAGAAAACGCGGCAGTTTCGAAAAGTGTCATTCAATTTGGCAACAAACTCCGGAAGAATGAACATTGAGGTTTCGTTTGAAGACGATAACTACGCTGTCGTAATTAATCCTCTATCAAACGAAGGGCATTATGCGACGAATGCATACGCTTGTAACGAAGACTACGGATTTTGGGTAAGTAAAGAAGATACGAACCAGGAACTGAGTTTGAGAACGGTAACCGAGTTCGTTGACAAGACCGATCGACAAGAACATATTTATTCATACGGCCAAAAACTAACGAACCTTGCTGCAGCCGGAATGATCTCACTTCCTGATTTTTGTCCGCTTTCATACTTGCGATTTTCAGATCCAACACTTGGCGTGCAATCAATAACTCAAGTGCCAGATTCAACCGACTTGTACATCGTTCGTTTTCAGTCCAATCTGTCGGACGTGACCGATCGATTTGCCAACGTTTACCGTCTAAGCAGTCTGAAAAGTGGACACTTAACGCTTTCGAAAAACAGAGGATTCTTGCCTGTTAGTGGTGAATTGCATCGAACAATCAAACATAACGACGGCACAATTCAAAGACTTGTCGAAAAAGTAGAGTGGAAATACGAGGAGTTTGAAGACGCCTTCAGATTGACATCGTACGTGCAGTATCGTGAAGACTTACCGGTTGAATCGCGCCTTGAAATGTCGAACTTTCAATGGCAATCGACATTGCTTCCGGACGAATTTCGGATGACACGTTTTGGATTCGATGAACCTAAACTCGTTAAATCCAATTCAAGTATGCCGAATTGGTTATGGATTGTAGTTGCTGGATTGTTCCTGGTTATCGTTTCTTGGTGCGTCTATCGGAAGTGGAACTAATTAGATATAGAAGAACAATTCATTTCAAATAAGAATGTCAATGTCGGAATTGAAAATCACTATTAGGTACACATCGAGTGCAATTTTGTTCTTGATGTGCGTTCAGCGAAGAAGCTTAACTTAAGGATTTTTGTCGTGGTAAGACGAAGAATTCGTAGTAGTTGCCGAATAGGTTTCACCCTCGTCGAACTACTTGTCGTCATTGGCATCATCGCCATTCTCATGGGGCTGTTGTTGCCCGCTGTTCAAATGGCGCGGGAGGCGGCACGGCGGACTAGTTGTGGGTCGCAGATGCGGCAACTTGGCTTGGCGGTGGCCAATTACGAAAGTGCCAAAGGGCGTTTGCCGACCGGTTATACGAGTGCAACGGCCTCGCGGCGGTTTAGTACTTGGATCACGAAGCTGCTGCCGTATTTGGAGCAACAGGCGGTCTATGATCAGATGATTGCGGACTACGCGACTACGCCCAATCCGTTTGATGGTCCGGGTGCGCATCGCGGGTTTGGACACACACTGCCGCTGTTGATCTGCCCTAGTTCCGCTTCGGGTTTTGAACCCGCCACCGACTTGACTGGCTATCCTGCCGTAGCGTTTACGACGTACTTGGGTGTCAATGGCCAAGACTTTACCACTCGGGATGGTGTGTTTTATCGGGATTCGAAAACTCGCATGGCAGAAATTCGCGATGGTCTTTCCAATACGATCATGATCGGCGAACGTCCGCCCAGTACCGATC
Source organism: Pirellulaceae bacterium (assembly GCA_030681235.1). Classification (GTDB taxonomy): domain Bacteria; phylum Planctomycetota; class Planctomycetia; order Pirellulales; family Pirellulaceae; genus M30B19. Next base: position 1,691 of record JAUXWY010000327.1, on the reverse strand, counting down.
GTTGGTTCGGTTGGTGGTACGCGGGCTATGGACAAGTGGGCACCAGTAGCCTGGATTCGCTCATGGGTGTTCGTGAACGCAACATCGGCTCGCGTGGCAACAGCATCTGCGGCGGTGGACCCTTTAGCTTTCGACCTGGCCATTCCGAGTTCCAATGCAGCAGTTTGCACTTCTGGAGCCAACACCCCGGCGGCGCTCAGTTCGTCTTGGCCGACGGCAGCCTAAAATTCATGCCCTACGAATCCGCTAAAGTGCTTCCCGCGTTGGCCTCGCGCGGAGGCGGTGAAGTGGTAGAGGTGCCTTAACGGTCCTCGAAGAGCACTCGAAGCTCGTGGTACTTCACTTCGGTGCCTTCGGCGCGTAAGATGTAACTGCAGCAGTGGATCAATTAATGGAGTCGCAATTAATGTCAACCAGACGGCTAACTCGCGACGAAATCGGCAAGCGCGGATTGGATATCTACGAAACCCAACTTCGATCCAAGCTGGCGGCAGTGGCGTTGGATCAATTCGTTGCCGTTGACGTTGAAACGGCCGAGTACGAAGTTGCGGACGAGGCACATTTGGCGAGCCAGCGTTTACGAACCCGCTTGCCAAACGCCCAAATCTTTATCGCTCGGGTTGGTCATCGGGCTGCATTTCTCGCACGTTAGCTGGTAGTGCAACGAATGATTAACGGAAGGATCAGTTCGAATCTGGACGCGATTGTCGAGTTGGGCATTTCAAACGCTGCGGTTGTTCATAAGCAGCAGTTCATCGTTGATACTGGATTCAACGGATTCATTGCCGTGCCCCAGTGTTTGATTGATCGACTCGGCTTACCCTTGCGAGACGTTCAGCTGGGTATCACTGCCGATGGTCACTCACGCTTTTTCGACACTGTTGAAATAACGGTCCTTGGGCACGATGAGGCCATCACGGTTCAGGCTCAAATTCTGGACGAAGCATTGATCGGAACACGCCTACTTCGCAGTAGCCGAATTGGTGCCGATTGGATTCGCGACGGAATGTTCCAAATCGAAAAAATGCACTCTTGAATCGATCTCCTGCGGGGAGGAAGGCATCGAAATACCGAAACATCGAAACACCGAAACACAGAGGCACGGAGAGCACAGAGTTCTGGTTCGACAAGCCGCTTGCATTTGTGATCGATGGAAGTCTCGGGCCAATCTAAGAAATTGTCGCGCCACACGGAAGCGAACGCGCAGATCTCTCTGTGCCCTCCGTGCCTTTGTGTTTCCAACTTTTTGGTTTGGAGTAGGCGATCCGTCGGCCTCGATTGTAACAACCCGCGGAATTCCTGGATTTTGTTGTTGCTATTGAGTTTTTCATCGCTAGGCTATTCAATTCAAGGACAGCGATCTTCTCGGGCGAAGATCGCTGACAGGGCTTTTTAGGGGGATACGTGATGACTTCGGCAGATGGTCACGCAGGTTCGTTGGGGGACTCCAGCACGGGGACTCCGGCACGGGGACTCCGGCACGGGGACTCCAGCACGCATAGCTTTGTGCTGGTAAGCAATATGAATCCATCGGCCGTTGGTGCTGACGGGCTTCTTTGTTCCAGCGTTTCCGGAAACGGCCATTCTCTTCCATTAAGCCAATCCGCCATCGGACGTGGCGTTCAAGTGTGGTTGGTTGCGGCAGCTGCGGTTTTGTTTTTTGCAGTTGCTGCCAAGTTGCAGTGGATTTG
>JAUXWY010000027.1 GCA_030681235.1 Pirellulaceae bacterium | reverse complement strand
GCCGAGGATGAATGGCCAACCAACACGCGCCCGGTCCACCGCGTGCATACTTGTAACTGCCGCCGATCAAAAAGTCCGCCCCGCCCAATGAGTATTGCCCGGAACCTTCCCACTCCAGCGGTACCACACCGAAACTGTGATAAGTATCGACCATAACTTTCGCGCCAATTTGGTGCGCGGCAGCGACTAGATCGGGAATATCCGCCAAGACTTGTCCCGTCGCAAACAATGCCTGCGAGCAAAGCACCAGATCCACTTGCGAATCAAGGGCCGCCTTCAGACTTTGTATGGAGTAAAGTTCGATGGGCTCTCGAGCATCCGGCTCGATCCAGCGGATTTTGGCTCGGCCTTTTTGTGCGTAGGTCTTGAGGATGACGTCGCAACTGTCGAATTCCCCGCGCGTCGCGACGACGGTGGGTACATGTCCATGGTCGGACATCGAGTTAAGCACCGCGCGAAGACCTTGTCCGGCGGATGTTTTGGGAACAACCGATTGACTCGAGGCAGCACCCAACAAGTCCGCAATCTGCTGCCGAAAATAATTGCTGGCGGCCAACCAGCCATGTGGATGACTCCAGGCCACATCCAGTTGTTCGTACCATAAATCCAACGCGACCTGTACATCGGCGGCCACTTGATCCGGCGGTCGCCCTAATGAGTGGTTGGCGAGATAGATCTCGTGTGGTTGCTCCAACGAACTTTGCTTTTTCGTAATCGCCCGTCGACGGACTCGATCAAAGAGCGGCCAAATGTGTTCGGCCAGGTTGACTTCGGTCAACGGTGCAGCACCGAGGTTGCGAACCGCTTGAGAGATCGAGGAACTGGCCAAGGATGTAACGTTCAAATGCCGGACTCTCCGATTGCCGTCAGGTTTTTCGATCATCCAGCTTATCAGCAATACGACGAGATTTGAACCTCAAGACTTGTGTCGACCCTTCAGAAAGGAGGGTTGGGGGGTTCGAATCCCTCGGAGTAGAATGGCACTCCACGGGTGAAAAGCGGTCGAGGGGGCAGTCTGCTCGAACAGTTGCTGGTCGTCTTCGTGCGACGGATTCCCCACGTGTCTCTCGTTTCCGGTAAGAGTTTGTCCACCCGCAAGCCGCCAGGGGACTGGCGACCCACATTCGCCAGGGGACTGGCGACCCACATTCAAGAGCCGCCCAGTACCAACTCTTCGACTTCGCCGGTCTTTAGATTCTGAGCCCCAGTTCCGCCGGTTTCCGCAGCGCCTGGTGCCGGGCGCGGAGGCGGTGGATTGGCTTCGGACGATGCAGGAGGGTTGCTGGAGTCGGCCGGTTTCGTTGGCTCTTCTGCCTTGTTCACGTCGCCTGTCGAGGGCGGTTCGGTATCGGATCCACCACCGGCTCCGCCATGTGGAGGCGTCAGGTCCAGCTCTTCGAAACTGGGGGCGATGGGGGCGTTCAAGTTGCCTTGCTCCAACTGCGGTGGCAGTTCCTCGATGGCTTCGCCAGATTGATCGTAGTCGGGACGCGCCAGCGTTTCTCGATCGGTCCCTAACGCTCGTTGACGAGTGATTTCACCGACCTTGTTCCAGGCCGTCCATTGACCGATGGGCTGATCCGCAGCGTAGGTCCCTTCGGCAGCCTTGATGCCGTTGTCGTGCCACCAAATCCATTTTCCGACTCGTTGACCTTTGTCGTATTTGGCCACTAACTTGCGATGACCGTTGTCGTGCCACCAAGCGAATTCACCGTGACGTTCTCCGTCTTTGTAGTAACCCGCCATGTGACGTTGCCCATTGTCGAACCACGCCTTGACGGGCCCAGTTTGAATCCGTTCACCAGTCGGCTGATAGGCAGCCAACCGAGCGTTCCACCAATCGTCTTCACCCGCAAGTGTCAGCTTTGCTTCCAAGAACGAAACTTCACTTTCGGGTCGATCAGGCGCGAAGGTGTTGATTTGTTTATCGATGCGTTGTCCGTCGACAAACCAGTTTTCGTTTAGCAAGCTTTTTTCGGCATTCCATTCTTGCCACACCCCATGCAACAAATCATCTTGAAACGCCAGTTGGCGTCGCATTTCGCCATTGGGATGAAACCAAGTGCCCGAGCCATGACGGCGCCCTGCCCGATACGTCAATTCGACCACTTTGCGTTCCTGATCGTCTTTGATCAACCAAACGCCATGCAGTTTGCCATCGACGAATTCCGCGCTGGAATGGAACGGACTGCGAAACCCACGAAACTCAACCGAACTCAACCACGGGTGATCTTGCTCCAAGTGAGTGCGACGCCACAAGCCAACCATTTGGCCGTTTTCGAAGCGGCCGCTGCCCATCGGTTGTTGGTCCATGTCGTACATTTTCCAACTGCCTTCGTTCATGTAGTTGCCATGTTGGTCCATGGCTACTTCACGTTCGATCATGACTTGACCGTTCGGATAGCGTTGAGTGAGCAGCTCACGATTCTGCGGCTCCACGACCAACGGCTTCAGCAGGCGGACGATGCCATCGTCAGCGCCCGTTTTGGGTAGTGCCTCCTGTCCCGGTGGTTTGGAGTTAGGCAAGGCTTCCGAAGAATTCTTCTCTTGGAGGAGATGGGAACCGCCGCTAGAGACACTGATGGTTGGAATAGTTAGGCGTTGCGGAGCGGAGTCCGATGGGGCAGGGACGGGCGAAGCGATCGAGTCGTGGTTCTTAGAACCTATCCCAAAAGGGGTCTGACCCTCTCCGGCGAGTCTCGCAAATGGGTTAGAAAAGCGACTCGCCTCCAAAGGGTCAGACCCCTTTTGGGATAGGCTCTCGGTAACGACGGACCGGATCGGCAACAATTCCGCTCGATAAGGGTCCGACTGTTGCGCATGGGCCGAGGCCAGCGAGACTAGCCAAAGCGTTCCAGGCAGGCAAAAACAGATCGGTTGGGTAAACAAACGTTGGCAGTCTCGAAGTTTCATCATCCGCAGCACCCACACTCCCACGCCCCCACGTTTCTACTCTCGGTCAAGGATGTTGCGGCCGCCAATGGACGTCCTAAAAACCCGATTGCACCGACCGCAACTGCCCAGGCTCGTGTGTCCTGCGCCGTTTATACAACCCGCGTCGCAACAACCGCTACCGCTGAATTTTTCGCTAAATCAAGCACGATCGCAACAATCGCTTGACATGGCTACATGGTGTAGCCATAATGGCTACTGGTTGTAGTTTTCGACGGACGCGGAGGGACTGAAGGTGACGGAATTGGAGAGATCATTGGTCGAGCTTTCCACGGCTCAGCAGGAGATCATGGAGATCATTTGGGAACAAGGCGAACTATCGGTTGCTGAGCTCCAGCAGATTCTCTCGCGTCGGCGCAAAGTGGCTCGCAATACCGTGCGGACCTTGGTCGAGCGAATGGAGGAGAAGGGATGGTTGTTGCACCGCACGATCGGCCGGACATTTTTCTATTCAGCTGCGATTCCCAAGACCGTATCGGTTGGTCAAAAGATTGCTGAAGTCGTCGATAAGGTTTGTGGTGGATCGGCGGAGTCGATGGTGGCCGCTCTGTTGAACTATCGCGGATTGGATGCCAAAGAACTGAAAAGTATTCGGCAGTTGTTGGACGGTGCCCAGTCCAGTGGTGGCGAACAACCGGCTCAATCGCAACGGGCGTCACGGGATCCCGTGAAACGAAACAAGAGGAGCTGAAGTCATGGCCGATTGGAATTTGATCCACGTCATGGATTTGGCTCTCTGTGTTGGACTATTGGCCAGCCTGCTGTCGGTGGTGGGACTGTTGGGCGCCCGATGGTTTCGCAGTTCTGCGGATCGGCATTGTTGGTTGCTGACGACTTTGGTTGTGATATTGGTGTTGCCGCTTGCGATCGTTGTTCTCCCCAGGTCTTTATACCCCGACTTTCGGTTGCCCGTGTTAAACGATCTGGCGTTCGATTGGCTGTCGTTGGAGTCCGTTCGCTCGGTGTCGCCACGTGAATTGGTGGGCGATGCTCATGGGCTCGTCACTTTGCTATTGGTGGCTGGGTGTGCCTTGTGGCTATTGGGAGTGCTGCCCTGCTTGTTGCGAGTCGCTTGCGCTTGGGGGCAACTCAAGCGGGTTCGATTGCAAGGAACGCCTTGGCGTCTGCCCAAACAAACGTCCCGCTATCTGAAGAAAAAATATGGAGTCAAGCGATTGCCGCAAGTCATCCTGACAGGCCAGGTTCAAAACGCGATCACGGTTGGAATTTTACATCCTCAGTTCATGTTGAATCGCAGCTTGGTTCATGAACTATCGGACAAACAATTGCGAGATGTGTTGGATCATGAGATGGCTCATGTCATTCGACGCGATTGTTTGGTGATGTTTTTGGAACAGGTCGCGCGGGCTTGTCATTGGTGCAATCCGATTCTGCAGTGGTTGTGCAATGAACTATCGCGGTGTCGCGAACAGATGTGCGACAATCACGTTCTGGATGCACGCCCGGCCGTAGCTTATGGTGAAACCTTGCTACGTGTTGCTGAATTGTCGTTGGGTGAACGTGTTTGCCAAAGGTTTGTGGCGATGCTTTCGCGTTGGTCCGATCTGAGATGGCGAATGCAGGCCATTTTAGATCCGCGTCAACAGCGCACGGCACTGATCGGACGTTGGGGTCGGTTCGTTATGGTTTTTAGTATTCTATTCTGCGGTTGGTTAGTGGGTGGCGTCTCGTTCATCGCCAATCGAGCAGAACGTCAAATAGATTCAAGGAGTCAATCCGATGCTCGCTTGGTGGAAACCACTCGATAAACTGCTCCGAGGTGATCTTGGGGTCGAAGTCAAACAATCAAGTCAGGAGATTGCGTTTCCAGTTGGGCACGTGATTGTCTTGACCATTGTTTTGGCATTTATATTTGGAGCGTCGATTGGTTCATTTACGGCTGTTTCAGCCAAGGATACGAGTCAGGGTTGGCAACAATTGTTGGCATCGACCGTCAAAGCGCCGTTGCTCTTCTACTTGACGTTGTTGGTAACGTTCCCGTCGTTGTATGTCTTCAACGCCTTGATGGGATCCAATTTAGACATTCGCGCGGCGTTTCGATTGTTGGTCGCAGCCATCGCGGTCATCGTCGCGATTCTGGCGTCGTTGGGACCGATTATTGCGTTTTTTGCGTTCAGTACCCCGAGTGGTTTGGGAGGTTATCGGTTCATTTTGATTCTGGTAGTCTTCACAACGGCCCTGTCCGGTTGTTTGGGGCTTCAATACTTGTTGCGAATGTTGAATCGTCATGCCAACGCCGAACAACCGACTTCAGTTCCAATTGACAATCGACCGTCACAAGAAGGTTCGCCCGAGATCGTGATGGCCGAATCGACCGAGAATCGAACAATACACTCGGCGATTTCATGGCGTTCAAATTCTTCAGTCTGGTCGCCCGCTCAGGCCATCTTCCGAGTTTGGGTCCTGGTGTTCGCCATTGTCGGGGCTCAAATGAGCTGGGTATTGCGTCCGTTCATCGGTTCGCCGGACCGCGAGTTTACATGGTTTCGTGAACGCACGGGCAATTTCTTTCAAGCCGTGGCGCAAGTGATCTTGGATGTCTTTGCGGGAAGCTAATGCATGAGAGGGTCGCTGCTATTGATCGCGGATCAAGGACTGGGGCTGGCGGACCGAATCCTCCGAGGGTTACCCATGACGATGGACGGGTCGCCCGGGCGTTCGGTCGCCTGGATCGTGATTCTGTTGGTGACTTGTGGTGGAACCTATGGAGCAGTGATGGGCTGTTTTCCACTGACTTGGGAAAGCATCCGTCCGCTGCAGATGTTGTATTCGGGACTCAAGGTTCCCATGTTGCTGCTGTTGACCTTTGCGTTGAGTGTGCCAAGTTTCTACGTCGCGAATATGTTGTTGGGAGTCGGTGGCGACTTTTTTCTGGTGATTCGTGCAGTTCTGGCAACGCAGGCCGCGTTGACCATTGCGTTGGTCGCGCTGGCACCACTGACCATGTTCTTGTATATTAGTGGCGTGAGCTACGAACAAGCGTTGCTGGTCAATTCCGCGATGTTTGGCACGGCCAGTCTTTCTGTGCAGCCGCTGCTGCGTCGCCAATATCGATTTCTGATCGACAAGAACCGTTGGCACGTATGGCTGATGCACGCGTGGCTTGTGATCTATGCGTTTGTCGGCATTCAGATGGGCTGGGTCCTGCGCCCCTTTATTGGCTCGCCCAGTACGCCGACCCAGTTCTTTCGCGACGAAGCTTGGGGAAACGCCTACTTGGTGGTCTGGGAATTGATCGTCGGATTCGTTTAAAATAGGTCCGCCTCCGGCTGACTGTTAAACATGTAAGGAGATGCTATGGAACTTGAAATTCGACGAACGACGATGGCGTCTGACCCAGGAAGTCTCACTCTGTCGGATGAGAAACTCCGGATCTTACGTCCTGATCTCTATGGAGTGGAGGGAATGTGGCGCTCGATAAAAACCTTGTTAGGCAAGGCGTGGGATCAAAAAGGGCAAGTCGCCAAGCAGTTGAAAACGGGCGACAGTCGCGCAGCGATAGTCGTATCGGTCAATCCGTTGGTGGTCGCGGCTTACACGGACGAGATGGATTGTGTCGTGTTGTTGAAGTTTCCGAACGAGTTGGTCTCGCTTTATGGGCTAAAGGAGGGGGCTCGGTTGTTGACGGTCAATTTTTATGATGACGACCCAGGAATGGCTTGTGATTTGTACCCTGGTCCTAAGAACACCAATCGCTGGACAAATTTCGGTCCGCTGATCGCAGACTTCTTGACCGAGGATCAACAACGATTGACCTTGCGAAAGAAACAGATTTCCGACAGCGAGTGGCAGCGGACCTGGGCCATGGGCCAAGAGTATCTCAAGCGACACTCGAACCAGATCCGCGACGGTCGTCCAATTTATTCTTGGGACACCATTCAGACCGCCGCGCCAGTCTTGAAGCCGTGGAGTCCAAAGTAGTGGATGTTTAATGATTAATGATTATTGGAGAATGAAAAACTGTAACAGAAGGCAGCAAAGCAAGCAAAGGACGATCAAGGAGAGGATGACTCGGACAGCGTCGCTGAAGCGCGTTTCTGAAGATTCGGATTGGCGGTTTGTTTCGTGTTTTCTCTTCGCTACCTTTGCTAACTTCTGTTCAAGTGTATTGCACGTCCAAATTCAATAGGCACAGAAGGCGCAAATCGAGCAAAGACAACCTCACACTTTCTGATGCTGAATTCAAACCAAGATCAAGAGACGCCCCCGTACCGGCTCGTCCGGTCGGAGCGGAAGCTTTGAAGTTAGGAAAACGCCCAGCGCAAGGGAAGCGGTCGAGGGACAGACTTGTTTAGCAAACGAACTTCATCGCGACCGCAACGGTTCACGCTCGCAAGTCCGGTCGGTCTGTACCCCAGATGAAAACCGATCGGCCTACTTGCAGACTTGTCAGAAGCAAGATCGTTCCTACGGCCTTCAAAACCAGGCCTGCTGAGGTAGCGAGAAACCGAAAAAGTCCGCCGAGTAAATCGGCGGGATTTCCCGCAAGCCTGGATGCTTCGTACCCCAGATGAAAATCGATCGGCCTACTTGTCGATGGGTCTGAAGCAAGATCGGTCCTACGGCCTTCAAAACCAGGCCTGCTGAGGTAGCGAGAAACCGAAAAAATCCGCCGAGTAAATCGGCGGGATTTCCCGCAAGCCTGGATGCTTCGTGCCCCAGATGAAAACCGATCGGCCTACTTGCAGACTTGTCAGAAGCAAGATCGGTCCTACGGCCTTCAAAACCAGAACTGCTGAGGTAGCGAGAAACCGAAAACATCCGCCGAGTAAATCGGCGGGATTTCCCGCAAGCCTGGATGCTTCGTACCCTAGATGAAAATCGATCGAGGTAAAATTTCAGATTTCAAAGCGCTCGATCAGCGTTTGGTGATCTTTACTGGCACCGGGCTTGATGGGCCCATGGTGACGCTGCGGCGTTTGGGGACGACGGGTCGAGGATCAAGTAGCTGAAAATCAAAGCGACGCAAAAAGACACCCAAGACCATGGCCATTTCGTACGAGGCAAACGCGGCGCCGATGCAGCGGCGATGACCGCCGCCAAACGGCATGTATTGGAACGGCGAAAAGGATTGTTCGATAAAACGTTCCGGGCGAAACAGGTCGGGTTCGGGGAACGTGGTTGGATTGTAATGGGCCAAGACGGTGGCCAGCGCCAGTCCCATGCCGGCTGTTAGATGATATTCGCCCAACTCCATTGGTTCGCGCAGTTTCCGCAAGGTTTCCGTAATCAGAGGGTTCACTCGCAGAGTTTCTTGAATCGTGGCTTTGAGATAGCTCGCCTCGGCCAAGGCAGCAGGTGCTTCATCGGGCAGCGAGTCCAATTCCGTGCGCAGCTTTTCGACGATCCGGACGTCTCGGAAAATGTGATAGATGGCCCAGGTCAACGACAGGGCAGTCGTTTCGTGTCCGGCGAACAGAAATGTCAACAACTCCGCAT
>JAUXWY010000016.1 GCA_030681235.1 Pirellulaceae bacterium | reverse complement strand
GCGGTTCAGGATCGGGGGCGGTTGGGGAGGGTCGCAATGGTCCAGAGGGCTTGGATCGCTTCTTTCAAATTGATCTTCGAATGACCTTGCGTCCGATCGCGAAACGTGATCGGAACTTCGCGAAAGGTGGCGCCATGACGGTTGGCCAAGTATAAGATTTCTTCCAAGTACCCGTAGCCCTGATTGCGGATCTGGTCCAACGGCAGTCGCTGCAACAACGATGTCGGATACCGCCGATAAGCGCCGCTGTTGTCGAAGGTCGATAGCCTCAACCACCACCGAGCGAAGCGATTGATCCAACGACTGGCCCATCGCCGTTGCCACGGCCACCCCTCAATCTTACCACCGGCAATGTACCGCGAACCAATCACAATGCATGGCTCTTCGGTGGATGGTTGGTGCGACTCGGGCAGCGGAATATCCGCGTCAAGCAAGCGGCAAAGTTCATCCGGATCGTGACTGAAGTCCGCGTCCATCGTCACGACGTAAGCGTAGGATCGCGCCAAGGCCCAGCGAAAACCCGCCAGCGTCGCGCTGCCCAAGCCCTGTTTGCCCGAACGCGACAGCAAATGACACCAAGGATTTTGCCGTGCAAAGTCCGCGACCCAATCTCCCGTCCCGTCCGGCGAGCCATCGTCGATGACCAAAACCTCCAACGTCGGATGCAGTTCGTGAATTCGAGCGACCAATGAAGGAACGTTCTCGATTTCATTATAGGTCGCAATGACGATTAGGCCCTGAGTCCGCGCTGGGTCGTCACATCCTGCCGCACCGTCGGTGACTTGCGGTTCACCACGATCAGCGGTTGTCGATAGCGAGTCATCGAGCGGATTCATCAAACGGGCAATGGCAGTTGCAAGACTTCGGTCAACCGTTCTGGCGACTTGCCGAACTGTTGGTGATACTCGGCCAGCGTAGGTTGCAAGCGCACTCGCAGTTTCATTTCATGGCCCACCGCGATATCGGCCAAGCGATGACGGAAAAACGGGTTGTGGAAGCGGTCCAACACTTGCTCGCCAAATTCGCGAACTTGCAAGCCTTGGCCTGCGAGCGTGGGCACCAGTTCCTGTCGCAACAACTCTTCGACCCAGCGAGCTTGAATTGGATCGTTCATCACGTCGATCACGTGCGCAAAACCCAAGGGCAAACACCGAGCCACCATGGCCGTATGCAGGCCGTTGAGCAGTCGCACCTTCTGTAAAAAATACGGTCGCAAATCGTCGGCCCAGATCACTGCTGGATGTGAGGGTAGAATTCCCTCGTTGCGACCATCACGCTGGACCACCAACATCTGAAACGGTTCGGTCATCACGGCCAACGGATCGTCGCCGCTCCACGGCACGGGCGGCACGACATCCACACAGATCCGATCGACCAACGTGGCCAACCACCGGCACTCATCCTTGATCCACTCGATGAAGCGCACGTCCTTGTTCAAGCCCCAAAGCGCGGCTTGCTCCAAGACCAACTGTTGGAGCTGTGCGGCATTGTTTTCGATCAGTTCCAATGGCAAGATCGCGACGGGCGTTTCATCGTTTTGGTACCGCTGGTGCAGCAGGACCAACAAGCGAGCCGGAAAACTTCGCGGCGGTGTGGCGATGGCGGCCTCGATTGAAAGCCCCGCATCATCGGCCTCTAATCGCAAGCCCTTTTCCGTCGTGTTCGAAACAATCAAACCATACAACGGGTCCGCGATCATTTTTAGAATATCGTTCCACTGCCGAGTCATCGAATAGGCGTGACCCAACGAACGCACGTTGTGAACTTCTTCGACCACCTGTCCATGCTGGTACCCGCGGACCCACAAGTGATACCCGGCCGACGTTTGGTTGATGTGATCCAGGGCCGCCGCCTCATCGCGGGATTGGACCACGGTGATGCCCGCTGCGTTGGTCCACATCGGATCAAACAAGCCACGCAATAGCTTGCCGGTTCCGATTTGGAGCACTTTGATTTCGGGGACCAAGTTCATACCGTGACTCCAATCTTCCAAATCGCGATTTCACGATAGCCATTGAGTTCGTTCTTGGCTTCCTGTTGGCCCGAAGCGACTCGCAGGATCTGTTCCCACAGACGATCTCGCAACTCGTCCAGTGTCGCGGTTCCCGTGATGAAGTCGCCGGCGCTGAAGTCGATCCAGCCCGGCTTTTGCTTGGCCAAGGTGGGATTGGTCGCGATCTTCATGGTCGGAGCCGGGGCTCCCATCGGGGTCCCGCGTCCGGTCGTAAACAACACCAGATGAGCCCCCGCTGCCGTGAGCGCCGTGATCGACACGCCATCGTTGCCGGGACCGTTGACCATGCCGAGGCCGCCCAATTCGGCACTGGCTTGTCCCCCGTACGGCACACACTGTTTGATCAGCGCTGCTGTGCCGCCCTTTTGCACACAGCCCAGCGATTTTTCTTCCAGAGTAGTTAGCCCGCCATCTTTGTTGCCCGGCGAGGGGTTCTCGCTGATGGGTTGGTCGTGTTGACGAAAGTAATCTTTGAATGTTTCGATCATCTGGTCGACGGCTGTTCGCGTGCTCGGTTGGTCGCAGCGTCCCAACAGCACCGGTTCGGCGCCGAACATCTCGGGGACTTCCGTTAGCAACGAGGTGCCACCCATCGCGCAGTGCCAGTCCGCGATTCGACCCAGCAACGGGTTGGCGGTCAAGCCACTAAAGCCATCGCTGCCGCCGCACTTCATCCCCAAGATCAGTTTGTTGGCCGGGAGCGGCTGTCGAGTGTACCGCGAGATTTGCTGGGCCATTTCGGTGAGCCATTGTCGACCTTGCTCCATTTCGTCGGAGACGTCTTGAGTCGAAAACCAGCGGACTTTTTTCAACGCTTCCGGCCCAATCGCGTCCAATTGCATTTGGAGCTGGTTGTTTTCGCAGCCCAAGCCCAAGAACAAGACGGCCGCCGCGTGGGGATGCCGCGTGAGTCCCGACAAAATATTCCGGGTGGCCTGCAAGTCATCTCCCAATTGCGAGCAGCCGTAGGGGTGGCTGAACGCATACACGCCGTCCAAGTTGGGCACGCGGCCGACCAATGTCCGATTGGCCCAGGCCGCCAACTGCTGAGCCGTTTGATTGACGCAGCCGACCGTGTTCAAGATCCAGATCTCGTTGCGAATGGCGACTTGCCCGTTCTCGCGCAGGTAGCCGAGGAACTGGTTTGGATCGTCACCGGTGGTCAATATTGGAGTCGTCAGCGGTGCAGCGGGCAGTGGTTCCCAATCCGGTTGGGTCGCAATTCCGGCGTCCAACCCGGTCTTCACATTGTGGACGTGGACGCGTTGACCGACCGCGATGTCGGTCTGGGCCAGGCCGATCGGCAGGCCGTATTTGATGACCCATTGGCCAGCGGCGATGGGGCGGATCGCCATTTTGTGACCCGCCGGGATGGGCTCCATTGCGACCACCGTCGTTCCAACCGCTCGATCTGGGCCGCCGTTGGCAAGTTCTTCCTCCCAGGGACTGCCCGTTTCAGAACCTTGCAACGAGACGACGACATTGTCCTGGGGGTGCAAACGAGCAAACATTCGGCGAAAAATCCTCGAAATGAGTAGCTGTCCGGAGACGGTATCGGAAATCGTATTCTGCTAGATCAGCCAGCCAGCCACAACCACCACGAAAAACGGCTTGAAAAATGGGATACTCGGATTATCCGCGACAGGGTTATTGTCTTTTTTTGTCCGATACAATTTCGAGGTTTATTCCTAGTGGTTGTTGCGATTTTGGGTTTGCTTGCTTCGATAGCGATGGTAGCCATTAATCGAGCCCGCGAATCAAGTCGTGGGTCGAATCACAGACTTGACCCGCAAGCCAGTTATCGGAAACTCAGAATGGGTCGGCTCTACCACGACATCGGTGGAAACCACGCCATCGCGAATCACGCTGGAGATCCCCGCCACGATAATATCCTGACCGATTAGCCCCTGAGAGACGACCAAGCACGGCCGAACAGCCGAACCTCGCAAATCAGTAAATGGAAACTGCGTCAGCAGCAGGTCCCCGCGCGAGACTGCTGCCATTAAATGGGTTCCCCATCCTGCGGGAAATAAACGTCTTCTTCGGGAGCATTCCAAAAGTCAAAAGCACCTCCCGATTCAGCCAGCCGCATGACATTTTGAGTGGTCAAATATCGATCCGTTGATTCGACCACTACGGGCTCCGTCTTGCGAGCCAACTCAAGCAGTCGATCAAAATCCTGTTTTGTCACAATGGCCTGGTCGCCAATCCACTGCGCATGGATGATGGTCATAGGAATAGTCCTCTAATCGAATCCGCTTTTTCGCACACCATTTGCTTGATTATATTACCATACCCACTTGGCATCCATTGGGAAATTTTTACGACTCCATTACTCCGGCTGCCATAACCACCACAGACCGACTCGGTACCCGACAAATCCCAAAAAAACCGGGTTTTGTCGGTCCAGCATGGCAGGAGTTCTCGTGATAACATTCTGAGGGCCGGATTGCTCGGAAAATAACGACCGTGACAGGAACGACTCCATGTCCATGTTTTGGTTGAAATCGAAATTGCCGCAAATCTTCACAAAAGTACCGTCAATGAACGCAGTCGCGGTGAACGCAATCGCGGTGAATGCTCTCCCGAATAATTATCAAGTTGTCCGAATTTCCCGGTTGGCTCAGTCTGCCCGGATTGCCCGAATTTTCTTGGTGCTGGCATTGGTCCCGGTGCTGGATGGCGGCTTTCTGACAACGGCCGCGATCGCTCAGGACGAAATGATGTCCGGGCAGCAGGACGAAATGATGTCCGAAATGGCCGATGCTGCACCGCCCCAAGAGCGCCCGGCAGCCACTCCCGAACAGGTTGCCTTCTTCGAAAGCAAAATCCGCCCAGTGCTGGTTACCAACTGCTACAGCTGCCATTCGCAGCAAAGTGGACGCAGCGAAGGCGGGCTGGATGTCGATTCGGCCGCCGCTTTGCTCAATGGTGGCGAGTCGGGACCCGCGATCGACTTAGAAGATTTCGAGTCCGGGTTGCTGTGGAAAGCCATCAACTACGACGGGCTACAGATGCCGCCCCAAGATCCGTTGCCTCCGCATGTGATCGAAAACTTCAAAGCTTGGCTATCCCAAGGTGCACCCGACCCGCGAGTCACCAATGTCGTTCGTGGTGCTTACCGAGTGACTCCTGAAGCGATCGAAAAAGGTCGCGAGTTCTGGTCGCTGCAACGACTGCCCAAAACCTCCGCTGAAGTCGTCCAACGAATCGTCCAACCGCACTCCGCAGGTCTGCAAGCCACCAAGCCGATCGACCAATTTGTGGAACTGCAACGAGAACAGCAAGGCGTGTCCACGCCGCCAACCGCCGATAGCTACACGATCTTTCGTCGTCTGTGCTTCGACTTGTTAGGCGTGCCACCCACGGCCGAACAGGTCGATTGGTTTCAAGGGCTGTGGGCTCAAGATCCGGATACTGCGGTGGCCACGGCGGTGGATTACATGTTGGCCAGTCCCAAGTTTGGTGAACGTTGGGGTCGGCATTGGCTGGACATTGTGCGTTACGCCGAAAGCACGGGTCGCGAAGTCAACATGCCCTACCCACAAGCTTGGCGGTATCGCGACTACGTGATCGATTCGTTCAACAACGACAAGCCTTACGATCGCTTCCTGAAAGAGCAGTTGGTGGGCGATTTGTTGCCCTCAAAAACTCGTCAACAGAAACAAGAACAATTGATCGCCACGGGGTTTTTGGCGTTAGGCCCCAAAACTCTCAACGAACGAAATCAACGTCAATTCGAGGCCGATGTGATCGACGAGCAGATCGACGTGACGACCCGAGCCTTCTTAGGAATTTCGGTCGCTTGTGCTCGTTGCCACGATCACAAGTTCGAAGCGATCACGCAGGAAGATTATTATGCGATGGCGGGTATTTTTAGCAACATGTCCACGCACTTTGGTGGAGTGACCGGCCAACGCAATCGTTACGTCAGCAAGTTGGTCGACTTGCCGCTGGCCGACGAACAGCCCGCCATGTCCGTGCTCAAGCCTGAGCAAATTCAATCGCTCAAAGATTCGATCGCCGAATTGAACGGCGAACTGCGTGAGTTACGTCGTTCGGCCGTGCAAGACCGTCGCCCCAATCGCAATCGGCCTGGCAATGCAAATAATGCCCGTGGCAACGGCAGCAATACTGCTCCAACCGCGATGGAGCAGCAACAGCGACAACAAATGGTTCAGCGTTTGACGACCCAGGTTGGCAGTCTGCAAGGCGTGCTGGATTGCTACGACAAAGATGGCGTTCCCCGGACTCAGTGCATGGGCGTGCAAGCCAAGCCGCGTGCGACCGATGTGCGATTATTGGAACGTGGGGAAGTCAATCAGCCCGGTGCCACCGTTCCGCGTGGGTTTGTGAAACTGCTCGATAAATCACCGCCCAAGATCAAACGCGATTCGAGCGGACGGATGGAGTTTGCCAACTGGGTTGCCAACCGCGACAATCCACTCACCGCCCGAGTGATGGCCAATCGCGTTTGGCAACATCTGATCGGGGAGGGGATCGTGCGGACGCCTGAAGATTTTGGTGTGACCGGCAGCCGGCCTTCGCATCCCGAGTTGCTGGACTATTTGGCCCTGCGTTTGATTGAGAACCAATGGTCTCTCAAGGCTTTGATCAAAGAAATTGCGGTGTCGGACACCTATCGTATGGGATGGCAGGTGGACGCGATCGCGAGGGACAAAGACCCCGAGAATCAGTACCTGTGGCGTTCGCATCCGCAACGAATTCAAGCCGAAGCGTTACGCGATACCCTGTTGTGGGTCGGTGGGTCGTTGGAGGTGCAACGGCCCAACGGTTCGCTGGTTGCCCAAGCCGGGCCACTGGAAATCGGACGCGGGCAGCAGTTGGCCCAACTGCTGGTGCGGTCCGCGATGTCGCCGTCTTCAATGTCGCCGTCTTCAATGGAGTCGTCGGATGCGGGTGAAATGATGTCCCAGTCCCGGCGTCCCAGTGCTGGCGGGGAATCGCGACCGGCCAGAAATTCCGGTGGCGAAACGCCGCTGATGGCGAACGAAAATCCTTTCCGCCGCCGCGAAATGGCGGCGTTCAATACCGTGGCGATCAACGAGACGACGGTCAATCGCAGCTTCGATTATCGTTCGGTGTATCTGCCCTTGGTTCGTGATTTGTTGCCGCGTTCGTTGGAACTATTTGATGCCGCCGAACCCAGCATGGTGATTGGCGTCCGCGAGCAATCCAACACCGCTCCGCAGGCACTATTTATGATGAACAATGAGTTGGTTCGACAGCAAGCCGTGGCTTTGGCGGAACGGACCTTGGAGCAAACGGGAGGCTCGTCCCAAGCCATCGACTTTGTGTTCAAAACGGCGTTTAGCCGCCCGCCGGTTGCTGAAGAGATTGGCCAATGCCAAAAGTTCTTGGGCGAGATGACTGACGAATTCATGGTCGCCGCGAAGGCGCGCAAGACGGAACGAGCGGCTGAACAAGAACGACGACAGCGACGTGACGCGCGCAATCGTCGTGCTCAACGCGGGCGGAACAACGCCGATGACAGGTCCTCGATCGATGCGACTGACGCAACCGACGCGACGGATACAGAAGCCAAGACCGAAGCAACTGCCGAAGTGACTCCCGAAGTCCAGCGTCAAGTCATGATCGCGTTTTGCCACGCGATCCTGGCCACCGCCGAATTCCGCTACCGAAACTAAGGGCCTATCCGTCAGGAGAGCCAAGGTTGGTATGTGAGCGCTGGTGTACCCTCGCCTCATGGTCTCCCTTCTCCCTCGTTGGGGGAGTAGGGCCGGGGATGAGGGGGTTCTGGTTGGGATTTGGGGATGGGTTTGCTTGTGGACCGGGAACGCTTAGCGGCGCGTCATCGGTCGAATTCCCGACCAACCACGCTTTGCTTACCGGTTAACTCAGAAGGCTGAGCGAATCCCTAACTTAGCGGTATTGGCCTAAAGCCGGTACACCAGTGGTATGGCTCTTTTACCTTGAACGGCACCTCACCAACACCAACAATTCAACACCCTTTTCCCAGGACTGCCAACCATGAACGATTCCACACCATCACCGATCTTGGCCTCGCGTCGCCAATGGCTGCAAAATGCCACTTCAGGTTTTGGCTTCTTAGCCTTTGCTGGGTTGAGCACATGGGCGAATGCATCGCCCACGGCCATCCAAGACCCGGGCAACCCGTTGGCACCCAAGGCACCCCATTTTCCGACCAAGGCCAAACACGTCATCTTCTTGACGATGGCCGGGGCGCCTTCGCATGTGGACATGTTCGACTACAAACCGAATTTGAAACGGGATAACGGGAAAGCGGCCGGTCGCGCCGGGGGCTCGTTGATGGGGTCGCCGTTTTCATTCGCACAACACGGCCAGTCCGGCTTGTGGCTTTCGGAATTGTTTCCCAACTTGGCCAAACAAGCCGATCGTTTGTGTTTGCTCAATAGCATGCATGGTGATTCGCCCAATCATCCGACGGCCCAAACCCAGTTGCACACGGGGAACTTTCAATTCGTGCGGCCGTCGTTGGGTGCATGGTCGTTGTATGGACTGGGGACCGACAACGCCAGCCTGCCCGGATTCGTATCCTTGAATCCTCAGGCCGGCAATACTTCAAGCTACCGCAACGCGTTTCTACCAGCCGTGTTTCAAGGCACGAAATTAAATCTCGGTGGCAACCCAGGACGAGGTGGCTCGGCCAGTAGCCGAGTGCCCGACATCAACAACCCGATGTTCAACGATGATCAACAACGCAAACAATTGGATTTTGTTCAACAACTCAATCAACGACAAAGCCAACAGCTGCCCGAACATCCGGGCGTCGAAGGTGTGATTCAATCGTATGAACTGGCGTTTCGCATGCAGGATTCGCTGCCCGAGTTGCTGGACCTGAGCAAAGAAAATCAGGAGACGCTGCGGATGTACGGAGCCACCGGCGGCCGCAGCGCTCGGTTTGGAACCCAGTGTTTGATTGCGCGGCGGATGGTCGAGGCCGGCGTCCGTTTTGTCGAAGTCCAAAGCGGTGGTTGGGACCATCACAACAATATCACCAACCAGTTGCCTCCCAAATGCCAAGAGATCGATCAGCCCATTGCGGCTTTGATTCAAGATCTGGCGCAACGCGGTTTGTTGGATGAGACTTTGATTGTATGGTCGGGTGAATTTGGTCGCACACCGTTCACCCGCAACGGCGTGGGTCGCGACCACAATAATCGCGGCTTTTCCGCCTTCATGGTCGGCGGCGGAGTCAAAGGCGGAATACGCTATGGTGCAACCGACGAACACGGCATTGCCGCTGTCGAGAAGCCGATGCACATTCACGACTTCCACGCGACGATCCTGCACTTGCTGGGCTTGGACCACAAACGCTTGACCTACCGCTACGCCGGCCGCGACTTCCGCCTAACCGACGTCCACGGCGAAATCGCGCATGAAATCGTGGCCTAGGTTGTGCGGCGGTTATTCGGCAAACAAGCTACGCCATGTCCGCCAATGATCGGTTTGGACGACGACATCCTTCCCCGGCACCATCGCATCCACGTCGGCCTCATCCGCCAGTTCGGAAGCCGATAGTCCGGTTTTGGTCGTAAGAAGTGTTGCCCGACTTTCCGAGTCGAAAGGGGGACGCAAGAATACCATTTCAGCTGGCGTGAACACGTTGATTGGCCGCGAAGGTCTCCCCACGAGGTCGTAGCGCTGGGTAAGAGCTTGTTCACCCGCAGGCCGCCAGAGGTCTGGCGACGCACATTGGCGACGCACGTGGCGCTTGGCCTTGGATTTTCGCAGGGTGACGGTAGAATACCACCTTTCGCTAGGGCATTAGCGGAGCGTTCGTAGTGTTTATACGACGAAAACGCGTGTAATATTCAGTCCCGAAGTAAAGAACTTTTGGGCCGGTAGCTCAGTTGGTTAGAGCAGGGGACTCATAATCCCTTGGTCGCGGGTTCGAGTCCTGCCCGGCCTACTCTTTGTAGGAAGATCTATAACAAGTTCAAGTTGGACGTTGGGTATCGCGGGATACAACGCTCGGCCTCGGGGTCGAAGGCGTCCGCGATTGAGGATATTATTGACTGCTCAAGAATCAGACAGATGGATAAAGTCTGCGAATTCCGCATGTGAAGGCGCTTTTCTGTCGAACGTCACTGGCGATCGTTCACTCTTTGACAAGTTGGTTGAACGCGGTGAGACGACGGGTCTGGGAAGCACGACGACTTGTGGGACTAAGTTCTCTGGGGCGGTTCTTGCCACTTGCCCTCGATCGTGGCAGCAAGTTGCTTGGCAAGGGCCATTTGATCTTCTTTGGCTGGCGGATAGCCAGTGATATTTGCGTGGTTCGGATTCTTGGGAAGGATCGGAGCGGGAGCCACATCCAGAGTATCGATGCGACAACGATCGGCGCGGATATTGGCCAAGCCGTAGAGAGTCCGCTGTCGCTCTTCAGCTACGTCGAAACCTACCTGCCACGTTTCTCGAAGAGACGCCTCGCGATGGCGATTAACAGAAAGCTCGACAAGCTTGTATGGCAAGAACAACTTGTGTTTTACAGTGCCATCTGGCCGCTTCTCATCACTATAAACGATGAATCGAGCCAGCAGTTCATTTTCAGCCACGTACGGGATGTTTTCCGGATCAA
Organism: Pirellulaceae bacterium; assembly: GCA_030681235.1. Taxonomy (GTDB): domain Bacteria; phylum Planctomycetota; class Planctomycetia; order Pirellulales; family Pirellulaceae; genus M30B19. The sequence continues at coordinate 16,489 of JAUXWY010000016.1, read as the reverse complement.
TCACCTTCGAATACTCTCGCAACAGTATCAAGGATCGAGACAGGGATTTTATCGAGGTACCATGCAGTTCCGCGAGGAGATTCTGTACGGATTAGGGCCGCCCAGTGTAAACGATTGTTTGGCGCGATGCTCACCGAGAAAACGCGGCGAGGTGATCGATACCATTCGAAATTGATGTGTCCGTCTGGTTCGCGAGTAACTTCAGGTTGCGGAAAGCCAAGGGGAAGATTACGGATAAAGCGAATGGCGGTATCTTTTACGTCATCAGTCACAGCAGTTTCGTCGGCATTCAACTTCCAGTCTTCATCCGTCGCGTGCCATGCCTCGAAGACGGCCTCGATTGCATCATTTTGCGATAGTGTAATTGCATTGTTGCAGTGTGTGAAAAATTGCTGGCGAGCTTCGTCGAGCAAGCGAGCAGCTTCGCTCATGCCAGAATTCGTGGTCGTCATAGGTTCCTCGGACTATTTAAAACGCTCCGCAGCGTCTTTCATGTAAGTAAAAAACACCTTGTTCTTGATGTACCGCATTTCGTCCAACGCTTTATTGAGTTGGTCAAAAGTTATAGCTCTTGTGGTTGAAACGTCAATGTCAACGATCAAAACCCTCCTGCTCCCCGATTTCTCGGCCGCTGGCTGCACCGCACGAATCAAGCGAACTTCATACGGATATCCCTTTACGGGGATTGTGTCCTGATGAAAAAAGGAATCGGCTTGCAGGCCGAGACCGATCAAGGGCGGGTGTGTCTTCTGTACGTATTTCGACAGCTTTTCGTTCTCTTTCAACGGAATCTGCGAAATAAACCGAACACCGATCATTTCCATTATATCCGGACGCCCTACCTCCTGATACGCCGTCCAGAAGGGCATTGCACCTTCCAGCAACTTTGGCCAGGTTTCGTAGGGCTGTAGGCGACTGAACACCAAGGCCGATCGTTTCCACTGGCAAATGTACTTGCCGTCCTCCGAGTGCAATCGATATCCATCCCAATCATACTTGTGGTGCATCGCTACATTACCATCGGCCGAACGTTCGAACTCCGCTTCAACATGCATTTGACCATGCGTTTTGAAACCAGCGAAACGCGTCTCTATTAAGTCCTTAAGTTTCGTTTGTTCGAACGGTTGGGATGGTGGGGCATTGAACTGAATGACGGCCTCTACGATCGGCGCATTACTCAAAGATTCAAATTTTTCATCTAGGTTGATGCTGAAGTGTCCAATCACTGATCTACCCTTCGCATTCCTGCGGCGAATTCACTCATTTGCCAAACCTTCGAAAGTTGCTTTGAAATCATCTTCACTCAGAGCAGTGTCCCATAACCTCCACGACCTCTTCCGTTATGGACGGAGGCACCGGTTCACCATGCGATTCCAGACTCTGCAAATACCCGGCAATGGCTTCCTTGATATGGTCGATCGCTTCGCTACGAGTTTTCCCTTGCGAAATACAACCAGGAAGCACAGGGACTTCGGCGACGTAGACGCCATCTTCATCCTGCTCGATAAGCACTCGATATCGCATCTCAAATTCCTCCCAAAATCAACTATTCCAGGTCACGACCGATTCCCCGGTCACGAACTGGCATCTTAACCTTGTTTGGTTCCCGGGTCAAACTTTTTTATGCTCCGGAGTGTGGTTGCGGCATCGCTTTTCGCATGGCGAATAAGGCTCTTTCATCGTGTCGATGGGTGGCACCCCTTCAGGCGTTGAGACTCCTTACCGCAACTCAAACACTCCTTTGACGATGCCTTCTTGGCGGCGGCTGAAGATTTCGTAGGCGCGGGTGCCTTCGCTCAAGTCGAAGCGATGGGTGATGAAGGGGGTGATGTCCAAGGCTTGTATCTCGGGTCGCTCGAGCAATTGTTCCATGTAGTAACGAGCCGGGCAACGGCCGGTGCGATAACTTAGGTTCTTGTCATACGCTCGCACCGGCGAAAATGCAAAGGTCTGATCGCAATGACAACCCACCGTCGCAATCGTGCCGCCCGGTCGGACCAATTCGTAGGCCAAACGCTGGGCATCGGGCATCCCAACCAATTCCAGTACGCCATCGGCGCCACGTCCATCCGATTGCCGACGGACTTCGGCCAAGACATCTGAATCGGGCGCTAGGGCTCGAGCGCCTAACTGTTCGGCCAAGGCGCGACGCTCGGGGACCGGATCGATGGCAATCAAGTTTTCGCAGCCCTTCAACTTGGCTGCCACGATCGCCATCAAACCCACGTTGCCACAACCGATGATCGCGTAGGTTCCACCAGGCCGAACTTCGGCCAATTCGGTGCAGTAGTGGCCGGTGCTCAAGTTGTCGCCCAACAACAACGCCAGCTCATGGCTGACGGTCGGCGGAACTCGCAACAACGTTCCATCGGCCAACGGCACGCGCACGTATTGTCCTTGCCCGCCGTGTAAACCTTGTTGCTGACTGCGCCAGCCAAACAAATGTCCGAGCGGACAGCGACTCGGCAAGCCATTCGTACAGTAATAACATTGGCCGCATGACGTCGAGAACGGCGCAAACACCAAGTCGCCGGTCGTAAACTTCTGCACCCCGTCACCGACCGCCACAATCCGCCCAACAAATTCGTGACCCATCACGGTACCAGGGTCCAAGCCTTTTTCGCGTCCCCAATATGGATGCAAGTCGGAACCGCATAACCCGGCCATTTCGACCTGCACGATCGCGTCCGTTGGACTTAGCAGTTCGGCATCCGGAATGATCTCGAAAGCAACTTGGGAAACATCGCGGAAAGTGAGGGCGAACATAAACGTCCTGGTTCGAGGGTTGATAGAGGTCCAAGTTCGGCGTTCGGGTCGAAGCGACCGTCGATCATCATACCGGATTGGCGGTGGTTGCGGGCTGGGTGATGTCGCTGCGAGTTAGCGGTCCGCTGGTGCGTTCGACGCGGCGCTGGATCGCTTCCCGCAGGATCGCCGGGTTGCTGACGATCAAACAGAACTGCTGGGCCGCCCGAGTGATTCCCGTATAGATCAACTCACGCGTCAACACCGGACTGGAGCGGTCCGGCAGCACGAGTCCCACCCGCGCAAACTCTGAACCTTGCGATTTATGAACGGTCATCGCAAATACAGTCTCGACATTGCCCAAGCGACTGGGCAAAATCCAACGTAGACCGGACGTGCTTTCGCTGTCGGGAAACACGACTCGCAGACGACGTGAATCATCGCTTTCGCCGGCTTCGTCATGGGAGGCGGCAGGAGCAGGTAGAGTCACGCCAATATCGCCGTTCATTAAGCGAAGGCCATAGTCGTTGCGAGTCACCATCACCGGACGGCCCGGATACCAATTTCCCGTCCCACTCAGGCAACCTTCACGACGCAGCAATTTGGTGGTCTGTTCGTTTAGCCCCTCCACGCCCCACGGACCACGACGCACTGTGCACAAGAGTTGGAAGCCGGCTTGTCGTTGCAAGACTTGCTTCGCCCATTCGTCCAATTCGGCCTGCGTCGAACCTGTTGGCCCCTTGGCAATTTCTTCCAGGAACGGCCGGTAGCCGTCCAAGATGAAACTCGCGAACCGCGCATCGTAGGGCTGAGGCACGTGCAACAACTGCAAGTCATAGCTGGCGTCCGCACCTTTCGAGCGCCCGTCCAAACAGTGCCAGGCGGCTTTGGCATCGCCAACATTGACGGCCCTCGCCAATTGACCGATCCCGGAACTCGGGGCGAAGCGGTGACTGACTCGCAACATCGTGATCGCTTGATCCAAACGTCGGCCGGGTTCTTCGATCGCGTCGAACAGAAGACCGGGCAAAGTCCCGTGTTCATTCGTCTTTCCGTCGGCCGCTGCGAGAAATGAATTCGGCAACTTCACTCGGCAAACTTGCTGCAACCAATCGCGGGTTTCCGGCCAATAGTTCGCGGTCTCGGCCCGCGAACACAGTTGCCCCAACACCGCTCCCGCTTCAACCGACGCCAACTGATCTTTATCGCCTAGCAGAACGACGCGCGCCGAGTTTGGCAGCGCCGCGAACACACACGATAACAAATGAATATCGACCATCGAGGCTTCATCGATCACCACCACATCCGCCGACAAGCGGTTCGAACGATGATGACGAAAACCTTGCCCATCCGGCAATGTTCCGAGCAAGCGATGGATCGTGCTGACCTTTTCGGTCATGATCGTCGCGGCGACCGCCTCGCCTTGTTCGGCTCCCAATCGCTCGGCGATTTGAGCGGTTTGTTTGCGGAGCGAATCGTTCAATCGCGCAGCCGCCTTTCCAGTGGGAGCCGCCAAGCGGATCGATAAAAACTGGCCTGTTGCTTGTTTCGCCAGGACCTGCAACGTCGCCAGCAGCTTGACCACCGTGGTCGTCTTGCCAGTTCCCGGTCCGCCGGTCAAAACTGCAAACGACTCGCGAGCCGCCAACGCACAGGCGACCTTCTGCCAATCGACATCCTGGGCCTTGGTCGGTTTCGGAAACAATCGATCCAAAACCTCGGCGAGCGGAGCGTTTTCAATCGTCGGCGGATTCGCCAAACGTTGTTCGATATTCGAGATGATCTCTTGTTCGTATTTCCAATAACGGCGGAGATACAAGAGCGAACCTTGCCGAATCATCGGTGTCGCCGAGTCTGGCGAGCCCACAACCCAAGACTGATCCAGATCGGCCAACCAAGCTGGTAGGCTCAATCCACTCAAGAATTCCGATGGACGAATCAATGGCTCAGTGAGATTCTCTCCATCCGGCGGCAATCCCAAGACCCCATTGGCATCTCGCAGGACGGCGGCCAAATCCAAGCAGACATGCCCACGCCCCACTTGATGACTGGCCAAAACCGCCGCCAGCAACAACGTTGGCGGACAAGGAGCGGCTAATCGCTGGGCCTCTTCCGCCAGGAACGAACCCCAGGCCAAATCCAAGGGACGAATCCACTGCCCCGCCAACCATTGCCGCAGAATGGTGAACAAGCTGGTTTCGTTATGCAAACCGGGGTGACTCATAGCTGGATGAGTATACAGGATTTCGGCCGTTTCGCCTGGGAGAGGAAGTTGGGATTCAGCCGTTCTCAATCGCTTGCAATAAAACGGTCTGCCAAAAATGTTTGATAATATTGATACGCCGTTTCGATCGTCTGGAAATGAATGTCGACGATGTCATCGATGTCGGTTGCGTAACCACCCGCCATGCAGATGGCCATGGGCAGTCGGCGATCGCGACACCACCGGAAGACAATCTCGTCACGAGCTTTCAGGCCTGCCTTGCTCAGGCACAACTTGCCCAAACGATCGCCCTCCCATGCATCGGCTCCGGCCAAGTAGAACACAAAGTCCGCTTTAAAGTTGGCGTCGATCGTTGCCAAGCCATCGATCAATGCTGATGCGTAGTCAGCGTCGGTCGTGCCATTGGGCAACGCGAGGTCCAGGTCGCTGGCCGTTTTACGAAACGGAAAATTATTGTCGCCGTGAATAGAAAACGAAAACAGGGTCGGGTCGCCCGTCGTGACGGCGGCCGTGCCATTGCCTTGATGGACATCCAAATCAACAAACAAGACTTGGCTGACTTGGTGTTGCTGCTGCAAAACTCGGGCAGCGACGGCGACGTCATTGAACACGCAGTACCCACTTCCCGCGTCAGGCAGGGCGTGATGAGTTCCACCGGCCATATTCACGGCCACGTGATCTCGCAGCGCCGCTTGGCTCGCCGCGATACTGGCTCCGGTGCTGCGCCGGCAACGCTCGACCATTTCGTGCGACCATGGAAAGCCGATCCGTTTTTGTTCCACTTCCGACAATTCGCCGAACAACACACGACGCAGATACTCGGGGGTGTGAACCAGACTTAGTTCGGCATCCGTGGCGGGGGGCGGCAGTTCGAGTTGGCAGTCCGCCGCCCAATTCGCAGCCAGAACCCGCTCGCGCAAACGACCGTACTTCGCCATCGGAAAGCGATGCCCCTCGGGCAACGGCAATTCAAATGTATCTGAGTAGAAGAGTCTCATGCTTGTTTTGGTTGGTCGGACTGGACGTTGTTGTGTTTGGGCATGTTCGGTTTTGTCTCGGGTGGAGCCTGTTCCTACTGAAGAGCGAACCCCCAGTCAGAACGACCCATCATCAATTCCAGTTTTGCTCTAAACCTAGGATGCTTTGTCCAATATTTTCTGAACACGGGTGGCTTCTGAACCGTGCCCGAGATTGACAACCGTCACTTCCGGCTTGCCGTCTAATGATATTGCATTGTCATCGACCCAATACGAAATGCTGTTGGCGTCTAACAATTCACGCACTTCGTCAATTTGTTTGAGAGGCACCATGATGTATGGACCACCCTCACCATCAGTTGAAACTGCCAGTCGGGCCTTAGTCGTCGCGTCAATCATTTTTCCTCCAACAGGGCTCGTTGCAATAGGCCGAAATCGCGTCACAACTCCGAAGGAGATGACGATTTCCAGAACCGCACCGATGCCGTACTCGATCGGATCAGATGTCCTACGAATGCAGCCGTCGCGGCAATATCAGTTTTCCATCCCGACACTGCCAAGATACCAAAAACTGGCCGTCCAGGCAAATTTTCCAACGGAATAAGTTGTCTTCATGGTTACTCGTTTGCGCGCGTTGCGGACTATTCAGCTCAGCAGTTTCCAAAGCGGGGGGAGGAAAACCAGTACGCCGATGCCGATCGCGATCAACGCGGCCACTAGCACCGCAGCGCTGGCGATCTTCAGAGCTCGGTCTATGTGCGCGTTGTAATGAACCGTTGTCGCCCGCGCGAGGTTTTCGATCGCGGAATTGACTAGCTCCAAAGTGATCACCAGTCCGCTGGTCAATAACACGGCTGCCCATTGCCAGGCTTCGATCTGCAACACGACGCCGAACACGATCACAACGAAGAGCGCCAAACCGTGGACCAAGAAACTGCTCTGTCCCACGACCCCCAGATAGACGCCGGCAAACGCGTCTTGAAATTTATTCAGCCAGGTTCGTGGCGGAGGTTGGAAGGGGGTTGGATCGGACATGAGTTGTTCTTCATCAAGCCAGCGGACTCGGTACGGTTGCGACCGCAGCGTTCTATACCCGCAGTACTATTCGACTTGTGCTATTCGACTTGTGCTATTCGACGCCCAACACTCCCGGCGGTGGAATCGTCGCGCCGCCCAATCGACTCAACCGACCACCTTTGACGCCGCGTGGTTCAATACTGAACACAAAGCCAACGTTGTCACGACTGTAGTCGATGTTGGTTCCAGCGTACCACAGAAAGCTTTCGCCGATATAGGTCGCGCCCAAGGTTTGTCCGATTTGACCGGTGTTGCCAAAGTCCCAAGAGTTGCTGGCGCGGAACGCCCACTTGTGACTCAACCGGTAGTTCAATCGCAAGTTGAGCGTCTTGCTATTGAGGGGTCCGTCGATGGCTCGGAAGCCCACATAAACGTCGCTTTGTTCGGGTCGGTTGGCGGCCACTCCCAAGCTGGCCGTATTCAAGCCGTCTTGAAACGTATCGAAGTAACCATCGGACAACACGGCCAAGCGATCGCCGACATGCCATCGGAAGTCGTAGTCGAACATGCCGACGTCTTTGCCGAAGTTATCTCGGTCGCTCTTGGGAAAATAATGCCCGTTGATGTTGAGCGTGACCCAGTCGATCACTTTCTGATCGCCCGGCGTGCCGCGGTTGGTCTGCCATCGTTGATGAATACCCATTCGAAACAGCATGAGGTCATCGGCAATTTCTTTGCTTGGCGCGGAGACGTAACGCTGCATACCGGACCGCAAGGCATAGAACCGCTCGTCGAACTGCAGAGCGACATTGTCGCCCACGCCCAGCCCAAACGTGTCGAACAAAAACCGGCGGCGAAAGTGTTCTTGGGCATCGTCATCCAAGGCATCATACAAAGGGAAGCGATCCAAATCCTGGTTGGCATCCGCGTAGAGGAAGTCGGTCTCTAAGTTGACTTTATGGGCCAGTCCGTTCAGATTGAACAGCTCGCTTTGAATGCTGGGGTCGGCGGTCCAGAACGGCAGACTGGTGCGAATGCCGGCTTGCCCGTAGAGTCGCGTCACCGAAGTGGCATTGAGGTCTTGCCCCCAATAGGTCGCATCACCTAGCAAGTAGGGCACCGTCTTCACGGGTCCCAATTGAAATGGAAACTCGAGTTCTTGCCGACTACCCGCTCGCAATCCTTCACGTTCCGCTTCCCAGGCCAACGGGTCGTACTTGGCTAGGTCCACGGCATTGGTCGGGGCGTCGCCGACCTTCAGATCCGCGTAGCCCACATGCGAATGCGAATGCCAAGTGACTTGCGAACCGAATACCGGTTGCCCAATCACGCTCAGGTCCACACGTGGCAACCACTGGGTCTGAGTAAAAAAGTCGTTGAGGTTGCCATCGGCACCCACCTCGAACAATCGATTCTCACGCAAGCGTTGATAACGCACACTGGTGGCTTGGTCCTTGTCTTCGTCCCATTCGCGTTCGTAAAACTGCTCCAAGAAATTGCGGTCCGAAATCCAGCCGAACTCGCCCAACAATCGATCGCCGTTGAGAAAACGATGATCATGACGCAAAACCGAACGACCTCGATTCAATTCTTCGATCGGCGTGGTGCGTCGATCCAATCCCAAGTTGTCCAGTCCTTGATCTTGGACCAAGAACCATGAATCGTAATATCCTTTGGTGAACCCGGGAAACACGAACCCGTTTTGACGTTCGTAGGTCACTCGCGAACCAAACGCGGGCCCACGTTCCGACAAATAGTCGGCGGCCCCCGTCCAACGAGTTCCCTCCATCGGCGTGAGTCGCAGGACTTGGTTCATGTTCCAACGCGAGCGCACTTGGTACCCAAACACGCCATCGTTGCCGACCGAGAGGTTCTCCAAATAGTATTGCGGGTTGTCCAAGTCGCCGCGAAAGACGGGCCAGTACAATACCTTGCGCCCAAACACGTTGATAAAGTTGTCGTAACTGTCCAGCGTGAAGCGATCTTTGGTCGAGGGTTGACCCGTGATCGGGTCCAGCGGAACGGCACCGGTCAACGGGTCCGTGGCATAAGATTGGGTCCGCGTTAGATCGATCTCGCTGGAACTAAACCAATAACTTGGTACACCCATTCGGCTAGTCGTTGCCGCAGCACCATAAGCTCGGAACTGTTGCGGATTGACTTGCTGCAACACGTCGGCTCGCAACCGAATCAAGCCTTCGTATTCGGGGACCGGCGACAACATTTCAGCATCCAAGATCGTCCCACGTTGTTGATTGACGTCGTAGAACATCTTGTTGGCGTAGACGACCCGTTGACCCAGCCCAAAGATGACATTGCCTTCCAAGTAAAGTTCCCAACGAGGCGACTCGTTCGAACCACCCAGAAACGACAATCGGTTCGTCCAAGCGACCAAGTTGTCGGCTTGAACGACAAGCTGTTGACCTTGTCCCAACGAGTTCAGTGAGCCGCCGCTGGGCTGCATCAGTTGTGGGCTGTCGATCACCACTCGCACACCGCCCGTTGCCAAAACCACCTCTTCACCGGGAACTCGGCCCGGCAAATTTCGCACGTTCAAATCAACGCCTGTGTTGCGAGGGAAAATCTGGACTTGGACCGGATCGCCGGGCGTGGTCGTTGTACCGGGGACATTGGTAGCGGGAGCACTGGCGCCGGGGAGTCCTTGGCTGACTGCCGGCATGTAACCAAAGACCGCCTGAGGACCTTCGTTGACTTGTGAGCCCAGATAGGCTGGCGTGCCCGGGCCGGAAAAAGTAGGGCCTGACTGTCCCCATTCAATCGGCGGAACTGGATTGGAACTGTCGAGCGCCGGATTCGTCAGGATCGGGTTGCCCAGAGCCCCTGGCACCGATTGGCCCGGCCGATAGCGACCATCGTCGATAACTTGCGGCGTGGCCCACGAAGCATGGGTCCACAGAAGGAAACCACAATTCCAGGCGATGATTCCCCAGAGAATTCCTGGGCCAAAACGTACCGGTCGCCGCCCCACAAATGCGGGTTTGCTCCGTTCGGATCGGACTATGGAGGAGCCAAACAACAGCGATCCACCTGACCATCATGGTACCAATCAAGGCGCAACAATCCTTCATTGCGTTGGCGGAGTATAGAAACGCGGCAAAACAGCCGCAATATGAAGTTTTCAGACCGACTCGCTTAATAGTTGAACTTCTGATAGGCCCACGTCGCTATCGGCACCCCGATCAACACCGGCAGCCAGGCCGCCAAGGCCGCTGGCTTGAGGATCTGTTGCCCGCCCAAAAACTGGCAGGCCAGGACCAACAATTGCATGCCCAACATCAAAATCCCACAGTAGCCTGCCGCCACAACCAACTTCTGCCCGCCCGGTCGCAACACCAAGGGCAACCCAATCAACAACAGCAGAAAGTCGAGAACCGGGCGCAGCAATCGCCAATGGAGTTCGACCCGTTGCACGCTCGGAAGTCGCACGCTACCACTGCGATTGGCGGCGATCAATTCGCTCAGTGGAGCGGTCCGGAACCAGCTAGCACCATAGGCCAAATGCCAGATCGTCAGCGGCGTCGGCACAAAACACTGATCTGGTTCCAACCAGCTCTGGTCGCTGGGCATCAGCATCCGGGTCTTTCCCTCTTGGGAAACGCTAGCTAAACGAGCGGGGATGACAGGAGCCTCGACCTCATCCAACAAGAAGCCTGCCGAATGTTGTTCATCAGCTGGCATCCACACGGCGGTTTTCGCCTTGATCTGCAGAGCTGGCGGAGTTTGCGTCCCCCAAAACGACGCCCAATCTTGGGGCAGCTGCAAATCCACGCCGCGCACGATGTTTTCGCCAAGTGAAATTTCTTGGCCTCGGAACATGATCAGCGAATCGTAGTCGATCTGCGACACGACCGACTGCGGCTTGTTGCGAAGGATTTCCTGCGGGGTCGTGGCCAGGGTGGCTCGAAATTTGGGCAAAACGAGTTCCCGAGCTCCCCAGGTTAACGCACAAAGCAATGCGGTCAACACCAGAATCGGCTGGGCCACTCTTCGGACACTCACTCCGGCGGCTTGGACTGCCGCGAGTTCTTGGGTGGTTTGCAGTCGAGTCAAGGTGCAAATCGCCGCCAGCAAATAGAGAAGCCCGCTGACCTCACAAAATAGGCCAATCAAGCGCGGGGCATAATAGTTGGACAAGACTTGCCACAAGGACCCGTCGCGTTTGCCGATCTGGACAAAATCGTCCAAGTTGTTGAACACGTCAATGATCAGATAGAGCCCCGCCAAGCTGGTGTAACAGACCAGCATGATCTTGAGGAAGAGGCCGAGGACATATCGATCAAACAGATTCATAGTTTGGTAGGACTCGTGGTTTTTTGGTTGACCCATGATGAGCTTAATGATTCTTGCCCGACTGGCAAGATCAATCGTGTTGACCCAAACGCGTATGGCGCGCCACACTTCACCGTCACAATCGCGCGGGTTTTGCTGACCCACGCGAGCGACATAGTTGCTAGACTAGACCGGAATTGGCTTGTTCGCACCTCAAACACGTTGCCTCGTGAGCAAATGCGGGCTTCTTGGTCAGCCAAACCGGAAGTCGGTGGTAGGCTTTCGCCGGACGCAGGAGCCGAAATCCTGCCGAGACGATGATTTGTTTGAGGCCACCAGTCATGTTGATGCGACGACAACCCCACTTGGAACATATGCAATTTACACACACCGTGCCTTACGGCGCGATTTTGAGCGACGACGGCGTCCAGTTCTTGGTGTTCAGCCGACATGCGACGGCGATGAAGCTGCTCTTGTACAAAGACGTGGACGACATGGACCCGCACCGGGTCGTCACCTTTCGCCCCGAACTCGATCGCTGGGGCGACATCTGGGGCCTATTTGTGCCGGGCCTCAAAGTCGGCCAACTGTATCATTTTCAGGCCGATGGTCCATTCGAGCCCGAGAATGGGCATCGGTTCGATCCCAAGGCTCGGTTGATTGATCCTTACGCGAAAGCCTTGGCGGGCACCTTCCTGGACAACAGCGACGGAGTCACTCGACCACCGAAGTGTGTGGTGGTGGACGATCACTTCGATTGGTCCGGAGATCGACACATTCGTCGCAGCTTATCCGAGACGGTGATTTACGAAATGCATGTGCGAGGGTTCACGCAGCACGCTTCCTCGGGTGTCAAACATCCGGGAACGTATCTGGGCGTGATCGATAAGATTCCGTATCTGAAGAGTTTGGGTGTCACCGCTGTCGAACTGATGCCGATCAACGAGTTTTCAATCTTAGGCCCGGACGGCAAGCCACCGCGGATTCGCAACTATTGGGGCTACGACTCGATGGCGTTCTTTGCACCGCATCGCGGCTACGCTTACGACAAGAAGCCAGGGGCTCAGGTTCGTGAGTTCAAGGAAATGGTCAAAGCCCTGCACGCGGAAGGGATCGAGGTCATTCTAGATGTGGTGTTCAACCACACCTGCGAGGGGAACGAGCACGGGCCAACGCTCAGTTTCAAGGGTTTGGAAAACTCGGTCTACTACATGCTCGAACGGGACAAACGCTACTACAAAAACTACTCGGGTTGCGGCAACACGGTCAACGGAAACCATCCGATTAGCCGCGAAATGATCTTTCACTGTCTGCGATATTGGGTCCACAATTATCACATCGATGGATTCCGCTTTGATCTGGCGTCGATCTTGTCGCGCGATCGCAATGGCAATCTCGTGCCGAATCCACCGTTGGTCGAACAAATCGCGGAAGATCCACTTTTGTCCGATGCCAAGATGATTGCCGAGGCTTGGGACGCGGCAGGAGCCTACCAGGTGGGCAGTTTCGGCAACGCTCGCTGGGCCGAATGGAATGGTCGGTTCCGTGATGACGCGCGACGAGTGTGGCGTGGGGATTCTGGAATGTTAGGGGCTTTGGCGACCCGACTCAGCGGTTCGAGCGATCTGTATCAATCCGGTGGTCGTCCCCCGTATTGCAGCATCAACTTCGTGACCTCCCATGACGGCTTCACGATGAACGACATGGTGAGCTACAACCAGAAGCATAATCAAGCCAACGGCGAAGACAATCGCGACGGCGACAACAACAATCACAGTTTCAATTACGGAATCGAAGGACCGACCAATCGCAAACCGATCGACGGGTTGCGTTTGCGGCAAATCAAGAACATGTTGACGACGCTGTTGTTGAGCCAAGGTGTGCCGATGCTGTTGGCGGGCGATGAATTCCGTCGGACACAGCAGGGCAATAACAATGCCTATTGCCAAGACAACGAGATCAGTTGGATCGATTGGAAACTCGCCGAGACCCATTCGGAACTACTGCGTTTCACGCGATCGTTGATCCAGTTCCGCAAGTCGCAGCCGACCCTGCGCCACGAGTTCTATCTGACAGGGAAGAGTCCGTCACCGGACCAATTGCCCGACGTCAGTTGGTACGGACCGGTCGGCACGGCGATGGATTGGCATCAATCTCAACAAATGACATGTTTGCTCACCAAGCCGCCTAAGAAGCTGGATCCACAAGGCTTGGGACGGGATATCATGATCATGTTCAATACCGGGGACATGGCCAGCGAATTCAACATGCCAGTGGTCGCCAAAGAGCGCAAGTGGCGCCTGTTCTTGGACACCGCCGAAGATTCGCCCAAAGACATTTTCCCGGATCAGGACGGCCCAATCCTCGACAAACGCCAACGCATCGTTTTGCCCAACAAGACCACGATGGTTTTCGTCGCAGAAAAGAGTTAGCAATAGGTTTCCAACAATAGGTTTCCAACAGATTCAGGAAGGACAGCAGATTCTTTTTTAGTTGGGAGGGCAGTCCTGGGGGCGTGAGAGCAGGGATTGTTTCAGTGTGGCTGTGGGTCTTGTACAGTTAAAGATCTAAAAACAATCTGCTGTCCTCCCTGAATCTGCTGAATCTGCTGGAGAACCTTTCTTTACTGGCGGGGGGAGAATTGGAAGCGGTGGCATTGGCGGAAAAACGCGAGGGGGTTCTCGTAGACGACTTTGCGAATGGTCGCTTCGCTGTGGCCTCGGCGGCGCATTTCGAAGATGAAGTTCGGCACGGCGGTCGGTTGACTGGGTCCCCAATCGCCGGCTGAGTTGACGCACAACCGTTCGGTGCCGAACTGTTCGACCATGTCGGCCGCGCGAGCTGGCGTGCATTTCGAAACGGGATACAAGGTCATCCCAGCCCAAAAACCTCGGTCCAACACTTCGCCGATCGTGTGTTCCTCCACGTGATCGACCAACACTCGATGGCGTTCCAACCGAGCGTCACTGACCAACATGTCCAAAATCATTCGCGTGCCCAAGTACTTGTCGTGCAAATGGGGCGTGTGAATCAAGATCAGTTCGTTGTACTTGGCTGCCAAGTCCAGATGTTCCAAGAACACGATCGATTCGTTCTTGGTGTTCTTGTTCAAACCAATCTCGCCGATGCCCAAAACATTGGGCCGATCCAAGAACTCGGGGATCATGGCGATGACTTCGCGGGACAGTTCGACGTTTTCAGCTTCTTTGGCGTTGATGCATAACCACGTGTAATGAGCGATTCCATAACTGGCCGCGCGAGATCGCTCGAACTCGGTCAGTTGGCGGAAGTAGTCGCGAAAGCTGGCGGCGCTGCCGCGATCGAATCCGGCCCAAAATGCCGGCTCGCTCATGCCCACGCAGCCCATGCGCGCCAAAGTGGCGTAGTCGTCAGTCGTCCGCGAGACCATGTGAATGTGGGGATCGAAGTAGTCCATGTTTAACCTCTATTTTCGAGCGGCACACCCAGTCGTTGCGGCCAGTCCGTTTGATAGGGAAGCGAGAACAGCATCTGCACCTGCCGAGCCCGGTCGGGGGCGTTGCCGAGCAAGAGCAACAGACCCTGACGAATCAGCTCCATTCGCTCGGCGTCGGCTGTCGGGGCGGCACTGCGATCGATCCGGTCTAACGTGGCCGCGATTTTAACAATTCGGGCCCGGACTTCCAAGAATTCGCGGTCCAAGATCTGTTGGGCCGTCATTGGACTGCCGACGGATTTTTCAGGCGTCATGGAGGGTCAGCCCCTTTGTAGTTAGGCACTGATGTGTATGTTACGAATCGCGGGGGCGCCAAGCACCTGCGGCATGTTACAATATGAGCGAAGCCCGAGAAAATACCACCCCTACGTTTCCCCAACGGAATTTCCCATGCAGTGCAAATCAACGATTGGACACCGGTTTCTTATTATCTTGACTGGATTGGCCTTGGTTGGAATCATCTGGCTTGGCGCCGGAAGCGTTGACAGTTTCGCCCAAGAGAACCAAGTTTCGGGCGTCGCTCAGGATCAATCTCCAGTCTTACCGGCGCTGTCGAGCGAACTGCAACAGAATCGGCTAGCGAGTGTGGGGCGGGGATTGAACTTCCTCGATGGTCAGCAGGCCACCGACGGCAGCTTCGCCAGTCATGCGGGCACCGGTCCGACCTCGTTGGCCGTGGCAGCCATGTTGACCCAAGGACGTTCCGCCGATCATCCGGTCGTCGCCCAGGGATTGCAGTACTTGTTGGCCAATCGCCAGGCCGATGGCGGGATCTACGCTCCGGATTCGATTCACAAAAACTATGAGACCTCGCTCGCGATCATGGCCTTTAGTTTGGTCAACCAAGGCAAAACGTACGCCACCGAGATTGAAACGGCGGCCAAACTATTACGGCAGATGCAATGGGGACCGAACCAAGGCAAAGGTCCGAAGGACATGGCGCACGGTGGTGCCGGTTATGGTCGCCACGGTCGCCCTGACCTATCAAACACCGCGTTCATGATCGAAGCCCTCAAAGCGGCCGGTGCGAAGGAAGACGATCCCGACATTCAAGCGGCCTTGGCCTTTGTGACTCGCTGTCAAAATCACGAATCAGAGTTCAATAAAGTCGAATTCGCGACGACCGGTCCCAAAGATGGCGGGTTCTTCTACACGCCCGCTGCAGGTGGACAAAGCATGGCCGGGGAGGACACCGCCGGTGGCTTGCGCAGTTACGGTTCGATGACCTACGCGGGACTCAAAAGCATGCTCTATGCCGGCGTTTCCAAGGACGACACGCGTGTGCAGGCCGCCATGTCTTACTTGAAAAAACACTACGACATCGAAGCGAATCCTGGGATGGGCAGCGAAGGTTTGTATTACTACTACCAGATGTTCGGCAAAGCATTTCAGGCAATGGGCGAAGCCACGTTCACCGATGAAGCCGGTAAGGTTCATGATTGGCGAGCGGACTTGATCCAAGAGTTGCACAAACGGCAACAGGCCAACGGTTCGTGGTACAACGTCGCGAGTGATCGCTGGATGGAGGGTGATGCAGTGCTCGTAACTTCTTACGCGTTATTGGCGTTATCGTACACGAAATAAATCGGTTTTCGCGGCTTGGTCCCCGATGCGAGGGACTTGAATTCAAAAACGCCGAGGAGCTCCCATGGCTGAAGTTGAATGGATTGAAGAAGGAAGCAAAGCCCCAGCTTTTTCGCTCAAGGACCAGAGCGGCAAGACCGTGAAGTTGAGCGATTTCAAGGGCCAGGCCGTCGTCAT
>JAUXWY010000004.1 GCA_030681235.1 Pirellulaceae bacterium | reverse complement strand
ATGTAGCGAGAAGCCGAAAAAATCCGCCGAGTAAACGGTCTGTTGATTTAGTATCTGTTGTCGACATTAGTGTTTATCAGTCAGCCGCAGAGGCGTACTCGCCACCGTACGAGTACGCCTGCGGCTGACTGTTAAACGTCTAAATCAACAGACCGTAAATCGGCGGGATTCGGCGCAGCACACTTCACGCGTCTTGGAGATCAGGCTGGCTTGATCGATGGATTGGATTTCTTGAACGGTGCCGTAGCCAGCGATCGAGACGAGTTCACGACGAATCCTCTGTTGCGGACGGTTACTGTTGAGCCGACGTCGGTGAACGCAACATTCGGCTTGGTGAGAATCGCAGGATATCGGCTTCTTTGTTTGCAGAACACGTGAAAAATGCATTGGGACGGATCCCCAGGTGGTCTCGATGGTCATGCGACAACGTCGTCCTCCTTGCGGCGACGGGCGGCGCATGACTTCGCGAGATAGACTATCATAAAACCTTCGGCTGGTGGCGAGCCCATCTGGGAACTGGAGATGTGTGGTATGAAATCGACGATGTTGAAATTGAAATGCGGCGGGCCAGCTCGAACTCCGCTGCTAACTTGGATTGTACTTTCGAGCTGCGTCTTTGGACTCTGGGTCGTTTCGGCCCTTCTAGTTCAAAATGTTCCGTCGCGATCCGCTGTGGAACCGGTTGAACTATTGCCGACTGGTTGGACGCCAGGACCGATGGCGAACAGCGTCGCTGCCGACGATCCGGTTCTGCTCCAGCTACCGGGCAGCGTGCAGGCGGATTCCGAATATTGGCTAAGGTGTTGGGTCAAGGTTCACGACAACTTCTTTACGCCGCATGATCGGAACCTCTTTGAGGAATCCGTCGGCGTGCATATCACTGGTTTTGTTGGTGCTCATGAACTGTGGGTCAATGGTCAGAGGATTGGTGTGGCCGGTGCATTCCCACCGAACTACGAGCCGGCGGAATCGGGACTGATTCGGCACAAGGTTCCGGCGGGCACGTTGCGTCAAGGCGAATGGAACGAGATCGCGTTTCGAGTGTATCAATCAGGACCGCAAGATGGCTTCCATTCGTGTGTTCCTTTCATCATGAATTACTTTTACGAGTGTGTCTTTGAGGGTTCATGGGAATTGATTCAAGGAGCAAACTTTCAACCCGGCCCGGCCTTGGCGCAGCAACCTGCGTACGCGGCGTTCCAAGAGTTTCGCGATTCGCAAGAAGTTTTGGGCCGAGCGGAACAGGTCCCTGGTCCGCGTCTACCTCCAACGGAAGCGGCCGCAGCCATCGACACTCGTGGTGATCTGCGTTTCGAACTGTTGTTGCACGAACCGGAGATCGTTCAGCCGTTTCACTTTAGTTTCGACCAGCGAGGAAGGCTGTGGGTTGCCCAGTGTCGTCAGTACCCCTATCCGGCGGGACTGAGAATGCTTAGTCGTGATCGGTACTATCGGTCGCATTACGATCGAGTCCCGTTGGCGCCGCCAAATCATGATCCCGGTTCGGATTTGATATCGATTCACGAAGATACGGACGGCGATGGCCGGTTTGATTCGCACAAAGTGTTTGTTTCCGGGTTGAATCTCGCGAATGCAGTGGTCAAGGGCCAACGTGGAGTTTGGGTGATGCACACACCATACTTGCTGTTTTATCCCGACGCGAATGACGATGATGTTCCGGACGGTCCACCGGAAGTTCACTTGAGCGGTTTCGGCTTTGAAGATACCCATGCGATGGCCAACGGGTTGGTCTGGGGACCGGACGGATGGTTGTACGGATGTCAAGGTAGTTCGACTTCGTGCCGAGTGATTCGGCCGGGGATCGATCCTCCTGATTCGGCGGGGGTTTATTTTGAAGGTTGCATGGTGTGGCGGTACCATCCAAGTTCGAAGGCGTTTGAGATTTTTTCGGAAGGTGGTGGAAACACGTTTGGACTGGAGTTTGATGCGGCGGGGCGTTTGTATTCGGGACACAACGGCTCCGACACGCGTGGGTGGCATTTTGTTCAGGGCGGCTTCTACTTGATGCAACATGCCGATCCGGGCAAGTTCGGCCCGCCGCGCAATCCGTATGCGTTCGGCGATTTGCCGATGATGGCAACGTCAACTCCCGTTGTGAGATTCAGTCACTTTGGAGCCTTTGCTGAGGGCTCGGCGTTGCCGTCGGAGCTGCAAGGCAAACTGTTGGCCTTGGATCCATTACACAGTGAAATCATCGCGATCAGTCGACTCCCTCGCGGTTCAACCTTCACGACGAAGGACGAGGGCTTCGTGGTCAAAAGTCGCGACGAGGCGTTCCGACCGGTTTATATCGCCAATGCTCCGGACGGATCGATTTACGTGGCCGACATGTACGAGCACTACATTGCCCACGGACAGCATTATCAAAATCAAATCGATACGACGACCGGACGTATCTATCGGCTGGCGGGATCCGGTTCAACGTTGCAGTCCAACGTTTCTGTGGCTGCGGCGTCGAACGAAGAACTTGAAGCGTGGTTGGATCATCCGAACAAATGGCATCGCTACGCGGCAAGTCGCGAATTGGGGCTGCGAGCCGATCCGACTGTGGCCGCTCGACTTAATGACTCGTTCCCGAACTACTCGAAGCAAGCAGCGCTACATGCGTTATGGGCTCTGCATCAAATGAACTCGGCGCGAGAAGAAACTTGGCCACTCGCGTTGAAGCATCCATCGGCCGAAGTTCGGATGTGGGCTGTCCGGTTGCTGGGAGATCGATACGGCATCCAGCGTAATTTGGGGCTGCCACCGGTGGGTGTCGCAGATCAGATTCCGGACCCCAGTAGCGGAAGTCGCGAAGACTTTCGACATCCCTCGCCGCTCCCAACCGACCTTCAACAGACGCTTTTAAGTCGCGCCACTGACGAACCAGACCCCGAAGTGCGTTGTCAAATTGCCGCGACGGGTCGTCGTTTGCGTTTGGAGCAAGGCTTACCGGTCCTACGGGCGTTGTTGATGCACGATGAAGATGTGGACGATCCGTACATTCCGTTGATGTGTTGGTGGGTTTTGGAAGCGCACCTTCCACAATCGGTCGACGAGATCATGGCGTTTTTTGCCGACGTGTCGTTGTGTTCACGACCGATGGTCCGCGAGCATGTCTTGCCACGATTGGCGCGGCGATTGGCGGTGGACGGGCGACGCCAGGATTTGCTGCGTGTGGCGGAGCTTTTGAAACGAGGACCGACCGCAGACGACGTATCCGCCGTGATGCGTGGGTTCGAAGCAGCGTATCAAGGCCGAGCGATGGCGGCGCTACCGGACGAACTGCTAGAAGTTTTGGCGTCGGTGGGAGGTGGCTCGCTTTTGTTTCGGATGCGGCAAGGTGAGCCGGAAGCGTTTGAGACCGCCTTGGCGACCATTGCCGATGCCGGTCAACCGCTGCCCGAGCGCTTGGCATTGCTGCGAGGATTGGGCGAGTTGAACCATCCGGCGGCGATTTCGATGTTGTTGAACCTGATTGCGACGGAACATCCAAGTGAACTTCAGCGAGCGGCGTTTGTGGCGTTGGGCAAGTACGATCAAGTGGAGATCGCCGACAAGACGCTCGAGATCCTGCCAAACCTATCGGACGAGACTCGGTCGGCGGCGATCGCCTTGTTGGTGAGCCGCCCTGTTTGGACTCGACGGATGGTCGAACAACTTCCGACGGGTCGCATTTCCACCTCGTGGTTGTCCTCGAACATTGTGGATCAGCTGCGGTCGAGCGCGGACGCCGACGTGAAGCGGACGATTGGAGAGCTTTTTCCCGCGCAGCACGTCGCGGCAAGTGACATGCGAGCTCAATTGGCTGCCATTGAAACCATCTTGCGCGAAGGGGCGGGCAATCCGTACGCCGGGGAGAAGATCTATATGGATCGGTGTGCGGCGTGTCACAAACTGTTCTTCAAGGGCGGAAACTTGGGACCGGATCTGACCAGTTACCAGCGCGACAACTTGGGAACGATGTTGGTCAGTATCGTCAACCCGAGTGCCGAGATTCGTGAAGGATTTGAGTTACTGCGAGCACTGACGACCGACGGGCGAATCGTCCAAGGCTTTCAAGTCCAGCGCGACAGCCAAGTTTTGGTGCTCCGTGGCCCGGATGGTCAGGACATCGCGTTGGCGATGGACGAATTGGAGCAGTTGGAACCCGCAGGCCGAAGTCTGATGCCAGACGGTCTGTTGAACGAACTGGAGGCGAATCAGATTCGGGACCTGTTCGCCTATTTGAGAATATCGCAACCGTTCACCAACTAGTGTTTTGTAACAGCCAAGCATTATGGTCCCTGAATCTGCTGGAAAACAAAGCAAGCGAGGTCGAAACCGCCAAATCCACTCGTACGTCGAAATTTTGGCGTGTTTTAGGGGGGTGGCTGCAATGGCCTCGACAAAAGTGCGGAAATTGGGGTTAATAGCGACCGGGATGTGTCGGGCTGTTTTGGCGGAGGGGTTGGATACGATCCGGTTCCGGATCGGTACCGCCACAGGTTGTGAAACGCAGGGTCGAGAAATTTGAGGTATTGAAACATGGCGTTGTTCGAAATCGAAACTGATGGCCACATTGTGATCACGTGGGCAACGGACGAGCAGGCCGCTCGAGATGTGGTTTCCGACGCTTTTCCATACGAGTCGGTCCGACGGCTGGTGAAACGCCCTCGCGATAGTTGGGTGATAAGCAAGAGTGCGTTGGGGTTGATGTCCCCTGAGGCGAACCCGTGTTTGGTCGCTCGCGAATGCTTGCAAACGGCCGGTGGCGACAAGGTCCGAGCGGTGCGATTGTATATGAATCAAACGGGCGACGACCTGGACACCGCCAAGAAAGCCATCGAATCGAACATGGCGATGGGTTGGTAATGGTCCACAACTTATTGGCCGATTGGTCGGACCGATCGGCTCTGTTGGATCAACTTGCATCACGTTTTCCCGTAGCTCGCGAAGTGGTCGAGATCGGCGGATTGCAGCTGGAGATTTTCTCGGTCGCGAATGTTCACGATCAAATCGATCTCTTGATGGGCGAAGTAGTGGGCGGAGATTATCAGTGGGAGCCATTCTGGGCTCAGGCTTGGCCCAGTGCTAGGCGGTTGGTCGATTGGATGTTGGAGGAGAATCGCCGGCAGTCTTGGGCCGGGCGCCGAGTGTTGGACTTGGGGTGCGGGGTCGGCCTGTGTGGCTGTGTGGCGGCCGCCGTGGGAGCGGAGGTGACCTTGGCGGATTATGCGGAACCGGCGGTATGGTTTGCGGCTGCCAACGCGTGGCCATGGCGCGAGCGCGCTTCCACAATCGTGTTCGATTGGCACAAAGATGTTTTGTCCGACAAGTTTGATGTGATCTTGGGCGCGGACATTGTTTACGAACAGAGAAATTGGGCGGCGCTGTTAAGATTCTTTGACTCCTACTTGAGCGACGCGGGTCAGATCGTGCTGACGGAGCCCGGGCGCGACACTGGCGAGACGTTTCAAAATTACCTTCGACCACACGGATGGCGAATCGAGTCATCGGTCTTGAGCAAACTTGAAAACAACCGGCCGTTACGACTTTTGTTGGCCCAGCGATAACGCCGTATCCCTTTCGAGTTGCTACAGGATCGTGCTAGGATGTGACTGCGGGCGTAGTGTGTTTCAGGGGTTGAAAGGTGAGTTCATGGCGGCGCGTCCGACCAACCAATTGCGTCCAGTGAAGATCAAGCGTGGTTTTACAAAGACTTCGCCGGGCAGTGTCCTGTATCAATGTGGGGGCACGACGGTTCTGTGCACGGCCAGTATCGACGAGACGGTTCCTCCGTGGCTCGCGGCTCAAGGGTGCGGTTGGATCACGGCCGAATACAGCATGTTGCCCGGAAGCACGTCGACTCGGAGGCCGCGCGAGCGTAGCAAAGTCGATGGACGTACGACGGAAATACAGCGGCTGATTGGCCGAAGTCTTCGCGCCATCGTGGACACCAAAAAATTGGGGCCGCGCACCATCACGATCGACTGTGACGTGTTGGAGGCCGATGGTGGGACTCGAACGGCCAGCATTACCGGAGCGTTCATCGCGCTGGTCGACGCGTTGCATTTGATTCGTTCGTCTTTGCCTAACCCGGCCGAGTATCCTCTAACGGACAGTGTGGCCGCCATCAGTGTGGGCTTGATCGACAACAAGACCTATTTGGACTTGGACTATCCGTTGGACAGCGCGGCCGAGGTGGACATGAACGTGGTCATGACCGGGCGGGGACGATTTGTCGAAGTCCAAGGCACCGGCGAAGAAGCAACATTTGATGACCAGCAGCTGAACAGCATGTTGCAGTTGGCGCGAGGCGGAATTCGGCAATTGACGGACCTGCAAAAGCAGGCACTGGGACGTCGTTGGCCGTTTGTTTGAACGAATCGTCATTCTCAACAAGGGTCAACTCAATTGGTATTGCCTAGGAGCAAAGCATGATTGGTTTTATTGGCAGTGGGCAAATGGCTCGGGCATTGGCGACCGGATTTATCCAGCAGGGAAGATTGTTGGGTGCCGAGATTTGTTTTACCAATCCGGGTGACACCAATGCGGACGCATTTTTACAGGCGGCGCCGGGCGCGCGACGTTTGGCGTCAGCGGAATTGGTCGTCCGGGAGGCCGCCCAAGTGTGGGTCGCCGTCAAACCACAAATCATTCGTGGGGTGCTGGAACCGTTGGCTAGTGCATTTCGCAGCGAACAGGTCTTGGTCTCCGTAGCGGCCGGAGTGACACTGGGCAGCCTGGAGAAGTGGACTCGACACGAAAAGATTGTCCGCGTCAGTCCCAGCACTCCGGCAGTTGTGGGCCAAGGTATCTCGATCTTGTCGCATTCGGCGGCAGTTACTGAAATTGAAACAGACCATGTGCGATCGTTGTTGCAGACGGTCGGATCGGCTTGGGAAGTTCCGGAACGGCTGATCGACCCGATCAGTGGCTTGACCAGCTGCGGTCCAGCTTTTGTAATGACCATTATCGAGGCTCTGAGCGACGGGGCGGTCCGTGCCGGCGTGCCACGACACTTGGCCAACCCGCTTGTTCTCGAGTTGTTGTCCGGCTCCATTGCGTTGGTGCAGAAGACAGGGCTCCACCCGGCGCAATTGCGCGAACAAGTCGCCAGTCCTGCGGGGTCGACGATCGAAGGCTTGGTGGCGTTGGAAGAAGGTGGTCTTCGAGCGGCATTGATCAATGCGGTCAGCAGTTCTTCGAGGCGCGCGGGCGAATTGGGTAAATTGGCAATGGCCGATGATCCTGCGACATCGCAGGGAAGTGGTGGTTAAGTTTCGGGTCGTAACGTCACTGGAAAGGTTTGGAACATGCAAGCGAAAGAAATCTCGACGGGCGCGATTGTGGTCTACGAGGGTGAGCCGGTACTCATTGAGACTTTAAAGGTTCAAACGCCGTCGGCCCGTGGCGCCGCAACGCTGTACAAATATCGCGGTCGGAATTTAGTCACCAAAGAAAAGGTCGATTTTGTCCTGAAGGGTGGCGACTCCTTGGATGGCGCCGATTTCGAAAAGCGGTCGGTGAGTGTGATGTATACCGATCAAACTCACTTGCACTTGATGGACAACGAAACTTACAACCAATTTTCGCTGGAATTATCAGCGATTGAATGGGAACGAAATTTTATCGTGGACGGCTGTGAAGGGCTGTTCGCCTTGATCTACAACGAGGAATGTGTCGGCCTGCAAGTGCCAGTGACCGTCGAGTTGACCGTGACTCAATGTGACCCAGGCGTTCGCGGAAACAGCGCGACCTCGCGAGCCAAGCCCGCAACGTTGGAAACGGGTTTCGTGATTCAGGTTCCGGAATACCTTAAAGAAGGCGAGCGAGTGAAAGTCGACACCCGGACCGGCGATTTTCTCTCGCGAGCATAGCAAGTACTACTCCCTACTCCTACTCCTACTCGATCGGTCTGCAATCGAACCGAGTACGAGTACCATTTCATTGAGTACCGGTACCATCGCCCCATGAATGTTGTACCTGCGGCACCGCGTGATCGAGTGTGGCGTTATTCAGAAACCGAACCGCGTTGTTTCAGAGTTTTCCGGTCGCCGGAAAACTTGCCCAGCAACGTGGACTCTGCTTGTCGGTAGTTGGGGTCGCGATACCTTGGCGGGTCAACCGATTTCAGCCGATACATCAGGACCGCTCGCACGAACATCAGGACCGCGAAGAAAAACGCCGCTGTGTAGATGATCGCCCATGGAAATTGGGATGCGGCGGCTAGTCCAAGAATCCCGAGTCCAAGGATCGTAAGCAGGTGGGCTCGAGAGAGGCTTTTTCGTTTGTTCATCGACACACTCCTTTTTGTGAATGACGAGCGTCCACCGGCTGTAATGATGTGCCGGTTCCGAACTAATCTGAGATTCGTCGCCCGGCTCCGTTCCTTGGATAGGAACCAAACGGATCGACGAACCCAATTGGTACGGGCTCTTCGATTCCTGGGTTTATGCTGTGAAGGCGCCCCTTGCTTTACGGAGAAACCACTGCTACGATTGCGATCACGGGCCTCACCGGTCGTTTCGACAACTTGGTGGGAGTCGATGACGCCCAGTGATGATAGATTCACCGGGCGTTTTTGTTGCGATTCGATCGCATCAAACGGTTTTCGGGCGTCAGTCAACGACGGGCGTCAGATTTTGACCGAAAAACGACCGGCCTAAACCACTGGGAATCAGCGGGTTAGGGATTTCAGGGAGCGTAGCTCAGTCGGTAGAGCACCGGACTTTTAATCCGTAGGTCCTGGGTTCGAGCCCCAGCGCTCCCATTTTTGGTCCGCAGGAGAACCGCCAGACTTGGAAGACTTTGACTTCCCTTGGTCGGGCACCCCTTAACGTTGGATCAACGAGTGCTAAGGGATTTTTAACGTGAATATTCAGCGAAATCCCACTCGAGCCGTCCGGATTGGGTCCGTGACCATTGGCGGAGGGCATCCGATCGCCGTCCAAAGCATGACGGCCACCAGCACCCAAGACATCGACGCGACCGTCTGGTTGGTCAATCTGATGCACGATGCGGGAGCGGATGTCGTTCGGATCGCGGTGGACAGCAAGAAAGATGCCGCCGCAGTAGCCGAGATCCGTCGTCAGACGAAGGCCAATTTGTGCGTGGATTTGCAGGAGAGCTACCGCTTGGCCGAGGACGTTGCTCCGCACGTGGACAAAGTCCGGTACAACCCTGGCCACTTGTATCATCACGAAAAACAGAAGCCTTGGCAGGAGAAGGTTTCCTTTTTGGCCAAAGTCGCGATCGACAACGACATCGCGTTGCGGGTCGGAGTGAACTGCGGCAGCGTGGATCCGGAGTTGAAGGATCGTTTTCCGATCCATGATTCGATCAGCCCGATGTTGGAAAGTGCTTGGGGGCATTGCCGCGAACTGGACGAATTGGGCTTCACGCGATACTGCGTGTCCTTGAAAGATTCGGACCCCAGTAAAGTGGTCGAGATCAATCGCCGATTTGCGGCGGAGCGGCCCGACGTTCCGATTCACTTAGGCGTGACGGAAGCGGGGTTGCCGCCCGACGGAATCATCAAGACTCGGGTGGCATTCGAGCAGTTGATTGGACATGGGATCGGGGATACGGTCCGAGTATCGCTAACGGTTCCGAATCCGCAAAAGGGGCTGGAAATCACAGCTGCGCGAGAAATTTTGAGCGACATTTACGCGGGTCGAGTTCGCAGTGTTGTCAATTTTGGCGATGGCTTGAACATCATTTCCTGCCCCAGTTGTTCGCGGGTCGAGAACGCGGCCTTCGTGGAATTGGCCCAACAGGTCAAAGCGATGACG
>JAUXWY010000480.1 GCA_030681235.1 Pirellulaceae bacterium | reverse complement strand
AGGACAAATCCACGTGTGATTAAGAAACAGCAAAGCAAATGGTCCAAGAAACGTGAAAAACACCGGAAAACACAGCCTTTAAAGCTCCCTTTTCGCGACGCAATCCGGATATTAACTTAGCGGTATTGGGCTTCAGCCGGCTTCAGCTGGCGGGTTGCGGAAAAGAGCATTTTCACAGCTCCCGCCGGCTGAAGCCGGTACACCAGCGCTCGCTAAACCGATACTGCTATGGGTTCTGGGATTTTCCAAAGCCGGAGTCCTCCAAGTCGGGAATGGAGTTCGGGACAAAACCTCAGGGAGTCTCGCGAATTCCGCTACAATTAGAATCGGGACCCTGTTTTGGGATAAATCCAAACTGGGTCCGCTCTTTACGTCCGGAACCCATCGTTTCGATGCCGAAGGGAATAATTGGTTGCCACAATGGCCCACGGTCGGGTATGATAGGGGGAACCGCATTTTCGGGGCCGGTCCGCCCGGTCGGTCACCGATTCAGGCGTCCGACCCAAAATGCCCGCGTGCCTACCCACCTAAGGTCCCACCTCGATATCCCGCCGGAGCAGCCCGGACCCGCTTGAACTGCTCGTGGCCGTGGCCGCCAACCGTACGAGTCGCCCGTCGGGCCAATAACCTTGGAGTTTTAGCTAGATGTCCCATCCATCATCCCGCCGTCAATTTCTGGTCCAAGCTGGCATTAGCAGTGCGGCGGCAAACTTCATGTTGAACCTGCCCAGCTTGGCGCTGGGGAATTCAAACCAGCGGAACCAACCGAAACAGCGGCTGGTTTTTATCTTCAGCCCCAACGGCGTGATCCCCAAACACTTTTGGCCCTCGGACTCGGGCACTGAATTCGAACTGAAGCGAATCCTGGAACCTTTGGCTCCGTTCAAGAACCAATTGATGACGATCAAGGGTCTTTGCAACCGAATCAAAGGCGATGGCGATGGCCACATGCGCGGCATCGGCTGTCTTCTCACGGGCATCGAATTGTTCCCTGGCGATATTCAAGGCGGATCCGATACTCCGGCCGGATGGTCCATGGGGATTTCCATCGACCAATTCCTCAAGAACCGTCTACAAGAAAATCCCGCCACGCAAACTCGGTTTGGTTCGTTGGAGTTTGGGGTGATGGTTCCCAAGCGAGCCGACACTTGGACGCGCATGTGTTATTCGGGCCCCAATCAACCTGTGGCCCCGATCGACAGCCCCTACCAGATGTTTGATCGGCTCTATGGCCAGACCAAGAACCGCCAATTGCTGGGCAGCGTATTAGACGATTTGACGGAGGACTTTCGCAAGATCGAAGCCCGGCTAAGTGAAGAAGACCGTCACTTGCTGCGCGGCCACGTGGAAATCGTGCGGCAAACCGAACAAGAGCTGAAACTCGAATTGGAACTTCAAGCCAAACGGAGCGATGTCGGCCATGCCGTGCCGACGCTACCAGCCAACATCAAGGGGCAGAACGACAACATCCCCACATTAACCAAGTTGCAGTTGGACCTCATGGTCAACAGTTTCTTGGCAGACTTCACGCGGATCGCTTCGCTACAAATCACCAACAGCGTGGGCCAACCGCGCATGAAGTGGTTGGGGATCGAGGAAGGCCATCATGATCTTTCCCACGAGCCCGATAACAACGAGGACGCGTACGAAAAACTCATTCGCATCAACACGTGGTATTGCGAGCAAGTCGCGTATCTGGCTCAGCGTTTGGCCGAAACTCCGGAACCCGGTGCGGATGGCTCGATGCTGGACCACACCACGATCATTTGGACCAATGAACTGGGCAAAGGCAACTCGCACACCCGCGACGACATCCCGTTTGTGATGGTTGGCGGTGGCCTAGGCTTCAAAATGGGGCAATCGATTCGTTTAAAAAACGTGAATCACAATCGCTTCTTGATGACCATCGCGGCCGCGATGGGGCACCCCGTCGATACCTTCGGCAACCCCGACTTCTGTGGCGACGGGGTCCTCACGGGCCTCAGCTAAGAATGGCCGGGTTAGTTACGATCGTGTGCCGTGTTTCGTGGCTTGCCGTGGACGTGCGAACGGTCCACAATGGCTGGGGAGCCTGCTCTAGGCTCCCCATTGATGTGTCTCGCCCAGCATCCAACCACTTCGGTTTTGCGTCGAGGCCGTCTTACTATCGGGTGTAAACATGAAAACTTGGCCCTGCGGTTCAGCCCTGGCGTTGGTGAGTTTGCTTTTGCTCGGTGGGTGTCAGCGGGCCACTGGAGAATCGGCGCCCGCAGCCTCGACGACGGTGCAGGAAATAAGCGACGACGACTTGGCGAACTTGGGCGGAGCTTTGACCAACAACTACTTGGCGGTGCGGTTGGAGGCAATCAAATCATTGGGCGCGGCATCGTTGAATCCCAAAAGTTCCAAAGCGGCCCAAGTGGTGCAATGGCTCTTGGATCATCGCCGCATCGAATTCAACGACTACGAAGACGAACATGTCGAGGCAGCCATGCGAGTGCTGGGACCAGTGGCCGTTGCCGAAGTCGAACGGCAAGCCTTGAGCAGTGAAACTAGTGAAGTGTCGAATGCCTGCGAGGCAATGCGCAGCATGGGTTCCGAATTTTATGCCGCGTTCCAACCGTTGCTGACGAAGATGCTGCAGTCCGACCAATTCGAACCAAAGTGGGGCGCGTTGTCTTCGCTGGAAAAAATGGGTCCGGCCGGCCAGGATCTGTTGCCGTTGATCAAGCCTTACTTGACGGATGAGGATTTCCAATTGCAAATCATCGCCTTGCGGGCCATCGCTGCGATCGGACCTCCCGCCATGGTCCATGAAGAAATCGTCCGTGACCTGACGGTCAATGGACAGAATGTCTCGGTCAAGAGTCACGCGTTGCGTACGTTGGGCTACATCGCGGCCGGTGATCCGAAACAGGCTCAAGCCGCTGCGGAAGTCATTGGCAAGAACCTCAAAGAGTTTCCGTTTGCGACCAAGTCTCGCGCACTCGAAGGCCTGCTTCAATTGCAAGCCAACGCTGCACCAGCCGCCGAGATCGTCAAAGAATTGATTCACGATCAAACCGGTTTGGCGCCGCAAGCTGCAGTCGTGAACGGCTACATCACCGGCGACTGGTCCGCTGCGGTCAAACTTCTGGTCAGCCAATTGAAGGATCACGTCGTTGGCATGGAGTGTTTGGCTTTGCTGCGGAAGTTGGGACCAAAAGCCGCTCCGGCCGAGTCGGCTTTGCAAGCAATGACTACCAATGAAGATGAGATTGTGGCTTTGATGGCGGTCGACGCCTTGGCGGGCTTGGTCAATGTGACAACCAAGGCCGACTTGGAGCAGCTTGGCCCGGATCAGCGCACGATGCTGGATCGGATCGCAACACACTTGCAGAAACTGGCGACGCAAGGCGAAATCGAACCCCATCATCGAGCCGGGGTGCTGGTCGAACAGTGGCACGCACTCGGGTGGCAACCACCATCGCCGCCAGCACCTCAACCACCGCCGCCAGCTTCTGGGGAGTAGTTCGACTTGGAGCCAACCGCGCCCGATGCGTCCGTCACTTTGGTATGGGGTCCAGCGGGTTTTGGCCCGCCAACACCAACGACCGCATGGGTTCAGGACCAAGGCCTGCTTCGCGGTTGGGGCGTGTTTGAGACGATGTTGGCCGTGGACTTCGACGTGCCGCTCTGGTCGCGACATTGGGCCCGACTTCAACACGGTGCCCGACAACTCGAAATTCCGTTGCCACCCGAACAGGTGTTCCTCGCGGCGCTGCCACAGATCATGCGCGCGGCGAGTTCGACGTTCCCGCAGCCGACGACCACACCGTATTATCGCTTGCGGTTGACCGTCACCTCGGGAGAAGGCCGCACGTGGATGCAGCCCGGTGAAACGCCGACCTGCGTGCTCACGGTGTCACCTTGGTCGGCCCCGCTGCCAATGGCTCAACAGTCGGGCCTTCGTTTGCTTTCCTATCCTCATTCGTTTGCACCGCCAATGGCTCTGCGTGGCTGCAAGCACACCAGTTATTTGCCCTGGTTGATGGCGGCGCGGCATGCCCAGTCCAACGGTTGCGACGATGCCGTGTTGTTGGATCCGTCCGGGTTCGTGATCGAAACGTCGCGCCGCAATCTGTTTGTTTGGCGAAATGAACAGCTGTGGACGCCGCCTTTGAGCAGTGGCTGCTTGCCCGGCGTGATGCGCGGGTTACTTTTGGAGATTGCCGCTCGGTTGGGCATCCGGGTTGAGGAGCAGCCGTTGACAGCGGCCGACGGTTTAGCCGCTGATCATGTTTTTTTGACGTCGGCCGTCACAGTCGTCCAATCTGTTCGGGAATGGGATGATTGCAAGTATCCACGTTCGGAGTGGCCCTGCGCGCTACAAGATATGGAGCACGAACTCCATCAGGCGCTGATCCCGTAGCGAAGATCGCGAAGACTTTCGGCGCGGCTTACAATGCGGTCGGGGGATGTTCGTCGCGCAAGTCGCCAAGACTTTTCGTCTCGCGCAGCACCCAACGGTGGTAATCTTCGCTGGCTTCAGCGCGCAAGACCAAGATCTCGGGCAACTCGTAGTTGTGTCGACTCCGAATAGCGGTTTGGATCGCTGGAAACAACTCCGCACGAGACTTGGCGGTCAAAAGAAACTCGGCGCTCTGCGTGAGAACGCCTTCCCACCGGTAATGACTGGTGACCGGACTACTGATCTGTACGCAAGCCACCAAATGCTGCTCTAGAAGTTCGCGCGAGATCGCTTCCAACGTTGATAGATTGTCGGAAGTGGTAATAACGAGGATCAATGCCGGGGATGCATGCATGACGTTGGAATGTCGACCCCCTCATCTCAAGGTCAACCGCAGAGGCGCCGCCCAGAATCGAACTGGGATATACGGATTTGCAATCCGCTGCCTAGCCATTCGGCCACGACGCCTTAAACTTTTCGCATTCTACCAAAACCCCCTGTCCGCCAACAAGCGGACTGCTCGCAACATTCGGGAGATCCGCAACAGTCAGTAGAATCGTTAGCAGTTATCGGCCGAATCGCCCCGCGACTTCAGCTCGTCGGACCAGAAAACTTCGGTCCAAGCTACGCTTCCCAGTCGTGTGTTCCGGTTCCGAACCGATACATCCAAGACTCTTGGGCTAGCACGTCGGTTCGCCGAAACCGCTACGAGTGGTGTTTTGGGGCCAACAAGCCTTGTCACGTCGTTCGACAGTACTCGGCTGCGACCAAGTTCCTCGTTCCAACCTCATTTGAATTGAAATCGTGAAATCCCCGATGGACGCCAAACCGGCCCAAGAGACTTTCAAGTCGATCCATCGAACCGCGTGTTCCATCGGCGATGTCGCGGAAAATTGGGTCTTTCGCGCGGATGCCGAGCGCCACTACCACTTTCGGGCCGATCACGAACCGCTGGATCAAATGGTCACTTTCTTGGTGGAAAACAGCCTGATATTTGGCGAATGATCCGTACCGCCTTACAAAACGCCTGCTGCAACATCGAACCTGCCCAGCTATAATGGGCACCAGCCCGCCTCCATCCCGCCCACTCGCTGGAAAATTGATCTGTGATGTTGAACAGCCGTCGCCGCACATTGCGCTGCTTGGGACAGATTTTACTTTCGTTCTTGGGATTGGTCGGAGCGATCAACTTCGCACGGGCCCAAGACGAAACGCTGGACATTCCCACGTTGACGGAACAGGAAGCGATCGAATATTTCGAGACGCAGGTCAAACCGATCCTCCGCGACAAATGCCTCCGTTGCCATAACTCGACCGAGACCAACGGCTCGTTGAACCTGACGACGCGAGCTGGGATTCTGGAAGGAGGCGATTCGGGACCGGCGTTGGTCGAAGGCCAAGCCGAGGATAGCCTGCTGTTGAGCGCGATCCGATACGATGCTTTTGAAATGCCGCCCACGGGCAAGTTGTCGGACGCCCAGATCCGCACAATCCAAGTTTGGTTGCATCAAGGCCTGCCGTGGTCGCCCGACGAGGAGGCCTTGGATCCCGGCCTACACAAAGTGCCGGTGGTCAACGAAGAAACCAAAGCGTGGTGGGCGTATCAACCGCCTCAAGCCCAAACACCACCGGACGTGAAACAGACCGATTGGGTCCGCAACGACATCGATCGCTTTGTCTTGCGGCGTTTGGAAGACGCGGACTTGAGCCCCAGTCCGGTCGCCGACCGGGCGACTCTGATACGACGGGTTTACTACAACGTGTTGGGATTGCCGCCCACCCACCAACAAGTCGCAGATTTTGTCAACGACGTGGATCCGTTGGCTTACGAGAAGTTGGTTGACCAGGTCTTGGCGTCGCCGAATTATGGGGAAAAGTGGGGCCGGTTTTGGTTGGATTTGGTCCGGTACTCGGAGACCAACTCGTTCGAGCGAGATGGTGATAAACCATTCGTGTGGAAGTATCGCGACTACGTCATCCGCTCGCTGAACGACGACAAGCCGTACGATCAGTTCTTGATCGAGCAATTGGCCGGTGACGAATTGCCAGAACCGACGATTGAAACGGTCACCGCGACGGGCTATTATCGCTTGGGTCAATGGGACGATGAACCAGCTGACCCGAAGTTGGCGCGCTTTGATGAATTGGACGACATCGTTCGTACGACGTCCGAAGTGATGTTGGGAATGACCGTGGGCTGTGCTCGATGTCACGACCACAAGATCGATCCGATTCCTGCGGCCGACTATTATCGCCTGCAGGCCTTCTGGCAGAACATCAAGCCCTACGGCGTTCGGTCCCACGAATCGGTCCAAGCCGCTTCCATTCGAACCTTCGAGTTTCCCGCGGATGATGCGGCGAAGGCTCAACACCAAGCCGAATTGGACCGAATGGAACGCAGCCTAACGGCCATCTACGAAAAAGCTCAACCGAGTTTCGAGTCTGTTGAACGCGAAGAATGGGCCTACGAAGAGAACCACGTGCGGTTGATCAAACAACGGTCAGGTGGCGTGCTGAGCGAAGAAGAAGTTCGAAGGTTTGAACGAAACTTCAACCGGCGACAGCAACTGCGGAACACTCCGCCAAATAACGACGAGAAGGTTTTGGCGGTCAAAGAGAATGGCCCGACGGTCGAACCGACGCACATCCTGTT
>JAUXWY010000475.1 GCA_030681235.1 Pirellulaceae bacterium | reverse complement strand
CCCGATCTCTAAAATCTGCTGTCCTCCCTGAATCTGCGGGAAACCCGGTTCGAATCTTCGCTCAGTGAAGTCGAAGCCAAACTGAGTATCCATCGATTTCAATCCGATCAGCGACCTCAAGAAAATTATCGAGTGAAAGGTGTTTCGTTAGCACACTCCGAATGTCGGCTAAACTTATGCCCACAAAGCGCAACGCCATCGGGTCATCCGGATCACAAAAGTAGAAATAGAAAACTTTTGGGCCTTGAGGCCCGATCCAACCAATCAAATCATCCGCAGGGGTATATTCCCAGTCCGCCTTGTTCATATCAGACTCAGGAAATCAGACCCAACGTTTGAACACATTCTGAGTCAAGAAAACCTCATGAAATCACGTCGAATCTTATTGCAATGCCCTAGCCTTACTTTTAGAATCGAGTCGCAAATCCGCTGGAGGTAAGATGGACACAGATACGACACCGTGGTTCAAGGCTCCAATGAGAGACGTGGTAGCGCAACCATGATCGTGCTCAACTTTGCTGCTCCAACAAATTAAATGCTCGCGGAATGTGCGGAATGAGCACCAACTGGGTTTACAAGATTATGACGGCGGGGCAATGGGATCGGCTGAGAACGGACGGAGTTTGGGCCGGTTCGGAGGTGGATCTACGGGATGGGTTTGTCCATCTATCGACTTGGGAGCAAGTTCCGGGGACGCTGGAGAAGCACTTTGGGGGGCAAAGCGACTTGCAATTGGTGGGTGTACCGGAGGAAAGCGTTCGGCATGAGCTACGATGGGAAGTATCGCGCGGGGGGCAGGAGTTCCCGCATTTGTACCGCGAATTGCGTCGGGCCGATGTCGGCAATCGACGAGCGATCGAGTGGGACGGTACCCGGCATAGAATCGCGGCGACGCTGATAAGCGGTCGGTTGGAAGCGTCGGGTCTGTCGAATAATGACGACGCGGCCGAGTCGGACGCTGGGCAGTTGGATTTGCGATATCCCTACTATTTGTTGCATCATGGGCAGGGCTACGTGTCGTTGGTGGATGTTCAATCGTCCATCGAGCCACGGCCTCAAGCTCTGGCGTTGTTCAGTACCTATCAGCGGGCGGCGGAGTTCTTGGAGCAAATTGCGGGATTTGCTGGGATAAAAGCGATCCGCAACGGGCGGGAATTGCATTGGTTATTGACCAGCCTGAAGGAGCCGGTTGCCGAGACGGTTTTGGATCCGGCGGTGGATCGACCCGAGATTTCCGGAACTTGGCGGCGAACGGTGGTCGAGTTGTTGCGTCGGCATATTGAGATCGATAACTCGCCGTGGAATTATCCGGTGTTTCTGCTGCGGTCTGGTAGGTTGGGGGAGACGGCCAATGGAGGGTGGTCTTCGATCCAGGCTGGGGCTGGTTCTCATTGGTTTTCTTTTGTGGTGTTGTTCACCGGCGAAGTGCTGGCCGAGGCGTATCGGAAAGAGATCGAGCCAGAAGACGGGTGGCTAGAGTTGGTTACAGTGCCGGACATGAGGTGTTTGCGGGAAAGACTCGTCGAGTTGGGTGCGGGAATCGCGGGGATTGCCGTGAATCCGACGGTGGATGGTGGGGCCCGAAAGTGCGAAAAGTGCCTGGAAATTGGCCGCTTGTTGGCGCACTATTTGACGGTGGGGCGGGCACCGGACGAAGATAATGAAGGCTTCTAAAGAAAATCTCCTCAGTGACCGTTGACAGATCGCAGAACTTCCTAGATACTCTGCGACTCCTCTGACCGGCCCTGTAAAGGCTGGAACGAATCAGCCAGCTGGAAACTTAGTTTCGGCGAGGCTGATTGGCGGGAGACATTTGATTCGAAAGGCAGTCACGAACTGGCTCTGGCAAAGAGTCTCGTTGATGTTTTTCAACTGGATTGAATGGGAGTGGGTTATTTGATTGGTGCGAGAAAATCGCCCCGAGAAAAAACACCTAAGCCTCTTGACTGGGGGCTGAGACTCGTTAAGATAGTCGTCCCGCTTCTGGCTAATGCCGAGGCGAATTGATCTTTGAAAATCTGGTGTTAGACTTCCCGGAAATGGAACTGCGGGGTAGCACGGTATTATATTTGGTGCCGTGTGAATCGCAGGAAAGTTTTCCAGGATGCGTAACTATACTCAAATTTTGAATAGTAAGAATGGGAATATTCCACCCATCTTATTTTGTTAGAGCTGACAAGCTCTTTCATTTGTTAGTCGTCTGCGGCTCTTTCCGCTGGCAAGTTTTGGCTCTTGTAGTCATAGCTGGTCCGCGAATGAAGGAAGTTGCAGCAAGCATACCAATTGAAGGGTTTGATCCTGGCTCAGAATGAACGTTGGCGGCATGGATTAGGCATGCAAGTCGAGCGAGAAGTTTCCTTCGGGAAGCGGAAAGCGGCGAAAGGGAGAGTAACGCGTAGATATCTGCCCTCAGGTCTGGGATACCCACCGGAAACGGTGATTAATACCGGATAATGTCTCCGGACCAAAGATTTATTGCCTGAGGAGGAGTCTGCGTCCTACTAGCTAGTTGGTGTGGTAATGGCGCACCAAGGCTTAGATGGGTAGCGGGCGTGAGAGCGTGGCCCGTCTCACTGGGACTGAGATACTGCCCAGACATCTACGGATGGCTGCAGTCGAGAATTTTCGGCAATGGACGAAAGTCTGACCGAGCAATGCCGCGTGCGGGACGAAGGCCTTCGGGTCGTAAACCGCTGTCAGAGGGAAGGAAATTTTGACCGAACCTCAAAGGAAGCACAGGCTAAATTCGTGCCAGCAGCCGCGGTAATACGAATTGTGCAAACGTTATTCGGAATCACTGGGCTTAAAGGGTGCGTAGGCGGCCATGAAGGTCTGATGTGAAATCCCACGGCTCAACCGTGGAATTGCGTTGGAAACCACATGGCTTGAGGAAGACAGAGGTGAGCGGAACTAATGGTGGAGCGGTGAAATGTGTTGATATCATTAGGAACACCGGTGGCGAAAGCGGCTCGCTGGGTCTTTTCTGACGCTGAGGCACGAAAGCTAGGGTAGCAAACGGGATTAGATACCCCGGTAGTCCTAGCCGTAAACGATGAGCACTAGACTGAGGAGACCCCCACATCTTCTCGGTCGTAGCGAAAGTGTTAAGTGCTCCGCCTGGGGAGTATGGCCGCAAGGCTGAAACTCAAAGGAATTGACGGGGGCTCACACAAGCGGTGGAGGATGTGGCTTAATTCGAGGCTACGCGAAGAACCTTACCTGGGCTTGAACTGCTTAAGAACACTTTGGAAACAGAGTGGTGCCTTTCGGGGAGCTTTTGCAGAGGTGCTGCATGGCTGTCGTCAGCTCGTGTCGTGAGATGTCGGGTTAAGTCCCTTAACGAGCGAAACCCTTATCTTTAGTTGCCAGCGCGTCAAGGCGGGGACTCTAAAGAGACTGCCGGTGTTAAACCGGAGGAAGGCGGGGATGACGTCAAGTCCTCATGGCCCTTATGTCCAGGGCTGCACACGTCCTACAATGCGTTGTACAAAGGGATGCAAGACCGCGAGGTGGAGCAAACCCCAAAAAGCAGCGCTCCGTTCGGATTGTAGGCTGAAATTCGCCTACATGAAGCTGGAATCGCTAGTAATCGCAGGTCAGCATACTGCGGTGAATGTGTTCCTGAGCCTTGTACACACCGCCCGTCAAGCCACGAAAGTTGGGGGGGCCCGAAGTCGCAATGTCAACCGCAAGGAGACTAGCGCCTAAGGTCAACTCGATGATTGGGACTAAGTCGTAACAAGGTAGCCGTAGGGGAACCTGCGGCTGGATCACCTCCTTTCTAAGGATACCAAGATCTGCTTCCTTCGGGACAGATCGAACAGGTGGGGTTATCATTTTGGATCTTCCGTAGTAACAACTACGGATGTCCGGTTGAGTCTAACACTGATTATATAAAGAAGCTCGCTGCGGCATTGTCGCAGCGAGCTTTTTGCGTTTCGCGATGCGTAGCGACTTGCGGTGCAAACGTTCCAGCTTCCACGCCGCACGAAGAAAATGAAACCGCGAAGGAAACGGTATCGGTTCGCTGCCCAAACGCGGGCCGCCGCAACCATCTCCTATTCGCTAAGGATGGCTGGCCAGGGCTCGATCGACTGGATTTCCGGGTAATCGGTTGCCAATTCAGTTAGCCAAACTTGATGCTCGGGATCGGCGCCCAAGGCTTTTTTGGCTTCGATCGCCCATTGCGACGCGACCGCGCGATCTTTGCTGGCCAGGACCAACTGCTGCCGAACCTGTTCCGCGTAGGTTGATTTGCACCGGAGGAACTGACGTTCGGCCTCACGATAGAGAAATTCGTTGGCGGTTGCTTCGTTTGGCCGTGAAGTCACAAGTTCACGAAATCCCTCCATGGCGAGATAGTACTTTTCGTCGAACGCTGCTTTATAAGCTTTAACAAACATACGAGTCGGTTGGTCGAGGTTGCCAGTTCGTCCGATCTCGGCCAACCGCAATAAACGCTGAGTTTCGAGTTCCATGACCAGAGATTTTGCGGTCGAGACCTCGGCGGCGTCTGGGTACTGCTGAATCAAATCACTTAGCTGCTTGATCGAATTTCCCATTTCGAGCAGGGAGGGTTGTTCGTTGGAAAGCAGTCGATCCGCAGCGGCGATCCGGTCCTCGAACGTCGGAGTGAGGCTGTAAATAGTCAGAACAAAGATTGCAGCGCTGACCAATAATCCCAAAATCAAGCCAGAAATCTGAGCCCATCGTGGAACGGAGAGAGTTCTCTGCATTCGATGGGGCTTGGAGAGGGGTTCGACGTTTTGCCCCAAAAGTTGTCTAGCTTCACGTTTGTCCGCTCCGGCATTGAGAGGGTTGAATCCAGCGGCTAGTTGCGCGACGGCTGATGTTCTGTTGGCGTCGATTTTTTGAATCTCACGGAGCGCCATCATGGCCGCCGCAGCGGAAGGATATCGCAGCCTTGGATCTGGATTCATCAGCGTGAGAACGACTTGATCCAACCAAGTCGGCGTTTCGATGATGGTACCACTGATCGGCTGGCAAATTACTTTTTGTTTTCGCTGGGCCATCTGTT
This sequence comes from Pirellulaceae bacterium, assembly GCA_030681235.1. GTDB lineage: Bacteria > Planctomycetota > Planctomycetia > Pirellulales > Pirellulaceae > M30B19. Next base: position 89,424 of record JAUXWY010000475.1, on the reverse strand, counting down.
TGAGCGATTCGGGCGGGAAGGGCAGTTGGCCGGTGACCAGTTCGTGAATGATAACGCCCAAGGAATACAGATCGGCTTGGGGAGAAACGCCCTTACCCATAAGCTGCTCGGGAGCCAGATAAGCCGCGACTTCCAGTTCCGCCTTCTTTTGAGCGTCCCAACGACGGCGACGGATCCGATTCAGGCGAAGGTCTGTAACCTTGACATGCCCGTCGGCAATCAGGACTTTTTCGGGTGTTAGTTTGCCGTGAGTGAGCCCTTTTGAATGCAGGTATTCCAGCACATCCGCGATTTCGACGGCATATTGAACCGCCACGTCCCACTCCAATCGGCCGCGACGCGACAAGATGCTGGAAAGTGATTCGCCCGTGACGAGTTCCATTTCCAGATAAATCTGGTCGTGGGATACCCCGCCACCGAACATTTGAACCAGTCGTGGATGACGAAGCCGACTGAGGAACCGCACTTCTTTATGGATGCGGCGGAGAGCTTCTTCACGGGTCAAATGCGGCGGAACGGCAATCAGCTTCAGGGCCGACGTTCGATCTTGTTGCCGATGGCGAGCGGCAAAGACCTTTTGGCGTTTGCTCCCCAATCGATGGAGAATCTGAAACGGGCCAACCTGGTGTACGTCCACGCGCATGCCTGATCACTGATTTGGTTGTTGGGGGACCCGTCGTCTCCTCAATTCTAACTGGAGCATCAGCCGGAAGTAAGTCTTGAAGGGGCGAGTTCGGCCCATTTGGTGCCCTTCGGGGACTGGCTGCGATTTGCTAGGATAGTGGCCGTTCGCTCTCAGCGTTGTCCTTTGAACTGAAAGGGTTTTCACTCGATGACGTCCGCATCCGTCTCGATTGGGCGGTCGACACCTGAATCTATTGTCGTTCAGCCTGTGTCTACGAAAGCTCAGCAGAATCAATTTGTCCGCTTTCCCTTCAAGCTGTACGCTGGAGATCCGTATTGGGTCCCGGCCTTGGAGCAGAATTTGCGGGAGCTCTTGGGATTTGCGAAACATCCTTTTTCGGCGATGAACCCGGTTCAAACATATTTGGCGTATAAAAACGGTGAGGTGGTCGGTCGAATTGCCGGGATTATCGATCACGGCTTCAATCGCCGCTACAATGACACGAAGGTCATGTTCGGATTTTTCGAGTCCATCCCCGACCAGACGGTGGCCAATGCCCTGTTCGAGGCGGTTCAGCGTTGGGGAAGCCAGCAGGGCATGACTTGCATGCGTGGTCCGCTCAACCCGTCGTTGAATCATGAAACGGGGCTTCTGGTCGACGGATTCGATAAATCGCCGACCTTTATGATGACCTACAACCCTCGGTATTACGAACCGTTGATCACCGAGTTTGGATTCCAGAAGGTTCAGGATCTTTATGCGTTTTGGGGGCATGTGGACATGCTCAAGACGTTGGACGCCAAAATGAAGTTTGTGGTCGAGGAGGCCCAGCGGCGCTTCAACGTCCAAGTGCGCCGGATTGATAAAAAACACTTCGCTCGTGACGTTGCGATGTTTATGGACATTTACAACAAGTCTCTGCCAGGGACGTGGGGTTTTGTTCCGATGACTGAAGCCGAGTTGAAACATGCCGCCGCCGGACTCAAGCATCTGATCGTTCCCGAATTGTCTTGCATTGCAGAAATTGAAGGCAAGGCGGTGGGCGTTGTATTTGCGCTGCCAGACTACAATCCGTGGATCAAAGCGATTGGTGGAAAGCTGTATCCATTCGGTTTTCTTCGGTTTTTGTTTGGCAATCGAAAAACGATCAAGAAGGTTCGGATGCTCAGCACCAACGTGCTACCTGAATACCAAAAATGGGGATTGGGGTTGGTGCTCTTGAATCAGTTGATCCCGACGATCAATTCCTGGGGCGTTCAAGAAGCCGAGTTTTCTTGGGTCTTGGAATCGAATCACTTGTCGCGAGCGACCTTGGAACGTGGCGGCGCCATCCGCGAGAAAACCTATCGCATTTTTGACTATTCCTTTGGCTAATGATCTGTTACTCAATTCACGGGTAGCAACGCTCGCCAGAGCGTGGTTTGTATCGTTCCGCATCCATGTTCTGGCGAACGTGGCCGCCGAGCCAGCCCGAAACTTTAGGCCGAACAGACACTAGGAAGTCGCTTAGCAACGTTAGAATGGACATGTGGCAATCATCGGAGATTGTAATTTCGGGCGTCGGCGTTGTCTCTCCGATCGGAATTGGGACGGATGCTGTTTGGCAGTCGTTGATCGAAAATCGTAGTAGTGTCAGGGTCCGCCCCGGGTGCGAACTGGTTCGCGAACCCTTGGCATTGGCGGCCCCCGTTGCAGACTTCGACGCCAAAGCATACATCCCGCGAAAAAGTCTCAAGGTGATGTGCCGCGAGATCCAAATGGGAGTTGCGGCGGCGGTGATGGCGATCAACGACGCCCGAATTGGCCCGAGCGACTTTGCGCCGCAACGAATTGCGACGGTGTTCGCGAGCGAAGCGTTTTATGCGAATCCAGCAGATTTGGTGCCAGCCTTTCGCCAGTGCATCCCGTTGGGCAACGACGTTTCCGCCTGGGGGCAAATTGCACCTCGCGAAATTGAACCTCTGTGGATGTTGAAGTACTTGCCTAACATGGTCGCGAGCCATGTTTCCATCCTCCTGGATGCGCAAGGTCCGAGCAACACGGTTGTGTTGGGCGATAATAGTAGCTTGCCCGCGTTGATCGAGGGCGTCGAGCTGTTGCAGCGAGGTTGGGCCGACCTTGTCGTCGTCGGAGCGACCGGTTCGCAGTTGAATCCCACCGCCTCCGTTTACCGAGATCGGTCGCGACTGGCACGCCAAGTCGATTGCCCGGCGGCGGCAGTACGGCCGTTTGATGGCCAACGCTCCGGAACGGTTTTTGGCGAGGGTGCCGCCGCGTTTGTGGTCGAGACCTTGGCCAGCGCTCAAGCACGCGGTGCCAATATCTTGGCCCGCATCTTGGGTTCTGATCGAGCGTTCGCGGCAACGCACGATCAAATGGCAGATCGCTTGGCCCGTTCGATTCGCGACACTTTGACTCAATCTGGGATTTGTGAGGCCGACGTCGGGCACGTCAATGCCAACGGGACTGGGGTCGTCGCTGAGGATCGAATTGAGGCCCAGGGGCTGGCACGAGTCTTACCCAAGTGCCCTGTCTTTGCTCCCAAAAGCTACTTTGGACTTCTTGGCCCATCGACGGGAGCCGTCGAATTGGTCTGTTCGTTGCTCGCACTCCGGCACCGGGTATTGCCGGCGACGCTGAATTATCGCACTCCGGACCCCCACTGCCCTGTTGCGGTGAGCGGAGAAAACCAGTCGCTCGCGGGTCGCATGGCCTTGGTTGTCAATCAATCACCGACGGGCCAAATCGCGACGGTCGCGATCGAGTCGGTCGCGTAGCTCCGGGGCGAATGTCTCCGGTCCTTGTCAGACCACGTGGAAAGCACTGGATTGTAATGCCGGGCATGGCAAGGAAAAGTCGTTACGTTCGGTGCGGGTAGTCGGTTGAATGCTCCTCAAGTAAAGTAACTGCAACGAGAGCCCTGCCGGGCTCCACCAGCCGGTTTCGCGATGCGACATGAATCGCAGGCTTGGCCTATTCGAAGTCGCGGTGTTTAGGGAAATGGAAATGAACAGAACACGGCTGTTGGGCTCGATTTTCTGCCTGGGTCTGGCTTGGGTTGGGATTGTTTCCAGCTTGCGTTGGTGGCAACCTGGGACCATGGTGGTTTCGTCGGCGTCATTGACCGCAGTCCATGGGTTGAATTGGCAAGACGACGAAGAACGGGCTTCTGTCAACGACCAGTATTTGCGGGACGACGCGAGACTGGCGGCGATGACTGCCGAGGATTTGCAATCGGAACTTCACAAGGTCTTGGCCGAGTGGCGATATCACCATTCTCGCGTGGGTCAGGCAGTGATGCAGTTCCACTCGGAAAAAGAAGGGCAAGCTCCAAAGTGGGCATCCCAGTTTCGCGATGCCAAGCGAAAAGGCGAGGCGGCACGAAAACTCTCTGGACAAGTCGCCATGCATCTCTTGGAGAAAATGTCCGGACCTCCTGACAAAGACTTGGCCGATTTGGCGTTTCATTCGATTGATGCTTATTTTATGTTTCATGAGTACCGCAAGGCATATCGGATGGCGAAAGCCCTGGTGAACCGAGGACATGAACGGCCATACCTGTTGCCGTTGTATGGGTATGCCGCCTATTGCGTTAATGAGCTGACGGAGGCCCGAGCGGTTTTCAGCGAGGCGATGGTGGCCGGTGAACCTTTGACCAAGGAGCAAGAAGCGGCCTTTGACGCCTGTCAAAAATTCCGCGCCAAGTTGGAGGCGGAACAGACGGCATTGTTGACGGACCTAGATTCGGATTTGCCGCAAATCGAATTTCAAACCACCAAAGGCAAGATGGTCGTCGAGTTGTTTGAGGACAACGCACCCAACACCGTCAACAACATCATATTTCTGGTCGAACAAGGTGTCTTCAAGAATCGACTGTTCTACGAAGTTTCCGAGAGCATGGCCGTAACCGGTTCGACGACCAACGACGCGTTTGGACAGGTTGGTTACTGGATCAAAAGCGAGCACGATCGTCCAAATCGACGACCACACCTCCGCGGCTATCTGACGATGTTGGTCGACGTTGAGGCGGAATTGGCCAGCAGCCAGTTCGCATTTGTCACCCGACCCCGCCCGGATTTAGACGAACAGTTGAATACCGTCTTTGGCAGAGTGATCGAAGGAGATGTCGTTTTGGATAACTTGGAGCGGGCGGGGACCACTTGGCAAGGGATGATCAAAGCTCAAGACAGTATGATCGGACCGCCCGACCAGATTATTGCGGCGCGGGTGATTCGAAAACGCGCCAAAGAATACGTTCCCGAACGAGTCGAACGATAGATGGAATCCGAAATGCAGAAGCTTGAAATCGGTTTGGCTTTGATCCGAGAGCGAGGTGATGCGGGCTCGATGTGGTTGACCCAAGTGGGCCGCAACCAGCCGATGGTCAGCTTTATCTCCGGGAATCGGCTCGAGGGTGAGTCGTTTCGCGAAACCGTCGCCCGCGAAGTGGCGTGGCAATTGGATCTAGACCGGAACCGAGAATTCTTGGTGGCCAACATGGCTCAGATTGATCTTGAGTTCGAAGGAACCGTTCCTGGCCAGGATCGGCCGATGCGACTGCATGTGGCATTTTATTCGGTTGACTTGTATCGTCGAGTCGCGAGAAATCGGATTGCGAATCGCCAAGATTTGGTTTGGGTTCCGTCGAACACGCTGTGCGAAGCTGAACGCTTCGGCAAGTGGCTGATCAATCCTTTTCATCAGACTTTGATTCAGCGCAGCAAAGTGATTGAAAGCTGGCATTGACCAAGGAGTTCGGTCATCATGCAACGATGTATGGCTTGGCAAAGAATCGGGGCGGTTCTTGGACTGTATCTAACACTGATTTGCCTACCGCACGACTATCTTCTCTCGCAGGATCTCTCGGTCGAAGATCGCGTGTCGATCGCCGGCAAGATCTTGTCCAAAACAAATCACTCCTTGGTTGTGCAATCGGAGGCCGGATCGACTTACGCGGCTCTCTATCAGGACGCAGGTGTTCGCGCGATCAACTTGTCCGGTGGCCAGGGGGCTTTGAACATGAAAGCAACCATCCGGGTCCTGGGAGAAGTGCCACTGAGTCTCCTTCGAGCCGGGATGGCCGTCGAAGTCGAATTGGATTTGGCCAAGGACGGCAACGTCGGGACGGTGCGACGTTGGAAGCTGTTGCCGGTCGATCATGATCAAGTTGGGATTGCGTTTTCGGCCGGCGAACCGCAAAACAAGACCGATTTTCAACCGGCCACGGTCCAGGCCGTAGTAACGAAACGGGACAAGACCAAAATCCTGCTGCAACTGCCAAAGTCCGATTTCACGTCCAAGGCAGGTCTCGCGATTGGCATCACCGACAACGCCACGATGGTCATTGAACAGGAACACATGCAAGAAGTTCGAGTTGGGGATGAAGTTGTCTCCATGGAGTTGCTCAGGCTCAACACTGGCGATTGGGTTGTTGGGCAGATTCAAATTCAATTGGCTGCGGACCGTCCGGGTGTGCAAATGTCCGCGGACGAACTCTATCAAATCAAGTACCGGCATTTGAGTGACGAATCTGAGGCACCGCGAGAACTGCGGAGCAAGAATTTCTTGATCAAGACCGATCTATCGCCGCGGAGTGCTCAGATTCTGCTGGATAAGTTGGAGGATATGTTCGCGATCGTTGGCAAGTACTACAACCGACGTTCATTGAATCAACCGATTGTCTGTTATGTGGCCGAAGACTTGGAGAGATGGGGACCGTCCGTTGCCGAGTTGAGTGAAGGGTTGGATTGGATTCGTCGCCGTGCAGGTGTGACAATGGCGACTCGCTTGGGAAATCAACGGCGCGCCATCGTGTATTCTTGTGGCGAGCACTCCATTGTCCAACATGAGGCCGTTCATGCATTTTGCCATTTGGCGTATGGCGGTACCGGGCCAACGTGGTATGCCGAGGGGATGGCCGAGCTCGGCTGTTACTGGCGGCCAGGCGATGTCGGCGTGAATATCGATTCCGTTGTGATTCGTTACTTAACAACCTCGGAGCCGAAGCCACTTTCGGAGTTAGTTCGTCCTGACCAAGTCACGGGTGATTCTTGGCAAGCCTACGCGTGGCGGTGGGCACTGTGTTACATGTTGGTCAATAATCCCAATTATGCCCCTCGGTTTTTTCGTTTGGGCGAGAACATGATGCCACCGGGAAGCAAAGCGAGTTTCCAGTCGGAGTTTGCCGATGTGGCAGGCGAAGTCTCGTTTGAATACGATCAGTTCGTCAAACATCTGGGCAACGGTTATCAACAAGAACTTTGCAGTTGGGACTGGAAAACCAAAGCGATCGGAGTCGATTCGCGCGGGAAGAAATCGAAAGTTGTGGCCCGACGTGGGTGGCAGGCCGCGGGAGCATTGGTCAAGGCTGGTGAAACGTATGAAGTCCTGACCGAGGGCTCTTGGTCGATCGATGGTCGCGAGCCGTTTTCGGCCGATGGCCTGTCCAATGGAGAAGGACGTTTGATTGGAGTGATCTTGAGCAAGAGTGAAGCTCGCGGAGATCGTTGGGCCGAGTACAAATTGTCGGACGAAATCCTGCTGGGACAAAACGGTGCGTTTACAGCAACCGAAACGGGGCACTTGTACTTGCGCTGCCAAGAGCCGCTGACCCAAATTGGTGACAATCAAGGCGAACTAAAGGTCACCATACGCCGCCAATAACTGACGACGTCAGATCAATATTGAACGAGTCGCGATTGAGTTCGTCTTTTCTAGTTTGTCCAGCGTCTAGCGTTACACGGATTGTATCAGTCGAAGAAACACGAATAGCAAGTAGGCCGCATTAAAAAACACTCCCAATGCGGAGGCGATCCATAACCACTTCGCAAATGGCTGCGCATAAACGATCAGCAGTCCAGCAACCGCCATCAAGAGTCCCAATCCAACTTGCACAGCCCCGAAAAGGGAAACCGAGGTGGGAATCGAGCCGTCATTCATCCGCTGCAAAACCATGAAGAACATCGCCCCGCCCAACGTCGTTGCCAGGCCGATCGCCACGGCAATCCATCCCGACGCGCGCGATTCAAAAAAGCTTGCATGACCCGTTTTTAGCTGCGGCTGTTCCCAGGTTGGCTGTGGATGAACGGCGTGACTTGGATTGGGACTCCAACCGCATACCGAGCAATCGGCTTCGATGTTGGTCCGAGAGTTCTTGCAACGAGGACATGGAAACATCGCCGTTTGAGTCATTGAAATATCAAGTCCTCGTGGTCGGATGAGTCTGGGCCCAATAATCAAGCACGCAGACTTTTTCCAAAGTAGGCAACGCTAACTGTACAAACTCTTGATGAATCGGGTGGTTCAAGTACACGTCGCGATCGGCGGTGGAGTGAAACGTCAAGGTAAACACATGCGTGAAACCATCCGCCAAACCTTCGGGGCTGTTGTTTACTCCGCTTTCGATCCCCGCGACCACATCGATTCGCTTGCCCAAGGCTTGGAAGGCTTGCAGTAATTCCCGAGTCTTAGTGGTTCCGGTTTCCGGTTTGAATTTCAGGAGCACCACGTGCCGCAACGCATCCGTTGTCGGGGCGGGAAGATGCAGTCCCAAATAGTCGGACAATAGATCGGCCATGAACTTGTGGCCAACTTTGTTGAGTTGGATTCCATCGACCGTCAAAATCGAATGGGGTTTCTGAGCCGGGTTGTGTTGTTGCAAGTAATCGAGGGCAAGTCGCCGCAAATTCAGGAACTTGATTTGGGACTCGGCTGGCTCGGTTCCAGCCATTTGACCTTCGACTTCATGAGCGACTTCTGAAATCAAATCGGAAACTGCTCCCAAGTCTCGATCTTGAGAATTAGTACCATCCGATTTCTCGCCAATCAGAAAAGGCGATGCCAAGACGAGCCTGCCCTGCGGCGCATGTCGAAAAAAAGCTTTGGTCAATTCCAGGATCGCTTGGCGCGTCTTTTCGAACTCCAAGACGTGGCCGCGCGATTGATGCCACACATCATTAAGCCCCAACATGACGATCAAGACCGAAGGCCGCAGCGCCACCACCTCTTCCATAAATCGTTGAGTTGCATGTTCCCAACGATCCGTGCTCCGCCCTACCGCAAACCAGGGCAACTCTTCGTGATCCAAGGCTTCTCGCATTTGAGTCACAAATCCGTGGGGTCGATTGCCGGACAAGGCCATCGTGTCGCCCATCACGACGATTCGATCCGAACTGCTCAATGGCCGAAGAAAACTCTGGTGGGTCATTGCTTGATTCCCGAAGCATGAAGAACATCAACAACAACTGCCTTGAATCTTCCAAGGCAGTTGCGTGCCGATATTCTATCGCCCGGAATTCGTTCCAGGTAGCGGCTTAGCGACTGAAGCGGACCACGATGATGTATTTGGGAGCGGTCTCGGCTGTTGCGTTGGCTGCGGTGGCCATCCCGCCCAACACGGTCCAAGTGTTCGGCATCGCCTTGATCGTTCCCGTCGCTTGAAACGCGGGCAGATCCCCTCGTTCTGGGACTCCAATAACAGCGGTAGGAGCGGCTGCGGCGGGCTTTGAAACATGACTGATTCCGACTTGAATCAATCCAGGTTGACTGGGATCGATTGGGACAATAGGTCGAACTTGAGCCAACCAACCCAGGATCGGCTTGGCCGTGCGCGGCGAATAGCCAACGCCACTTTGATCTTTGTTGGCTCCGTCCTGAAACGTTCCGACGACCGGTACGACGCCAATGACCAAGTTGCGATGTTCGCCGGCCGACGAAAAAACCATGTGACCATTCAGCGTTGAAAGGGAACCGTAAGCCACGGCTTGTTGGTCGATCCAATCTTGAATCACTCGTTGATCATCGGTTTGACGAAGTAGCTGGGCCGCGGTTGGATCCAGCGCCAAAGCTGCCCACTCGACTTGAATCACTTGTTGTTCGGCCAGGCCATCGCGGAGCACCTTGAGAATCTGTGCAATCTGTTCATGACAGGGTTCTGTTTGCCGAGCGACCAACAAGCCGTTGTACAACGACAGTTCGGTATTGTTGTATGTTTCAACGCTGGAAAGAAACTGGTCGATTAAAATATGCAACGAGGCTCCATCACCCGTTGCGGTTGCATAACCACCCCCGCCACTCATGCCCATGACCATGCCCATGCCACCCATGTCACCACCGCTACCCATGCCGGTCATGCCGCCCGCTTGGGGATTCGACGGAATCGCAAACATGCCGCCGCCACCGCCCATGCCACCGCCCATGCCACCGCCCATGCCACCGCCCATGCCGCCGCCCATGCCGCCGAATCCACCGAATCCAGTTTCTGCGGGCGGAGCCAAAAGGCCAGTGCCAGGCCAATTCGTGGCTGGATCGGCAATCGCTGTTGGTGGAATCATTAGGTCGGCGATTGGATAGACTCGCAGGACTTTCTCCTCTTCTTGCCAAGCACTAGCCAGCGGCAAATGGTTCGAAGTCAACATCGCTACCTGGGCGACGACCAGACACAAAACAGGAACTAACTTGCGGTGACGCATAGCTGACACACCTTTCGGAGGGATTTGGGACCGGGGGATTCGATACGTTGTTGACGCTGCCATTTCTGGCTGCGATGTTGTGCGGAGGGGATCGCCGCCATCGCGGACGGCGACTGCTGCAATGGTCTGAGCTTCTCGGCCAATTGGTCGTGATGGCGAAAGACATAAGCCGATAGCGCCGGCAAAGCCTGGACCCCACTGCGAGCTTTGGTCAGCAGTTCTTGATCCAGCCCTTCTTGGTCAATCACTGCCAAAATCATGGCGGCAAAAAACTGTTGTTGCGAGTTCGACGAATTCAGTTGAGCCATCGCTCGTTGGGCATGAGCCGGGTGCCACTTCAAGGCCGCTTCTCGCAACAGTTGCTGGCACACTTGATCCGCAGCCAGTAACGCCAGGGCCTCGGTTGCGACTTGCCCGGGTCGACCCGCCAGCTCGTGGATCACGGCCTGAGCGGTCCCCGAGTCCTTCGCCTCGGCCAGCCAGCTTGCCAATTGCGTTTCGTTGGCTCGCGGCAACAAAAATGGCAAAGCCAACGAAGCCGTTTCAATACGTTGCATGCAGAATCCAAGTTGTTCGGGCGCGGATGGCCCTAGTTCCAGACTTAGAATCTCGATCCCGGCTCGCAGTGCCGCCGGATCTTTCCATTGTTGTAGTCCCCGTAGAGTCCAACCCGTCCAAAAGCCGCGATGCGCGACCCATTGCTGTTCCAAATCCGAACGCTGTTCCGGGCTCGCCTCGTGCCATAGCCCCAACCACTTCAAAAGTTCTTCATCCAACTTCGCTTGATCTAATCGTCGCTGCACCTTTGCCAACTGGGATGGAGTCAGCTTGAGCAGCTCATGGACGGAACGAATCTTCTCCTGCCCGCGTTTTTCAACCGGTGCGTTCGGTTTCTTCACTGCCCCGGGAACCGTCACAGCATGATCGGGACTTAACGTCGGTGTCTGTGTCGAATCATTGGCGGCCGCGTTCTCTGTTTCGCTGTTTCTTTCATCTTTAGATTCCACCAAATTGATCGACGGATCTGGTTCCGAGTTTTTCCAAACCTGGGCGATCGTGGCTCCTAAAGCAATCAACGCCAGTGCGGCGGTCGTCCACCAAACGATCGGCGTGGTCCAAACCTTGACCGCTTTCTTCACCGAATCGTTTGTGACGGCCGCGTTCGATGGAAGCTGAGATAGCTGAGATAAGTGAGACCGGAGACGACCGATCGCTTCATCGAATTCGGATCCACAATCCGACATCGGATCGGCGGACGCCAGCAACTCGTTCCAGCGTGAATCGTCAGGCTCTTCCGGAGTTTGCATGATCTCGTTCACTGCGATTGGGGGCGATGTGTAGGGGACGATTCAACCAAAAGGACCCGGAGTTGTTGCTTGGCGGCATGAAAATTGGCGTACACGTTTTGTGCGGTGGTTGCTGTGAGCCCGGCGACTTCGGTTGCCGACAAACCCTGCCAGATCAACAACTGAACCACTTCGCGTTGTCGCGCAGGCAATTGCTCGACGGCATGCCGAATTCGCAGTCGCTCCTCGGCTTGGATCGGTACTGACGACGGATCGTCCGAACGCGGATTTGCCAAGTGATCCAAGTCGAGGCCGCCGACAACAACTTGGCCGTTTGAGCTCGTCGAGCCCTGCCCTTCGCTCGAGTCCTGTGAAGCGTTTGTTTGCCGAGGAATTTCTCGTTCCGAACTTGGGCGATTTTTCCTTAGCCAATCCCGACAGGCATTGAGCACAATCTGCAGCATCCATGTGGACAGTTGGGCTTGCCCACGGAACGACTCGCGTGATTGAATGATCTTCACCAAGCCCTCCTGCACGGCGTCTTCTGCCGCCGGGAGGCTTCCGCAAACTCGGACGGCCAAGGCCAACGCCTGCGGCAAAACATGGTTCAAGGTCGCTTCCCATGAGTCGTCGCTGGGCATGTTGACGCTGACCTAATGTCGTGCTGATGGGGGCGGATTCGATTTCGCTCCCTATATTAGACGAAGCGATCGGAGGAATCTCAAAAGAATTTTTTCAACTTCTCGGAGCAGAAACGTGGGCCGCCGCAAACTTGGCGGTTGGAACCGTTCTTTGGACGCCAAGGTGGACTTCGCCAAGTTTTCTTTGGTCACGTGGTTAACCAATTCGCTTGCTCAATCGATCCCGTTATGGGTTTTCGGATTTGCGGACTTCGGACGCTTTCAGACAAATCCTAGGGTCATCAAGCGACCCAGCGTTGGGTTCGGGATTCTGTGTCGAACAATTGAGCGACCGTCGCGGTTGGGTCGTGCTGGAGAAACCAAGTTTCGGCGATTTGGCGGGCCATGTGACGATAATGGCCATGATGGGTGCAAAGTTCGATTAGTCGTGCGGGGATCTGAGTCAGCGCGTCATAAGCCAAACCTACCGTGCCGACGGGGACACTTTGTTGCGGGTTCAGTACATCCACCAACAAACGCTGAATGGTGGCATTTCGATCATGAAAGGCGTTTTTTAGACCCAAGCGGAAATGGGTGGCGTGGGCCGGGATGCGGAACAACGCCATTTGAGCCGTGTTCGGATGTTGTTGACCAACCGACGAACTGTCGAGTCCGACCACCTGCCGTTGCTGGTCGTAGAACAGGATTTCGATTCGGCAGTAGGTCCCGGCTTCCTTGGGCCAAGTCCAATGAAAACGGACACTCAAGAGTCGATCCGTTGAATCGATTCTCGTGGCGGATGGCAACTCCGGCGACCAAGCGTAAGCGGGCACGTCGCTGCCATCAAAGGTGATCCCGCCGCTTCCCGTCGGTACATTCCAAGGCGTCCAATCAAAATCTGAGTGACTCCAGCAAACGGTGGAACTCTGCTCGCGGAGGACTTGTTGGTGGTAGGTGAATTGTGACTTGGCCAATTGATCGGCCATCCAGGTCCCGGCCGGAACCAACGTCGGAACTCCGCTGGCCAAGTACTCGCCAAAAATTCCGGCGCGACGATTGGCGTAACTGCTCGGATCGTAGGTCAACAAGCCGATTCCGGCTTGGCGAATGAGCTGTTGATATTGAGGCGTCGAGAGCGGATGTGGAACGTATTGAACTTGAGGTTCGTTTTCTTCCAGCTTCCTGCGTGGCTCAAGTGAAAATTTTTGCTGGTACCATTTTGGTTTTTCTTTGCGTTGGCAAACTAGAAAACCCAAGCCGGGGGCCAGGACTTGCTGTTGCAGTTCAGGCCAGATTTCTTGAAGGCCCTTTTGCCCTTTATCCGAACGGACTCCACCGGCGACAACGATCGGGATCCCGTTGGCTTGGGGGCTCCATAAGGGTTCCGCCGGGAAATTGTGGGAAGAGCCAACCGGAGATATTTGCTCGGTTGCAAAGGCGGTGGCTCGGTTGGGGAACTGCCGATCGCTTCCTAGGCTGCCGACCATTTTGTAGTTTGCATCCGAGGCTCGCCGTCTGTCGGTCTCCTCGGCCACTTCGAATTCGCGGACAACTCGAAATGATTCCGGCTGCCGCAAACGAAAGGCGTCACTAATCGGATAGACGAGTTCCGAGACGGGATGTGACGCCAAACGTTGGTATTGGTCCGCGATGGCCGCCGTTGTCGCGTAGTAGTGCAGTTGATGCGTGGGGACCGCGTTGTCGATGTCCTCGAACAGGCATCGCAGGGGATCCAGTGTTCGATATTGTTTGCGATATTCGGGGACACGGCCACAGAACGCATCAAAATGAAACTGCAAGTGCCAGTGGGGAAGGTAGCTCTCGGGAGATCCCATCCAATAAACCAAGAGCCCTGCGAGTTCGAGGTCGTTGATTGTCGTAAAAAACACGTGATCGGTTGCCATGAGGCTCAGCTTGGGAAACAGCCGTGCACAATCGGTGGAAAACGTTTGGATACCTCGAGTGCGGCCTCCAGAATCTTGGATTCGGCCCGCGAACCGTTGAATCGTCTTAAGGAAATACTGCCCTCGTTCCCGAAAGCGTTGCCAATTTCGCGACAATGCAGCCAACGGCATGTTTTGCTTGGCGGGTTCGATTGGATCGACGGCCGATAGATCCGCCCCTCGGGGGTGGACTTCCTCCGGCACGAGCTTCTTTATGTAAGGAGGCGTTTCGTCCATGAGAGGAGGTCGCCGATGCATGGCTCGAAGGCCTGCCAACAGGCTATAACGCGAATAGGTCGTTTGCCGAAAATGCGGAAGTATTCTGGCGTAATGTTGCAGTGTGGAGTGGTTCGTGAACTGTTGATGAGCCACAACGACGACTTCAGCGTTGCGGCGGGCAGCCGCTTGTGAGATCTGCAAGACGTAATCGAAATGGTGACCGCCCAATCCTTTTAAAGATTGGTCGACGATAATCAGCCGCGACAAGACCCATCCCTCCCTAGACGGTACCACCATTCCCTCTGCTGATCGTAATCAAATCAAAACAGGATCGTCAAGATCGTTCGCCGAGTGGTAGCGTTGGCCGTCAAATTCGACTCGCCAATCTGGCAAGAATCGGATAAAACCCTCAAGTTGCGAGAGCTCATGGACGGGCTTCTATCGCCGTCGTGGTTTGAGTAGTTTGGGTTGCACGGATGCAAACAGATTCTCCCTTTGGGGTTCGAAAACGGTGCACGGATCTGCAGCAGGCTGCGGCTCGGTGCCTGCGAACCATTGCCGCCGTTCTGGCGCTAGTCGCCCAGGGCATTCTGGCAGTGCACGGTTTTGGCCAAGTCAGTGAGCCGAGTTTTCCGGTACTGGAGCGGCCCTCGTCTCAACTGGAGTCGTTGCTCGGATACGGCGGTGCGGGTGTGGGTACGACCGCTCAGGGCCAATTCGACAAACCGCGATCAACGACGGCGGGAAATTGGGTCGAAGTGCCGGCGACGGCTAATTCACACCAACGCGAGCCGGAGCTGCAGCAGCCAACACCGCTTCCTCAACAAGCGTTGGCCCCGGCTTGGAAGCCGCAGGCGATTGGCGATCAACCCGCCGTGGCCTATTCCGCTCCCGCAATCAGACGCCCCGATTCAATCAACTCGGCACCGACTGCGGGAAGTGGCCCAGTAGCAAACTCCACGCCGGCAACACTTGTTGGATACATGGAAGCAGGGCAGAGTAGCGACCCGCTTGATCAGCCGTTGCCGGGGCCGTCGCAACCAGCCAACCGATCGGAATCGGTTTCGAGTGGACTTACTCCTGGATTCGGGCACGGTGCCAAGAGTTTGTTGCAAACCGGAGTGGCGTTGGTTGTCGTTTTAGGTTTGATGTTTGGCTTTGTGTGGCTCTTCAAGCGAACGGCGCCCAAGTCGTTGCTGCCTTTGCCCATCGAGACGGTCCAGGTCTTGGGCAATGCTCCCTTGCATGGCAAGCAACACCTGCGCCTGATTCGACTTGGGCAACGGGTCTTGTTGTTAGCCGTGTCTGAAACGACGTCTCGAACATTGGCGGAAGTGACCGACCCGGACGAAGTGCAATATCTGCTCCAGATGTGTGAGGGGAAGAACGCTCGCCACGAGTCGCAGACTTTCGACGCCATACTGCGAGAGAACGGTCGCGAACGCACGAAGGGTTTCCTGGGTTCGCAACAAGACCAAGTCTCTCAATCGATTGGATCGAGCGAGAAACGGGCCACTGCGGCTCGTGAATCAACCACACGTTCGGCCGTTCGGCCGGTTTCCAATCACTTTTTTGAAGCTTGAATGGAGCGAGGTCGATGAGGTTGTATTCCCTGATGGCATTGAACCATTGGTCCGTGAAATGGTTATGGATCGGCCTTTGTGTGCTCGGTTTGATGTGGGTGGACCAATCGCAATCTGTGGCCCAGTCGTCGTTCCCGAGCTTTCTCCCGGGGCTAACGGACGAACCGACATCTCCGATCGGAACGCCAAGTCCGTCCCAGCCGATCAGCGGCGGTTTGAGCGAAGAGGAACTCACCGATTTCTTCAACGCCGGGCCGAAGGAATGGGCCAGCCCGCGCGGGGTGTCCTCCAGTATTCAAGTGATGTTGCTCCTGACCGTGCTGACGTTGGCACCGTCGATTCTGTTGATGACCACGTGCTTTGTCCGCATCATTGTCGTGTTGGGCTTGCTGCGGCAGGCGATTGGGGCGCAGCAGTTGCCGCCCAGTCAGGTCATTACCTCGCTATCGATCTTCATGACGGTGTTGGTGATGGCACCGGTTTGGCAGGATGTTAAGGACCAAGCGCTTCTGCCGTATATCAATCAAGATGGGACACCAATTAGTTTGGAAGAGGCCTTGGATCGCGGTGTTCAACCGCTGAAGAGATTCATGAGTCGTCAGATTTCGCTGGCCGAGAACTCCGATGACATTTGGTTGTTCTTCCGACACTTGCCGCCCGAAGAACAACAGAAAATCCCACAGACTTGGAACGAAGTTCCACTAAAAGTGTTATTGCCAGCCTTTATGATCAGCGAATTGAAGGTCGCGTTCTTGATCGGGTTTCAAATCTACTTGCCGTTTCTCGTGATCGACTTGGTCATTTCCAGTTTGACCATTTCGATGGGCATGATGATGTTGCCACCGGTGATTATCAGCTTGCCCTTCAAGTTGATTCTGTTTGTGTTGGTGGATGGGTGGCATTTGGTGGTTGGAATGCTGATGGATAGTTTTGCGCCGTATTCTTAGCGAGGTTTGATGCATGGATGTTGCCGGTGTGATTGATATGACCAGAGACGCGATTGTGGCTTCCATCTTGTTGTCCGCCCCGGTCTTGTTGGTGGGAGTGATCGTGGGCTTGCTCATTGGTTTGATTCAAGCGATCACCCAAGTTCAAGACCAAACGGTGTCGTTTGTGCCAAAGTTGTTGGCCATGGTTCTGACGCTGACGTTTTGCTTGCCGTGGGCCGTCGATTACATGACGACGTACTGCCAGCGATGCTTTGGCGAACCGCCGTCCAGCAGGTACACCCAGCCATGACGTTGGAAACAGCGACTCAATGGATGCTGTTGTTCTCGTTGGTATTGACCCGAGTCGCGGGATTGATGTTGGCCGCCCCGTTTTTTGCGGCACTAACGGTTCCAATCAAGATTCGTGCTTTGGTGACGGTCGCGGTCGCAGCGCTGTTGACGCCCATGCAAAGTCATGTCGCGTTACCAACGGGAATTTCATTGTCCGGGATGGTGCCGCTGTTGGCGGAAGAGATGATCGTCGGAGTGTGTTTGGGATTGGGTGCGCAATTGATATTTGCTGCTGCGCAAGTCGCGGGCCAATTGGCTGGGCAAATGGGCGGTATGCAAATGGCTGATACACTGAATCCCACGTCGGGTACAAATGAGCCCCTCTTTGCACAACTCTTGGACCTAACCACATTGGGGATTTTTGTGGTGCTGGGAGGACCGGGGCAATTGCTCGCGGCATTGTTGGTGACCTTTCAACGCGTCCCGCCGGGACAAGCCGAGATCCCCGTCTACTTTGTTCATTACTACGTGGCCTTACTGGCTTCAGGGTTTGAACTCGGGATTCGGATGGGGGCTCCCATGATGTTGGCGTTGTGCTTATCCATGGTCCTGTTGGGTTTGATGGGACGAGTCTTGCCGCAACTCAACGTGCTGCAAGTTGGCTTCAATGTAAACGCAGCGGTGATGATGATTTCGCTGTTGCTGAGTCTGCAAGCTGGGTTTTGGGCGATCGCGGATCAATTCGACTTGCAAATCCAATTCTTGATCGAAGGTTCCATTCAAGGAAATCATCCCGTCGAACCTTCCGACTTGGCCCCCATGTTGGAGCCCTAAACGATGGCTGAACAGTATGGGGAAAAGGTCCACGAAGCCACCGATCATCGTTTGCGCGAAGCTCGGAAAGAAGGACAGGTTCCCAAAAGCAGTGATTTGTCATCCGCGATGGTACTGGTGATCGCGACAGGGCTTTTGTTGTTTGCGGGCGACTCCGGTATTCAAACCTTGGCCCCTTACCTCTACGAACAGTTGGGTGGCGAAGCGTGGGTCGCGACCAACTCGGATCAGGTCTTGAACCACTGGGTTCGCATGGTGTGGATTGTGCTGTGGGTGACCGTGCCTGTGAGCCTCGTACTGGCGGTTTGTTCGATCGCGTCGCAAGTCTCGCAAACGGGCTTATTGTTTTTGCCACAGAAGTTGACCCCGGACTGGGGGCGGGTCAACCCAATCGCCGGATTCGGGAAGTTGTTTTCCATGCAGAGCGCCGCTCGCGTGGGCTTTGGTTTGTTTAAGATCGTCCTGGTCATCGTCGTCGCGGGCAGTGCGTTGTGGGGACAATACGAAGAGTTTTTGGAAATGATCGGCTGGACGGTTCCTGAGATTGCCGTCTATACGGTACAGACCGTTTTATGGACGTGTTTCAAGGTTGCGGTCGCGTTGTTGATCTTGGCACTTGCCGACTACGGATTTCAATTCTGGAAAACGCACCAAGACTTGCGAATGACCGAACAAGAAGTTCGCGAAGAACTCAAACACATGATCGGTGATCCTCAAATCATCCGCCGACGACGCCAAGTGCAGCAACAAATGGCTCGAAGTCGAATCACCAACAACGTCCCACACGCCGATGCCATCATTACCAATCCAACCGAATTGGCCATCGCCATCAAATACGATCCGACAAAAATGCCCGCTCCGATTGTCGTGGCCAAAGGGGCCGGAACCATGGCCCAACGGATTCGGCGCTTGGCGTTAGAACACCACATTCCGATCGTCGAACGCAAGGAATTGGCCCAAGCCCTGTATCGTGACGTCGACATCAATCAAGAGGTTCCGGTCGACCAATACAATGCGGTCGCCGAAGTCCTGCGGTATGTGTACCAATTGCAAGGAAAGACCCTTCCCAAGATGCCACAACGCAAGGCCGGGTAAAGCCTCGCAAAGAGGTACGGTTACCAGGGTGCCAACTCCAAACCGCCAGCTCCAAACCAGGGCTCCGGAGCTGCCAGTGACTTGCCCCAACGCCTGTTTAAGAGACTGTTTCCGCAGAATCGATGCGGCTGATACAATCCGCGTGGCCGCTCCATTCCGTCTCGTGGATCCGGAGCTGGCCTCCTTCTTTACCTATATTCCCTAAATCGTTGACAACTTTTTGATTGCCTAATTATACTTCGAGAGTAAACTGTATCGTTCCTACTCCCTTTGGCGGCGGCAATCGAACGGTAATCCTCCCTCGGGTGGGTTCGTTCGTGGCCCATTCGGGTTGACCGATCACCTCCAACGCTAACTTGGCTTGTGCAAACCTCCACAGGCCGAACCTAAGAAGGAAAGCTGACTATGAACCTACTGGGCAAGATTCTGACCTTTTTGATTCTCTTGACCAGCGTTGCTTTCTGTGTGGTGGCCGTTATCGTGGTGGCGTCGCATCAAAGCTGGAAGGAAACCGCCGAGGCCAACCGCCAGGCTGCGGAAAATTTTCGCCGTCGGTTCCAGAATGCTGAAGAGCAAGTCGCAGCATTGAAGGGACAGAACGAAAAAGCCAGCGTCGCGCGGGCTCAGGCAATTGCGTATCTGAACAGCCAGTTGGCAGTGGAACGTGAACGGTTCAATGCTCAGATTTTGCAAGTCCAAAACTTGAGTTTGCAATTGAACGAATCGGTCCTGGCGTTGAAAAATGCGGAAAGTCGATTGTCCGAGCAAGATCAAGAAATCAAGACGGTCAGCGGGCAAAACCGGGGAATGGCCAGCGAATTGGCGTCCCAATCCCAACGAGTCGCCGTGATTCTGTCGCAAGTCGAAGCAGCCGAAGTCAAGAAGAGCCAATTGGCAGCCCAACTACAACAAATGATGGTGGAATACAACGACCTGAAAAAGGTGGCGGACGTGGTCGGGATCGACAAGAATACCTTGTGGGCTCAAATCCCGCCAGACTTGAGCGGACGAGTCACAGGGCTAAGTGCGAATCAGAACGATGTGTTTGCTGTCAGCTTGGGTTTGGATGATGGGTTGCGAGAAGGCCATACCGTTGACGTCGTCCGCAACGGACGCCACATTGGTACGGCAACCGTCGTGACCAGCAAGCCCAACAACTCCACCGCAAAATTTGTGGACGGTATGAAAAACGCCATGCCACAAGTGGGTGACGAAGTGACGACGGTTTTGGCAAAACGGCTGAATACCTCGGTCCCAGTCAACAATTAGGTCATGGCCGAGTCTGGGGCAGTTTTTGGGTTACCATTCGATTATCGATCCACACTGTGAATGAATTCTAGGCGAAGAACATGAAACAAGACGTTAATGTCTACACCATGATGTTATTGGCCTCCTTTGTGGCGCTCTTGATTGGCTGCATCGCCTTGGCTGTTGAATTGGGACGTTATCCGATGCCTACCCCTTGGAACTCCAAGTCCCAGCGAGCAACAACGACCGCGCAAGTGATTTCGGATCCGATCGATGCCTGGCAAGGCACGCCTTGGCGGGCCACGAATCAGGACCGCTTGAGCTAGGCGACGTACAGATCAAACGCGGCCGGATCAAACGCGGCAAGTTATTGGTGGCCGACAAAATTAGACGGGGCAAGCCGCGTTTCTTTTGCGAATCGCCCCGGTTCCATCAAAGTCAACTTTCAAGCTAGCTATCTCACGGATCAATTTTCCGCTTTCTAAAGCTGCATCCGTTGATTTGCAGCCTTCCCTTGAGGGATTTGGCCTTTTGCGCCTACAATAGGGGGTTCCCTCAAGTCGTGGCCGGTCGGGTCGGGCGGGAACTTGTCACGGACTTTCTTCTGAGAATTGACTTCCGCATGCCGGATTCGGATATCGTCGTTAAGGGTGCTCGCGAACACAATCTTCGCGACGTGGATTTGGTGCTCCCCCGCAATCAATTGATTTGCTTCACAGGGGTCAGCGGCAGCGGCAAGAGTTCGATGGCGTTTGACACGCTATTTGCCGAAGGGCAGCGCCGATACGTTGAAAGCCTGTCCAGTTACGCACGCCAGTTTGTCGGCCAGTTGCCGAAACCCGACGTGGACTTTATTGGCGGCTTGAGTCCGGCGATTTCCATTTCACAGAAATCGGCTGGAAATAACCCGCGCAGCACCGTGGGGACGATGACGGAAATCTACGATTTCCTCCGAATCTTGTACGCTCGAATCGGTCTGGGACACTGTCCAAAGTGTAACGACGTCATCCAGGCTCAGACGAACGAGGAAGTGATCGAGCGCTTGATGACGCTCCCGGTCGGTACAGAAGTCCAAATCTTGGCGCCGGTGGCTCAGAATCGAAAAGGCGAACAGCGCGAGTTGATCGAGGACTTGCTGCGGCAAGGATTTACAAAAGCGCGAGTTGATGGTCGCCTGATTCGCTTGACGGCGGAACTGAACTTGGACCGTCGGCGTCGCCACAACATCGAGGTTTACGTCGATCGGTTGATGATTCGTCCGGACAATCGAGGGCAAGTGACCGAGTGTGTGGAACGGGCCCTAAAAATCGGCAGCGGCAATCTACTGGCCGTTTTGGGAGGCGACGAACCGGAGGCAGCGGAATCGGTCTCAGCACTCGCGGCCCGAACTGGCGGTACACCGTTTTCGCCACTAGGCGGAATAAGTGCCGTTGAAGGGGATACTGCGGACTTCGACGAAGACGACGATGAGGATTTGGAGGCGGTTTCTCGGTCGGCCCGTCGTCAGCTTAAGCCAGGCAAACCCAAGCGTCGGGGTGTGAAGGATTCGCCACTCGATGTGGAACAGATTGATTCCGGACTCCTTAAGACGGACGAAGAAGCGGCACTGGAAGTGAAGACTCGTTCGATCCAGTGGCCCGAAGGATGGGACGACGGGGCGAGAATGTTTTCGGTCGCCTATTCATGCGTCCGTTGCGGCATCGGCTATCCGTTACCATCCCCGCAGTTGTTCTCGTTCAATAGTCCGCAGGGTATGTGTCTCACCTGCAAGGGCATGGGCGAGTTGTTTACGTTCGATGAGAACTTATTGGTTTGGAATCGGTCCTTGAGTCTGGACGAGGGCTGTTTTGAGATTCTGGGTGCGTTCCGCGACTTGAGTCGATGGCAGCAACACATCCTGCAAGGTTTCGCGGACACGATTGAGCAAGAAAGGTCTCTGCCACCGGGCTATTTGACCCGGACGCCGTGGGCTGAATTGCCCGACGATCTGCGTTACCAGTGGTTGTTTGGCACTGGCGACAAGACGATCACGTTTTCGTGGCAGGGCGGCAGCAAGGAGATGAAGTATCAGGGCAAGTTCGCGGGCATTGTGGCCGAATTACACAACCGGCACAACGCTGCCAAGACGACCACGACCAAAGGGAACTTTGAAAAATTCATGGCGAACATCGTTTGCCCTGATTGCCACGGCAAACGACTCAATCCGCAAGCGCGACACGTCACTTTGGCGGCCGACGTTGCGAGCAAGCCGGAGTGGAAAGCGGGAGTCTCGCTGCCCGTGTTGTGCTCGATGGCGATTCACGATGCGGCGGTGTTTTTTGACCGCCTGCAATTGTCCGAAATCCAGGCCAAGATCGCAGCCGACGCGTTAAAAGAAGTTCACAACCGCCTCCGCTTTTTGATGGAAGTAGGTTTGGCGTATCTGTCGTTGGAACGCACCGCTCCCACGCTATCGGGCGGTGAATCTCAGCGAATTCGGCTGGCTGGGCAGATTGGTGCCTCGTTGGTTGGAGTGTTGTACATTTTGGATGAACCGTCGATTGGATTGCATCCGCGCGACAACGATCGCTTGATCAATGCCTTGTGTCGCCTGCGAGATTTGGGCAACACGGTCATCGTTGTTGAGCACGATGAAGACACGATGTTGGCGGCGGATCATTTGGTGGATTTCGGACCGGGCCCAGGAAATCGTGGTGGCTATTTGGTAGCCGAAGGCGACCCCGAGGACGTCATGTCCCACGCAGAAAGCAAGACCGGTGGATTTTTATCGGGCCGATTGCAGATCGCGATTCCCGAGCATCGAAAACCCGTGGACTTTCAGCGTTCGATTCACATCACGGGCGCTAGGCAAAACAATCTCCAGAATATCGACGTTCAAATTCCGTTGGGAGCCTTTGTTTGCGTCACAGGTGTCAGCGGCAGCGGCAAGAGTTCGTTGATCGCCGACATCTTGGTCGAAGCGTTGCATCGCGATTTGAATCGTGGCACCGGGAATCCCGGTTTGCATGATTCGTTGACGGGGTTGGAGATGTTGGACAAGCTGATTGCGATTGATCAGTCGCCGATTGGCAGAACGCCTCGGAGTAATCCGGGGACCTACATCAAGGTCTTTGACGAGATCCGCAAACTCTTCGCTCAAATGTCGGAGGCCAAGGCGCGTGGGTTTGATGCGGGTCGGTTTAGTTTCAACGTCGCGGGAGGACGTTGCGAGGCTTGTCAAGGAAATGGAGCCAATAAGTTGGAAATGGACTTCTTGGCCGACATTTGGGTGCCCTGTCAAGTCTGCCAAGGCAAACGCTTCAATCGCGAAACCTTGCAGGTCAAGTTTCGTGGTTTTGATATTTCTCACGTTTTGTCGATGGAAATCGAACAGGCCTTGGAGCTGTTCGAGAACCAACCCAAGATTTACAAACAACTGCAAACCCTCAAAGCCGTTGGTCTCGAGTATTTGCAATTGGGCCAACCGTCGCCGACACTTTCGGGTGGCGAAGCCCAACGCATCAAGTTGGCCAAAGAGCTTTCGAAAGTTGGCACCGGCAAGACGCTGTATTTGTTGGACGAGCCAACCACAGGGTTGCACTTTGCCGACATCCAGTTGTTGATCGATGTGCTCCGCAGCTTTGTTTCGGTCGGCAACACCGTCTTGGTAGTCGAGCACAACTTGGACATGATCAAGACGGCTGATTGGATTATCGATCTCGGCCCGGAAGGTGGAGCGGCCGGTGGTCAGATCATCGCTCAAGGCACTCCGGAAGAAGTTGCTCGCGTGCCGGAATCGTACACCGGTCAAGCGTTGGCTCGGCTGTTCGAACGACAAAAAATTCGGCTGTCGCCATCGCAACAGACGGGGACTCCAACGCCTCGGACGAAGGGGCCGAAACGAATTCCAGAGATCGCTCGGACGATTGAAGTCGAAGGTGCTCAACAGAACAACCTCAAGAACGTATCGTTGTCGATTCTGCGCGACAAGATGACGGTGTTCTGCGGCCCCAGCGGCAGTGGCAAAAGCTCGTTGGCGATGGACACCATTTATGCCGAGGGCCAACGACGCTATGTCGAAAGCTTGTCCAGTTACGCCCGACAATTCGTTGGTCAGTTGCCCAAGCCGAAGCTGAATCGCATCGAGGGTCTTTCCCCGGCGATCGCCATTCAACAGCGTGCCTTGTCAGCGACGCCTCGGTCGACGGTCGGAACCGTCACGGAGATCTACGATTATTTACGAGTGCTGTTTTCTCGCTTGGGCCAGCCCTATTGCCCGACTTGCGAAGTCCCGATTGGCACGCAGACCGTCGATGAAATTGTCGACAAAGTCCTCCTCCATGAACCGGGTACCAAGTTGTATTTGTTGGCGCCCTTGGAAAACGATCCTGGGAAAACCTACGATGAGATCTGGGAGGACTTACGCCGCGACGGCTACGTGCGAGTCCGAATCGATGGCCAAACCGTGGCGTTGGAGCAAGTTCCCGAACTCAGCATGTCGCGATCGTACAAGATTGAAGTCCTGGTCGATCGAATCGCCGTCAATCCAGAAAAACGCTCGCGCGTGGCCGACAGTGTGGCGGCGGCGTTGGGGTTGAGCGGCGGAACTTTGGTGGTCGCTTATCCGAGTGAGAATTGGCCTGAGCCCAAATGGAAAACCGTGGTTCATTCCCGACATTTGGCCTGTAGCTCGTGTGGCACGAGTTATGAATCCTTGTCTCCCCATCACTTTTCGTTCAATGGACCGTTGGGTTGGTGCCCCGAGTGTGAAGGTTTGGGGACGCAAAATGGCGCCGATCCGACCCAGCTGATTCGCGACGAGAAGCTCACTTTACGGCAAGGCGCCATTTTGCTGTGGCCGGATTTGGAGCATCCGCTGGCGTTGACTTTGATCGAAGCGCTCGGGCGACAGGCGGCATTGCCGCTGGATGTCCCGCTGATGGAATTGTCACCGCGACAAAAGCGAGTCGTCTTCTACGGGGCCGGCAATGATTGGATTCCGGTTATCGATCCCAACACGCGGCGGCCCTTGTATGCGTTCAAGTATCAAGGACTGTTCAACGCACTGGAAGCCAGCGCGCGACGCATTCCGCAATTGCGGTTGGTCTTGCAATCCCTAATCGATCAAGTCGAATGTGCCTTCTGTGGCGGCAGTCGTTTGCGACCGGATGCGGCTGCCGTGCGTTTCCAAGAACTGTCGATGGATGCGGCGACGCGATTGCCACTCGGGCGTTTGATGGACCGAATCAATCGTTGGCAGATTCAAGATCATCACCGGCATGTGGCGGGAGAAATCTTACGCGAGGTCCGCGATCGAATCCAGTTCTTGAACGATGTCGGACTATCCTATCTGTCGCTGAACCGCGCGGCCAATACCTTATCCGGGGGCGAGTCGCAGCGCATTCGGTTGGCAAGCCAATTGGGCAGTGGACTTTGCGGTGTATTGTACGTCTTGGACGAACCCACGATCGGACTTCACCCACGCGACAACCTGCGTCTGTTGGGGGCCATGAAGAGACTTCGCGACTTGGGCAACACTTTGCTGGTCGTGGAGCACGATCGAGATGTGATCGCGCAAGCCGACCAAGTTTTTGACTTTGGACCAGGGGCCGGAAGTTTGGGCGGAGAAGTGGTGGCGTGGGGAACGCCGGCCGAGATTGCTTTACAAAAAAACAGCGTTACGGGCCCGTATTTGAACGGTGAAAAAGGGATTCCGATTCCGAGCAATCGCCGTCCGGGACTCGCGCCGTTTGATGCGGACGCGGACCAACATCAGGGAATGGTTGCCGGTGCCATTCAGATACAAGGAGCTCGTCACCATAACCTGAAGAATATCAATGCCGCGATCCCCTTGGGAGCGCTGACCGTGGTCACTGGGGTCAGTGGTTGCGGTAAGAGTTCGCTGATCAATGGTATTCTCTATCCCGAATTGGCGCGCCGACTCCATCGAGCAACGGGGACGCCGGGCCTGCATGCGAGAATAGCCGGCGCTTCGGCTATTGATAAAGTCATTCGCGTCGATCAAAAGCCCATCGGCAACACTCCAACGAGTAATCCGGCAACGTATACCGGGGTGTTCGAATCGATTCGCACGCTGTTTACGAACCTGCCAGAAAGCAAGATGCGAGCCTATTCGGCGCGGCGGTTTAGTTTCAATGTCCCAGGCGGGCGTTGTGAAACATGCGAAGGGACCGGCCAGCGGCGAATCGAGATGCACTTCCTGCCGGACGTCTGGGTTCCATGTGAAGTCTGCGAAGGAAAACGCTACAACGATGAGACTTTGCAGATCAAGTTCCAGGGCCATTCGATCAACGATGTCTTGAATCTTACGTGTCGGCAAGCGGTCGCTTTGTTTCATAATATTCCGAAAATTCGCCAGGTGATTCAAACGCTGGTCGATGTGGGCCTGGACTATTTGCAACTGGGACAAAGCGCCACCACTTTGTCCGGCGGTGAGGCTCAGCGAGTCAAGTTGGCGACCGAGTTGTCTCGGCCGGATACCGGCAACACGCTGTATGTCTTGGATGAACCGACCACTGGTTTGCATTTTGACGACATCGCCAAGCTGATGGACGTTTTGCAGCGATTGGTGGATTTAGGCAACACGGTCGTGGTCATCGAGCATAACATGGACGTGATCAAATGCGCTGACTGGGTCATCGACCTGGGCCCGGAAGCCGGACAAGATGGCGGCCGAGTCGTCGTGGCCGGAACGCCGGAAGATGTGGTGCGATACACGCTGATGGCCGAGGCCTTTGCGCGCGGCGAAGATCCTTTTGCCGTCGCTGTCAAAAAACGCGGTCGGGGGCAAAAGTCGTTGGCGTTGGCGACGCCAGCGGTTGGCAAGAAACGTCCTGCAAAATCGACTACATCGGCGACGACCATCGAAGTCGCCAGGTCGTTGCCAGCCGGTGAACAAGTTTGGAGGCACAGCCACACCGGTGTCGCGTTGGCCAAAACGTTGGCCGAAGGCAAATATCAAGAGCGAGCCATTTACATCCACACGCCCGACACCATGCTGGGCGACGGCGATCTGTCGTTAGAGGCCGCAGGTGCGGCAACGCCCATGCCGTGGGAAGTCGACGGTAAAGTTTGGCATACCACCAATCGCCTGGATCGTCACGGAACCGTATGTCGTTGGGACGGATCGATGTTGACGACTGTGGTCGAAGCCATCGAGATCAGTAAGAAATATGGCGAAACGTTTTGGAATCACCAACTGGTGGTCGAAGTTCCATTCCCAAATAAGTCGCGTGGGTGGTTTTGCCGCGCATTTACTACGAACACTCATCACCTAGTGCTCCAGTTCCGCGTTCGACCGAAGACTTTTGCGCCGGCGGACTTGCTGGTTTCTTTGGGGTTGAATGCCCCGGAAGTCGCCGAGGCAACTCCTAAAGAGAAAGCGGAACCGCGAATCAAAATCAGTCGCGCGCGGGGGCCGAGTCAAGAAGTGGAAATTCGCTTGTACTCCGCGGCTGAAGTTCAATCGCCCGGGTTTCAAGCGTTTTTGGAAGAAGCGATCGAGAACGGATTCGCGTTGTTTCACAAGGCCGTCGAATCGAATGCGGCAACCGTCGACACCAGCCTGATGAGCGCCGCACAATTGGCTTCTTTTCAAGCGGCCGAACGAAGACGGGAACAAGTCGCAGCCCAACAAGAAGCATTGGAAGCGGCTAAAGATCCGGACGACGATCTTTATTACACGGAGAAGGCGGTTGCGGCCGAACTGAATATCCATGGTTCGGATCACCAGGTGTTCCTGGCCGAAGCGGTTCCGCGTGGGACGCGGCAGTGGCACGTGTCGAGGTGTGGCTTCAAGGAACCGGAACAAGTCCAATGGCCTGCGGAAGTCATCGATCAATTTCTCAGCATGTTAGAGTCGATCGTGCCGGCGACGACCTTGGACTACCAACGCGAGCGGCAGGTCTGTATTCGACTGGCGAATGAAAAAGTACCCTGGATGACGATCGAATCGAAGGAACGTCCTTCGGTTCGGATCACTTGGAACGTGCCGAACGATGTCATTTCGCCGGAACGCTTGGCAGACTTGAGTTTGAGTTCGCCGGGTCGGATGGTGGCCGCCGGTGCCGTCGATCGAATCACGTTGCAACTCAGTTCGATTGCCGAGCTGACGCAAGCAAACCTAAGAAGCTTGCTTGAACATGGGTACCAAAACACCTGACTCCTGATGGCGAAGAACCTATGAAACGCAACTCATTTCCGAATGAACCGACTCTGGCTCCAGCTTCGCCACGACGAACGAGCGAGCGCGATTGGCGGCAGATTATGGCCGAGCGTTGGCATCTTTGGCTCACGTTCGTCGTGATCGCCGGCGGCGGCACGATTTTCTACTCGTTGGGTTTGGGAGCCGGGAAGGTTCCCGAGTGGGAATATGAAATTGTCGCGGTGCATCCGCACGATCCGACGGCATTCACCCAAGGCTTGCATTTCTACCAAGGGCATTTGTTTGAAAGCACCGGCTTGGAAGGCAAATCATCGATTCGGAAAGTGGACATTGCCACAGGGAAGCCGGTCATCAACATCCCGATGGATCCTCGATATTTTGGCGAGGGGTTGACCATGGTCGGGGACCAGTTTTTTCAGCTGACTTGGAAGTCGGGAGTGGGGTTCGTTTATAACGCGGATTTGCAGCTCGTCAGGCGATTCGACTACTCCGGGCAAGGGTGGGGACTAACGTTTGATGGAAAATACTTGATCATGAGTGACGGTGGGACGGAGCTGGTGTTTCTGGATCCGGAAACAACGCAAGTGGTTCGGCGATTACCGGTGGTGATGGGTTCGTTCAAGTTGGACCGAATCAACGAAATGGAGTATGTCGACGGCTTGATCTATGCCAACCGATGGCAGCAGGATGCGATTTTTGTCATTCATCCGGAGACCGGCCGAGTGGTCGCTCGGATTCCCTTGCTCAACCTGCTTTCGGCAGCCGAACGACCGAGTGGCCTCGACGATGGCTCGCTCAATGGCATTGCCTATAACCCAGAAACTCGGACGTTTTTTGTGACCGGAAAAAAGTGGCCGAAGATGTTTGAAATCCGAATCAAACGCAAGATGTAACGCGTAAGTTACTCGTACGTTACGGCAAATGGTTTAGGATAGAGGACTTGGCGAGAGCAGTCTTCTGTAAAAGAATGACTGCTGGGGAATTGCGGTTCGATCTGATCCTCTACCGAGCTTTTCAATGACGAATCTACCTGATTCGATGTCTCCGGCAACGAACGAGCAACGTCCATCTCCGGTTGCATCCGTTGTCGACCGTCCGGTCATGATTGAAGCGGTCCGGCTTTCCAAGTTCTATGGAATTTTTGCGGCCAGTCGCGACGTTTCATTTACGGTTCGCAAGGGTGAAGTGG
This sequence comes from Pirellulaceae bacterium, assembly GCA_030681235.1. Taxonomy (GTDB): domain Bacteria; phylum Planctomycetota; class Planctomycetia; order Pirellulales; family Pirellulaceae; genus M30B19. The sequence continues at coordinate 59,928 of JAUXWY010000475.1, read as the reverse complement.
TCGCGTTCTTGGGTCCAAACGGGGCCGGCAAGAGCACGACGATGAAGATGCTGACCGGGTATTTGTCGCCATCGGAGGGCTACGCTCAGATTGCGGGTCACGACATGGCCAAAGACCGAATGGCAGGAGCCCAACACTTGGGATACCTGCCGGAAACGGGGCCATTGTATATGGACATGACGCCGTTTGGCATGCTCAAGTTTTTTGCTGAAGCTCGGGGCATGAAGGAAAAACAAATCAAAGAACGGATCGCGGCCGTGGTCGAGATCTGCGATTTGAGCAGCGTGATCTACAAGCCGATCAACAAGCTGTCGAAAGGATACAAACAGCGGGTTGGAATGGCCCAGTCGTTGATCCATGAACCGGAAGTCTTGATCTTGGACGAACCGACGAGTGGTTTGGACCCAAATCAAATCCGTGGTGTTCGCGAGACCATTCGGCGTTTGGGCGAAACCAAGACGATCCTGCTTTCGACGCACATCCTGCAGGAAGTGCAAGCGATGTGCTCGCGGGTCATCATGATCAACGAAGGCCGGTTAGTCTATGACGGTCCGTTGTCTGAAATCGATCCGGCAGGAGTGGGTTTGGACAACGTGTTTGCACAGAAGACCGGCTATTTCGAGCAAGTCGAACGGTTGAAGAAGATCAAAGAAGCGGCAGCCGGATCTTGATTCCTGGGTTCACTACATGGGGCCAGGACCGAAAATCGAATTCCAACGTAGACAATTGAGATATTGATGCAAACCAGTGAATTTGGCTTGACCAACAGTGAACAATCTCTGATGGGCTTTGCCCTGATGGGTGTGATCGACATGTTGTTCTTGGTGGCGGTGTTCTTGATGATGAGTCCGATCTTCGCCCTGCGTCCGGCCTCGTATGCCGTGATGAAGCGAAACTTCGTCAACTACTTCTCCAATCCAACCGGGTACGTGTTTTTGTGCGTGTTTGTACTTCTGACGAGTTTTGCGGCGTTCTGGCCGCACGAGTTCTTTGCCAATAACTTGGCAAATTTTGATCAATTGAATCGGGTCCTTCCCTACGTGATGTTGGTGTTTATCCCAGCGATCACGATGAGTGTTTGGGCCGAGGAACGTCGGCAAGGAACGGACGAACTATTGTTGACGTTGCCGGCCTGGGATTTTGATATCGTGATTGGAAAATATTTTGCAGCGGTGTTTGTCTTTACAGTCTCGTTATTGTTTTCGCAATTGTCCAATTTTGCGGTGCTGTTGGCTTTGACCGGCGGAAATTTGGACGATGGAATTTTGATGTCGACGTACCTCGGTTATTGGTTTGTCGGATTGGCCATGTTGGCGTTGGGGATGGTCGCAAGCTTTCTAACGAACAACTTGACGGTCAGTTTCATTTTTGGCGTCGTATTGAATGCACCATTGGCGTTCTTTTCGAACGCGGACGTAATTTTCGCTTCCCAAACTTGGGTCGAACTCATGTACGAATGGTCGCTATTGCGCCGCTTTGGAGACTTCGGACGAGGTCTGATTGCGCTGCCCAACATTGTCTTCTTCGTGGGAGTTGCTGTGATTGGCGTTTACTTGAGTTTGGTGCTGATTGGGCGCCGGCATTGGATGGGCGGCAAAGACGGCCAATCGTTATTTGGGCATTTTTTGATTCGCGTGATGATGTTGGCAATTTGCTGTTTGTCGATGGTGTTGCTATGCCAATACTCGCCGCTGAATCGGGTGGCTCGCTTGGATCTGTCCAGTCGTCGCGTCAACACTTTATCTCCTGATTCGTTGACGTTGTTAGCGAAGCTGGGGCAGACCGCAACGGGGGCCGAATCGAAACCGCGGCCGATTCTGATTGAAGCCTATATCAGCAGCGATTTACCACCGGAGTACGTTCAGATCCGCTACGAGTTGGTGAATCTTTTAAAGGAGTTTGATGTCATCGGCGGTGACAACATTCAAGTACGATTGCAGGAGAATATTTCCCCGTTTGGTGAAGAAGCCATCTTGGCCGAAAACAAATATGGGATCCGAGTACAACGCGTGACGACTCGGTCGCGCGGTGCGCTTCGTGACGAAGACATCGTGTTGGGAGTCGCGTTCTCCAGTGGCCTGGAACGTGTGGTTATCCCGTTTTTTCATTATGGAATGCCGGTCGAATACGAATTGATCCGTTCGATCACGACGGTGGCAGCTGCCGAACGAAAGACCATTGGGATTATCGCCACGGACTCGCTCATATCGGGCGGTCGGGTGCAATTGAATGACGGCCGCGCGACAGCCGTGCCCCGGGCCAAAATCATCTCGGAGTTGGAAAAACAATTCAATGTCGTCGACGTGATTCCCAATGAGTCATTTGCGCTGTGGACGGACGAAACCAAGACCAAACGTAAGTTTGACGTGCTGATGTTGGTGCAGCCTTCCAAAATGAATCCGCTGGGATTGTCGTTTGTATTGGACGCCATAAAAACTGGGCAGCCGACGGTTATTTTTGAAGATCCGGCGGCGTTTGGCAGCGCCAATTACCAATGGCCTTTGGAAATGATTCCGGACCAAGAAAATCGCGATTACTTCCCATTGTTGCAAGGAACGTCCCAGAATCGTGTGACGGGTCAAGTCTCGGCCGATCTGCGGCCCTTGTGGAGTTACTTGGGGATTCAAACCGTGGCTCAAGAACGCAAACGACGCGAGATTCCCGCGATTGTCTGGCAGAAGAACTCCTATTACCCACAATCATTATTCCTCAACAAACACTTGGAATACGTGGTGGTGCGAAAGGCAACCGCCAGTGGAACCAATTTGGAAATCACGTTGGATCCCGAACACCAAGTCACGGGGTCCTTAGTGGAGCTGGCGTTTCCATATCCGGGTGCCATTGCACCTTTGCCGAACCAACGCTGGGATTTCATCCCGTTGGTACGCACCGCAAAAGCGGGATTCCTGTGGTTCGAAGATTTTGAAGCGAGTCGCCTGATGGAGGCCGAGATCCGACGTCTACGAACGGGTGAACAAGGTCCACAAGTTTTGGCGGCCGAGATCCATGGAGGAGTGACCGATGGCAGCGGGGAAGGTACCCGGGTCATCTACGTGTCCGACGTCGAGGTTTTGGGCGACTACTTTGTCGATTTGCGCAATCGTCCGGCAAAGTCGAGCGTGGACTATCGATTTGAAAACGTTTCGTTCGTCCTGAATATCTTCGACTATTTGTCGGGGGAAGACCGTTACACGAATATTCGAAACAAACGTCCACAGCAGTTCACGCTTCGTCTGGTTGAAAACGAACGTGAACGGGAGTGGGTCCAGGTCAACGAGAAAATGAATGCCGCGCGGAAGAATGTCGAAAACACGTTAGCACAAGTTCGGGAAGAGTTTGAAGAAGCGACCCAACCTTTGGTTCGGAATATCGAAGACTTGCAAAAGCGGCGCGCGCAAGGTGAAAACGTCACGGCTCAATTGGAGCAACTGATTGGCACCTACCAACAGCGGCAACAAGAAGAGAACCAACGACTTCAACAGGAACTGACGGTTCAAAATAATCGCTTGCAGGATGAGGAGCGTTTGATTCGACGCGAAGCTGAGAATGCAATCCAAAAGATTCAACGTGGTTACAAAGTGATGGCTGTTTTGTTACCGCCCATTCCACCGCTGATCCTCGGTCTGGTTGTCTTCACTCGCCGCCGACTGCGGGAACGTGAAGGTGTGTCCAAAGCTCGTTTGCGGACATGATAACAAGTCGGATTTGATTTCAGTATTCCAACCGATTGATTTAAAAAAAAGGAACTCGCAACGTGAGTACGGAGCTAACCAAAACCGGTGCTTGGATCGTCGCGGCTGGCATTTTAGGAGTTGCGGCGTTTTTGTATCTCCCGCAAAGAATTGAATTGGAGAGTCAAGCGAAGGTCAATCAGCCGCTATTTGCGAGTTATCAGCCCAGCTCCGTGTGGGAGATACAGATTCAGCGAACGCCGTCCGCCGAATTCAAACAACGGACTGCGGGGACAAAGTCGATCGAGCAGTTGACCATCAAGCGTCACGCCAATCGTGGCTGGGAACTAATCGAGTTCGAATCGTATCCCGCCGAGCGCACGCAACGCCTGGGTCTGTTGTCGGCAATATTGAACGATCTAAAAATCTTGGAAGTGATTTCTGAGAACGCCAGCGACAGCGAACTAGCCGAATATGGGTTATTGGCTCCGGAGACCACCGACGGTGCGGAAACGCAGAAAGGCACTCGTTTGAAACTCAGCACTTCTGCTGCCGAAGCCATCGGCGACGTGATCGTAGGCAAGGCCGTTCCAGCAAACGACCGGGCCACCGCGACGGCCTATGTTCGGCCGACCGCAGAGAAAGTGATCTATCGAGTCGCACTGGACAAAACGACTTTGACGACCGCATTTGTCGATTGGATCAATGCCAGTTTGCTCGGGATTTCCGGGCCAGCAGATGTGCCGACATTTGGAGCCACTTTCCGAACCGTCGAAACGATCGAGGTGAGCACCACGGACAAGGGACGTAACGACTGCGATCCCTATCGGGCCGAGTTCAAGTACGGCGAACAAGTAGCGTTGGTCAAGCTGTCGACCATTGAGAACTCGCAGTGGACGTCCGTGGACTTGCAGCGCTTGCCCGCCAGTGTCGAATTTATTCAAGGTTGGCGGCGAGGATTGGATTTGGTCCCCGCACTCTTGTTAGCGAGTCATGTCACTCGAAAGAGTCCTGAACTGCAGGCGATGTTTCGTGGTGAGGGGGTAAAGGCCAGCTCGGACTTGGGGCCGCTTACCGATTTGGGGTTTTCGCGAGAGTCCTTCGACGACGGTCCACGTTTGGTGGGTGAAACGGGCCTCCTAACCGTGAGTACCAAAGGCGGGGTCCGAATTCATTTGGTTTTTGGTCGCTCTATTGGCGGCGACACGGTACCGACCGTGATTTACGCGGATCTGGCGAGCGATGCCGGACCGGCTGCGCCAGCAATGGGGCAGCTGCCCGAAGACTCGGCTACTTGGTCTGACGAACGAAGAGCCAGCGAAACGGAGGCTCTGCAACGAGAGCATGCTAAAATGTTGCAAGACTGGAATCTGTTCAACACACAACGCAATCAAGATTTGGCCAATCTGAATGATCGATTGGTACCTTGGATTTATTTCTTACCGCTGCAATACACCGTGCAGGCGATCCCGAGCTTTAAGCTGAGCGAAACCTCGGCGACCACGCTACCAACCACGCCCGAGCCGGCCGCATTACCGGACCCGGCGGCTTTGAAGTCGGACGAATAATAGCGACGGAGTCTTTAGGTTGACCGACGGAGCTTGGCAGTGATTGCAGCATAGGCTTGCTTCAGCCTGGCTTGTTCTTCCAGCGAGAAGAGTCCAGAGAAACCGACTACGACGGCCAGTAACGCAAACCAACACAAGTTACCACTGCGGTCCACTACCAACAACGAACTGGCCAATAGGAAACCGATCACTCCCAGATCGAGCCCCAACCCTCGCCAGGCCGCGATGGCTAAGAGGCTGATGACTTGGCAGATCATTCCGCAGGTCGTACCGATGGCAGCGCCCTCGACGCCATACTCCGGGATGAGGAAGTAATTGGTAGCACAGTTCACGGTTAACCCCAAGATCAGCGGAAGCGTCGACCAAGCGGCAATACCAGCGCACCAGTAGTAGTTCATCAACATGATGGTGGTACCGCAGCCCACATAGAAATAGACCAGGTACGGAATCAGAAAAACGGCCGAATCGTATTTTCCGTGGAAGAGCATGTGAGCGAGTGGTCCAGCGACCGAAGTCATGACCACCCCGGCTGCCAAGGACGAAAATCCAACCAACTTGATCGACAGATTAGCCTGGACGCTCACTTCGCTCTGACGCCCTTCTTCCCATTCTTGGGCCATGTACGGCAAGAGCGTTTTGCCAATCCACAATGAAACGAAAAAGAAGATGCCCGTCAAAACATGCATCGCTTCGTAAGCACCAATTTCGGCCAATACGTTTTGCGCTGGGACCCTCGCTAAATTCACAATCATGTACTTGTCGACAGTGAAAAATAGGTTGGTCAGTAGGTCGGAAAACCAGAACATCAGAATGATCGGGAACATCCAAGTCCACGTTGGCCCCCAGTATAGTCGACTCTCGTTTTCCGGCAGTTCGTTAATGGCTTTACGATAAGCTCCCAGGCACAACACTAGCGGAATGGTGAATGATAAGGCGAAAGCGATCAGCATCACGACTGCCGTCGGCGGAAAACAAAGTAATAACCCGAGCGAAAAAAATGTCAGCGTGATCGTACTGATAAAATTTGCTCGCGATGCTGCTCGACCATACCGCAGCGCCAAAAGCAATTCGGACAAAAATGAAAACATCGCGAACGGGATCAACGCCAGACCCGCATACACGACCAAATAACTCAACTGCGAGTCGCCCAACGCCAACTGCGCAATGGGTGCCCGATAGAACCACAATCCAACCAATCCGATGCCGAGACTAATGCTGCAAAGAATGCTGGACTGTTTGATGAAATTTGCCAACTGCCCCCGTTGTTGGTAGGTGGCGAAGTAGCGACCGAAACACGCGGGAATACTGAGCAGCAAGATCGGCGAAACCGTCATGACCAAAGCTTGCAGCATCGACCAAGTGCCTAGTTCTTCGGGAGGCAATAGTCGGCAGACAACGATGGAACGAACAAAGCCAATGAGTTTCTGACCGACTGTAAGCAGCAGCAATGCCACCATGCTGGTGAGCAAAGTATCGACTAGCCGACCTGATTGATCGGGACGCGGGGAACAGGCATCAGCAGGGGGCGCCGAAACAGACATGAATGGATGGCATCCTTCACTTAGGAAGTCTTGCGACTGTCGCTACAGCTAGATTCGGGAAGTTTGGGGAAAATCTCCCAGGTCGATTATACGTTTCAAATAGCGAAAAGATTGATGAATCAGCAGCCTTCATAGTCGACACAAACCCAACAATCCATGCAAACGGCACGGCGTCGCAGATAAATCGAAGTTGCGGCAGATGCCGGAGATCGCATATGTCACAGATAAGCTAGGTACTCGCTGACTTAATGTAGATGTCTCTGGTTGACGGTGCGTACTGAGCCGAGAGTAGTACTCTGGAACAATGGCAAGTCGAACTAGCAATTAGCATAAACTGGAAACTGTTGCTGATGGAATCCAATTCGACAACCACTACCGCAACGGATCCAATCGTTCCGAAATCGTCCCGCATTTTCGAGTTGGATTCTCTTCGTGCGATCGCGGCAATCAATCTCATGCTGTTCCACTTTACGTGGGTCTACAGTGAGAAGTACGGGTTCAACTCCGATATTCTGTTCCAGTATCCGTACGGCAAGTATGGCACGCAGTTGTTTTTCATGTTAAGCGGACTGGTCAACGCCATGACGCTAATGAGAAAACAGTCGGCCTCCTATTATGTTCAGAGTCGATTCATTCGCATTTTGCCACCTTTCCTGTTGGTTTTGGGGCTAAATCTGCTGTTGGTTCAGTTGATGCCACTGCGGGATCACGTCCAACTATCGGCCGCGACCGTTGCGGCGAATGCCACCTTGCTGCCTAGTCTTTTAGGATATGAATGCATCGAGCCTGTCACTTGGACGTTGCAGGTCGAATTGCAATTCTATGTCGTGTTGTTGTTGCTCTTCACGCTAGGGGCGTTGAAGCGTCCGTTTTGGCCGATCATGTGCTGCATGGCATTCTGCTTCACGTATGGCATGTTTGCGAATCGAATTGACGAGTCACTTGTCGGGGCGAGCTGGTATCAGGGTATCCAGTGGTTGAAAGACGCCCTAATTGTCGAGTACTTCCCGTTGTTTGCGATGGGGATGTTGATCCACCAAGGTTACTTGGAACGGAAACGGTGGGTGAAGTACGGATGTGGCATCGCGGTGGCTGCCGCCGTCTACCACGCGATCGAATTGCGTCATGGTTCGCCTTTTGCTACCGTTCTATTGATCGGCTTGTTAGTCGCCTGCCAATACGGAAAGCTACCAATCCTAAGAGCCAAGCCCTTGCTGTTCATCAGTGGTATTTCTTACTCGCTATATTTGTTGCACAACAATTTGGGGACCGTCATGATTTACTATCTGCATCAGGCGGGATTGTCTCCATTGGCGTGCTTTGTGCTCGCGTCGATTTTGGTCATTGCGATTTCGGCATTGGCCGCCCACATCATCGAACGTCCGTTGGGCCGGATGGTCCAGCGCGTTTGGCAATTCGCGGCGGTCTGGTTACACACGAGACAACAAATGGGCTGGTTGAGGCAACACAGTTCGGTCCCAGGAAACCCCGCGAAAGAGAGTTTTCGATGACCATAACGTCCACACTTACCGAACTTACCAATACGGCCCAAGATTTCGCCGTGGCGATTGCATTGTTTCCAGAAACCGAACAGGTGCCCCAGAGTGCTTTGACGGTGACATTGATCGATTCGGTGTGCAAGTGGCAAGCCAACGATTCCGATTGGTCCCGACTAACCCAAGGGCACCCACTGCACAGCCAAGCATGGCTCCGTTCCTGGTGGGAAGAAATGGGAAGCCAGCATGGTCAATTGGCCATCGCTCGGATTAGCGACGCGCACCAAGTCGTAGGGTTTGCACCATGTTTCGTCGAACACTCTTGGAAGGGAACGACGCTCCGATTTCTCGGCAGCGGCACGACCTGCACCGACTACCTGGATATTTTTTGTCGCCCCAGCGATGCTCCGCGAGTCGCTCAAGCTTTAACTCACTGGCTCGACTCTGCGGATTTCCGTCGAAGCTTTGGCTCGATCGACCTGATCGAATTGGAGGGACATCACGCCAATGCCTCGGGCGTCACCGCCTGGCAAGACGTGTTGGCCCAACGAGGTTGGACCGAAGAGATTGCGCCATTAGAAAGTTGTTGGGTCGTCGAGTTTCCGTCGACATGGGATGAGTACGTATCGAGACTGAGTCATCGCGGAAGGCGTCGCGCTCGAAATGCCATCAAGAACTTGCAATCGGGCGCGATGACCTGTCAGGTTTGGGACCAACACGACGATGTTGTGGCACATTGGCAGGAATTCGTCAGTCTGCACCAGAAGCGACGATATCAAAAAGGCGAACCGGGTTGCTTTGCAGAAGGACCATTTGAGCAGTTCCTGCGCCGAGCGGTTTTTAGATTGGCGGAACTTGGGCAAGCGTCGTTAGTAGAGCTACGCTGCAAGGAACACACGATCGCGGTCGCCTTGCAAATGCAGGTTCAAAACACGAGGTTTCTGTATCAAACGGGAATGGACACCGATTACATCAAATTGGAACCTGGACACGTCATCAATGCGATCCTGCTCAGCCAAGCTCAATCGCAAGGTGCAAGCAACTTCGACTTCTTGCGCGGCAACGAGCCCTACAAAGCTCGCTTGGGTGCCCAAGCCGTCCCGTTGGTGCGGACTCGTTTATGGAACCCGCGCATGACCTCGCAAGTTAGGGCACACATGTTGGCGGTTGGACGTCGCGTCAAACAATGGTTTCAAAATGATTTCAATTCCACTAGCACGGAACAAGACTAAACCATGGGTTCCTATCATACTCGAGTGATTCGGTCGTTGGCAGAGTTTCAAGCGTGCCAAGCTTCGTGGACGGATCTGTACAACCGCTGCCCTCAACACCGAGCCACAGCCCAGCACGAATTGATCGTGGCCTATTGGCAAGCCTTCTTGCCGTCCGAGGCCGTTCAGGTTCACGTGCTCGTTGACCGTGCCACCGAGCAATGGGTCGCGGCATTGCCCACTTACCAACATCGACTGTGGAGAATGTTGCCAACGGCACATAACTTCTCAAGTCCGTGGTGTCTCGGACTGACAGGATTGGTTTCGCCCGACCACGATGCCACGACGACGGTGAATGAACTCTTGACCAGCATCAGCCGAACGGGGGCGATGATGTTGACGTTTGACCTCGTCTCGCACGACGACCCACTGGTCCAAGCGTTAAGCCGAACCGCTGATTCTGGCAGTCGAGTGGCCAATTTCGTGGATCAGTTTCAAGTTGGCAAGACCGTCCTCGAGCCCACGTGGGAGGCCTTTACCAAGGATTGGTCGAAGAAACGTCGCCGCTTTATCCGTCGTGCAGGAGAGCAGTTAGGCGAAGTTGGCAGTTGGCAAATGAAGACACTCCATTCGGCGGATTGGTCCGAAGTTGAATCCGCCTGGGCCAAATGTCTTGAGGTCGAATCTTTGGGTTGGAAAGGGCAAAACGGCAGCGATCTGGCCGCCAATTCCGGTGCTAAAAGCTACTACGAGAAACTACTGCAACATTTGTATCAAACCGGCGAATTGCGGTTTTACACTTTGGAGCTGGATGGACGCGTGATTGCCTACGACTTGGGTTATCTCAAACAACGAGTGGCAACGTCCCTCAAAGTTTCGTATCACCCCGAATATACAAGCTACAGCCCCGGCCACGTTCTCAACAGTCTTGTGATTCAAGATCTAATCCAGAAACAAGAAGCCGACTGGATCGATACCGTGGGCGAACTCAATGCGGCGAATATGAAGTGGTGTCGTGAGAGCTATCTCTGCCAACGTGTCGAAGTCAGCCTCGATAACTGGTTCAGCCGAACAACCGTCCGTTCCCGTGAATGGCTTCGCGTCATCAAACGGCGGCTCAATGAGAAGCCTACGACGGTCGCAGCTGAGGCGGCAGCCGAGAACGACGGTTAATCAGCTTTCGGCTACTTCGCGGATGGCACGCATCACGTCAGCCGTAGACGGTAGACAGCCGTACTCGTAGATCGGGTTGTAGCCGATATGGACGTCGGGTTTCGAGACGAGTCGAGGTGCTGCTAAGAAATTGCCGAACCGATCTTCATTTCCCAGCATTTCCGCAATGATCATTTGGCCAACGGAACAGGATAGACCGTCTTCTTGCACGACCACCAATCGGCCCGTCTTTTCGACCGACTTTTGGACCGTTTCTTCATCCCACGGCATGATCGTTCGCAAGTCGATCACTTCGACATCCACTTCGTCCTGCAACCGCTTGGCCGCATCCAGGACTTGTTCGGTCGTGTTTCCCCAAGTTACGACCGTGATGTCTTTGCCGGCACGTCGAATCCGAGCCTTGCCAAATGGGACGGGCGGAACAACCGTTGGGACATCCATTTGTTGGCGGAACAAGTGCTTTGGCACGAGATAAATGACGGGATTCTCACTATGCATCGAAGTCCACATCAAAGCTGCCGCGTCTTCGGGTGTACTAGGCACCACGACCCGCAGTCCGGGTATGTGAGCGAACAAGGATTCATTGGCCTGACTGTGCCACAACGAGCCGCCTGGCAGATAGGCTCCATAAGGAGCATACACCACCATCGGGCAACTCCATTGCCCAAAGGTGCGCCATCGCAGCGTCGCTAGATTTTGACTGATTTGGTTCCAGCCCGGACCGTGAAAATCCACGAACTGTAATTCGAAGACGGGCCGCATTCCAACACTCGCCATGCCGCAGCCCACGCCCATGATGGTCGCTTCGGCCAAGGGAGAGTTGAAGACTCGCTCCGGAAACGCATCACTCAAACCCGCCGTCAAACGAAACACGCCACCCTTCGGGTCTTCGATGTCTTCGCCAAAGAAGACGTAGTCAGGGTTCTGTTGCAAGCCCGCCATGAATACCGAATTGATGGCATCCACCATTCGCCACTTGCGACCACCGGCCAGCGGGACACTTTCGGGCACCGGGTCGGCACCGAACATGTGCAACATTAATTCACCGGCTTTAGGGTCTTCACCGCCTTCCGCTTGCAAGTATTCTCGATCGACCTGGTCGTCGATTTGGCGCTTTTCCTCTTCCCATTGTTCCGCAGTCAGATCGCCAGCCTCGATCAACTCCCGAGCAACCACCGTAATGGGGTCACGGTTGGTCATGGCATGAATTTCATCCAAGGGCCGATAGACGCGATGATCGTCGCTACTTGTATGACTACAAAGGCGATCCACCTCGCAAACCATTAATGTCGGGCCTTGACCTGATCGAGCCCGCTCGAAGGCCGTTGTCGTCGCTTCCATGACTCGGTCCGGGTGCCGAGCGTCGACCATCTGGATATTGCAGCCAGGACCAAAGATTCCCAATTTGAACGGGTTGAACTTGTCGGTGTTCGTGCTGATCCCATAGCGATTGTCTTCAACGACAAACACTATTGGCAGTTTTCGTTCGGCGGCAAACGCAACCGCCTCATAAAACTCTCCCTGTCGAGTGGCCGCGTCGCCAATCGTCGCAACCACCAAACCGTCCGTACCACGCATTTGCATCGACAAAGCGGCTCCGCAGGCCGGTAGCAAGTTGGCCGCCGTCGGAGTGGGAACGCTCCAAACGTTGCGATTCCGGAAGGAGTAGTGGCCCGGCATCTGCCGCCCACCACTGTTGCTGTTGCGCTTGGCAAAATAAGCCAACGCCAATTCCATATTGCGGACACCGCGGGCCAAAACCATTGCCCGATCACGATAGTACGGGAAGAGATAGTCATCGTCGTTCATCTGCATGGCGATGACCGCCAAGGTCTCGTGGCCCATGCCGGCGACTTGAAACCAGCCTTTACTCTGGCGCAGCAGCACTCCTTCGCGACGATCCCCTTCACGACTCAAGTACATCAACTTCAAAAGTTGGACCTTGTTGTAGGTCGCGTGCTGGATCGGCATTTCCTGGGTTCCTCTTTCAAGCTTTCTGAATGACGCGATTTCGCAGACGATTCAGGCCGATGCGTCCTGATCTGGCCACATCAGTTTACGGGACGGTATTAGCCGCACCAAGCCTACTCACACAACGACAATCACAATCCTACGACAAGGTCCAATATCGGCGGTTCCGAGGCCATTTCCAGCCACGTCCCGCCGCCGCGCCCGTGGGGACGCTCGCCGGCTAGGCCGACATCAAAGACGGATAACGCTCCTTAGAAGTTGTTTTACAGGAGCGGATCACGTTGCAGATCGATTATAACACCCTGCCGCGATTCATCTAGGCCACCCAAACGATAATGAACGCCAACCGAAAAAAAGCCCGGTGGTTTGACCACCGGGCTTAGTACTCGACTCCATCGCGCGACCCTGCCGCGAGGCAGCGTTTGCGAGCGACATTAATCGTCCGAATCATCAAAATCATCGTCGAATGACGGGAGGCCCTTGCCTGGTCCCGGATTCGTCCCGAACAAATCTCCCAAGGCAGATTCCATGTCCAAGGAACCGATGGAGCGACGTTCGTCGTCAGTCATGAACGAGTCGGCATCTGGCAGCGTCGATTCGGCTTGCCGCGGTTCCGCGACAGGTTTGGTCGAACTCCCCGATCCATCACGCTCCAATAGCGGGAACGACTGCTCCAGGGTTGGGGCTTGATGTTGGGCCAAATCGCTCAACACATCCACATTGTATTGAACCTGGCTCTCCAAGTACTTTCGGAACCCAGTACCGGCCGGAATCAAGTGACCCAAGATCACGTTTTCCTTCAAACCGACCAAGTAATCCGACTTACTGGCGAGAGCCGCTTCCGTCAAAACCTTGGTGGTTTCTTGGAAGGAGGCCGCCGAGATAAAGCTGGTGCTTTGAACCGAGGCCTTCGTGATACCCAAGAGCTGCGTCGAGGCGGTGGCTGACTTCGGATTAGTGCCCTTGGCCGGCTTGCCGCCCATTTTCTCGGTTTGGTCGTTGACCTCTTGGAACTTCTCGCGCGGCACAATGGTTTCGACCGCAAATTCGGTGTCACCGGGGTCGGCGATCTTGACGCAGTTCTTCAAGTTGTCATTGACGCGCCGGAAGTCGAATCGATCGCAAATCAAGCCAGGCAGCATGTTGCTGTCGCCCGGCTTTTCGATGCGGATCTTGCGCAACATTCGCGCGACGATGATCTCGATGTGCTTGTCGTTGATTTCCACACGTTGCGCACGGTAGACCGACTGGACTTCGTTCAGTAAATATTCCTGAACCGCTTCTTCACCGGAAACCCGCAAAATATCGTGTGGCACCAATGGACCGTCAATCAACGATTGGCCAGCCTTGACGTGATCGCCCGAATGGACCAAAAACCGCTTGCCTGGTGGCACCAAGTGCTCGACTTCTCCTCCATCGGGGCTGCGAACGATGATGGCTCGTTTTCCACGTCGTTTCTCGGCTTGGATTTCGACCACGCCATCCACTTCGGACAGGACGGCTGGTTCTTTTGGTTTGCGAGCCTCGAAAATTTCCGTGACCCGCGGCAAACCACCCGTAATATCCGATTGTCCCGTCGCCTCGCGTGGCAACTCAGCGACACTGGAACCGGCCTTAATTTGGCTACCGTCTTTCACCATGATATTGGCGCGTTCCGGCAGGTAATAGACGTCCAAGGCTTTGCCGTTCTCATCTTCGATGACCACATGTGGGTAGAACTCGCCTTTGTGCGAGACAATCACCATGCGTTCGGTCCCGGAGCCGTCGTCTTCGATCGCCATCGTTTCGCCTTCGACGATGTCTTCGTATCGAACCTTGCCAGAGACTTCCGCCAAAACCGGAACCGAGTAGGGATTCCACGAGCAAACCGCTTGGCCGACTTTGACTTTGCCGCCGTCAGTCACACGCAGCGTCGCACCAGCCGGAACACGGTGTTGTTCGACTTCGCGTCCGCGCTCGTCCAAAATATGGATTTCGCCGTTGCGGGTCAGCACGATGTTTTCGCCATCTTCGTTGGTGACGAAGTGCATGCGTACAAATCGCGCCACACCTCCTCGGCGAGCCTTCGCTTCACTTTCGATGTTGGCCATGGTCGCCGTACCACCGAAGTGGAAGGTTCGCATCGTCAACTGCGTTCCCGGTTCGCCGATGCTTTGAGCGGCAATGATCCCGACGGCCATGCCTTCTTCCACCATCGAACCTGTTGACATGTCCATGCCGTAGCATCGACGGCAACAGCCCAAGGACGCTTCGCACGTCATGGGACTACGAACTTGGATGCGCTCCAAACCGATTTGTTCGATCTTTCGCGCCCCTTCCGCCGTGATCATTTCATTCGCACCAACGATCCTCTCATCGGTGAAAGGATTCACGATATTGTGCAACGAAACTCGGCCCGTAATCGCCGTCGCCAATCGAACTTCGATTTGCTCACCGCGATAAACGACACCTTTCGTGATCCCTTGCTTCGTGCCGCAATCTTCAGTCGTGATCACGACGTTCTGCGCGACGTCCGCCAACTTTCGCGTCAGGTACCCGGAGTCCGCCGTCTTCAAGGCCGTATCCGCCAGGCCTTTTCGGGCACCGTGGGTGGAAGAGAAGTACTCCAACACGTTCAAGCCTTCGCGGAAGTTGGCCTTGATCGGGGTTTCGATGATCTCACCGCTCGGCTTGGCCATCAAACCCCGCATGCCCGCCAATTGGCGAATCTGTTCGCGACCACCGCGAGCACCCGAGTCGGACATTAGGAACACTGGATTGATATAACCACCACCGCGGAAGTCGGTCTTCATGGCGTCCATCATTGAGTTCGTGATGGTTTCGCGAGCATTGGTCCACGCTTCCAGAACTTTGTTGTAACGTTCTTTCGACGTGATGATACCGCGTTCGTACAGCTTGCGGAATTTCACAACTTCCTTGTCGGCGCTGGCGATCACCTCTTCTTTTTCCGGTGGAGTCAACAGATCGTCCGTCGCAAACGACAAACCGCTCCGAGTGCTCTCGCGGAAACCCAACTGATTCATATCGTCCAACAATTTGATCGTTGCGCGACGACCCAGCAGTTGATAACAGTCAGAGATCACGTTCGACAGATTGCTGCTCTTCATGGTGTAGTTGTAATAATCCATGGAGCGATCCAGGATTTGATTGAACAACATGCGACCATAGCTGGTCTGAATCCGCCCACCCGGCTTTTCCGATCGATCATCCTCACCGGCACGGCTGTGCTGGTGTTTGGGAAGTCGGTAAGTGATCTCGGCATGCAAATCCAAGACGCCCTGAGCATACGCCATCTCGACTTCGGCGAAGCTGCTGAAGACCATGCCCTGGCCTTTCATGTCCGGCAGGACCGTCGTGATGTAGTAACAACCCATCACGGTGTCTTGCGACGGTGACATGATCGGCTTGCCGTTGGACGGCGCAAAGATGTTGTTGGTCGACATCATCAATGTGTGAGCTTCAATTTGCGCTTCGATGGACAAAGGCAAGTGCACCGCCATTTGGTCGCCGTCAAAGTCAGCATTAAAGCCGCGGCAAACCAACGGATGCAAATTGATCGCGTTGCCTTCCACCAACACTGGCTCAAACGCCTGGATGCCCATACGGTGCAACGTCGGGGCTCGGTTGAGTAACACCGGGTGATTTTGAATCACCTGCTCCAAGATATCCCATACTTCCTCGTCCTTGCGATCGAGCATCTTCTTCGCGCTCTTGATCGTGTCCGCGTGCCCCTTCTCTTTCAAGCGACGAATGATAAACGGTTGGAACAGTTCGAGCGCAATCTTCTTTGGCAAACCACATTGATGCAATTTCAACCGAGGTCCCACCACAATCACACTACGACCCGAATAGTCGACGCGCTTGCCGAGCAGGTTTTCGCGGAACCGACCTTGCTTGCCCTTGATCATGTCGGTCAACGACTTGAGCGGGCGGTTGCTGCTGCCCAATACCGGCCGCTTGCAGCGATTGTTGTCGAACAGCGCGTCCACCGATTGTTGCAACATACGTTTTTCGTTGCGAATAATCACTTCAGGCGCGTTCAAATCCACCAATTTACGGAGGCGGTTGTTGCGATTGATGATGCGGCGATACAAGTCATTCAAGTCGCTCGTCGCAAAGTTGCCCGAGTCCAACAAAACCAACGGACGAAGGTCCGGAGGGATCACTGGGATCACATCCAAGACCATCCACTCCGGTTGGTTCTCACTGTCTCGAATCGATTCCACAATCTTTAGGCGATTGGTCAGGTCTTTCCGCTTTTGCTTCGAGTTGGTCGTGGCCATTTCGACGCGTAGCTCTTCGGACAACTTCACCAAATTCAGACTGCACAGTAATTTCCGGACCGCTTCGGCGCCCATTTCTGCCTCAAACGCTTTTTCGCCGTATTTGGCGCGCGCGTCCCGGTATTCGTCTTCGGTTAGCAATTGCTGCAATTCCAATTCGGTTTCACCCGGATTGGTCACCACATAGTCCTGGAAATAGATCACTTTCTCGAGACTGGTGGTCTTCATGTTCAGCAAGTTGCCCAGTCGGCTCGGCATCGCTTTGAAGAACCAAATGTGCACCACGGGCGCGGCCAATTCGATATGCCCCATGCGCTTGCGACGAACGCGAGAATGAGTCACCTTCACGCCGCAGCGATCGCAAATCATGCCTTTGTATTTCATGCCGCGGTACTTGCCGCAAGCGCATTCCCAGTCCTTCTCAGGGCCAAAAATTCGCTCACAAAATAAACCGTCCTTTTCAGGGCGATAGGTTCGATAATTGATCGTCTCGGGCTTCTTCACCTCGCCAAACGACCAAGCTCGAATGTCTTGTGGACGAGCCAAGCTGATCTTGACCGAGGAATAATCATTGACACGATCGTACGAACTGTCGGCAATTGCCATCTGGTATTTGCTCCTACAGCAAATGACTGACTCGAACTGGTTTACCGGCGGACCTCGCCAGAAAACTCAACCAACGCACTCAAAAAATGTCTCGCAATGGGACCAAAGCCGACACTAACGTCGCTTCTCCAACTGCATGTTCAACCCCAAGCCACGAATCTCGTTCGTCAACACGTCGAAGCTTGCGGGGGTGCCAGCTTCCAACGTGTTCTCGCCCTTGACCATCGATTCGTAAATCTTGGTTCGCCCTTCGACGTCGTCGCTCTTGACCGTCAAAAGTTCCTGCAGGATGAAGGCCGCTCCATAAGCTTCCAACGCCCAAACTTCCATTTCGCCAAACCGCTGGCCACCGAACCGGGCTTTTCCACCCAACGGCTGCTGGGTGATCAAGGAGTAAGGGCCCGTGCTACGAGCGTGAACCTTGTCGTCGACCAAGTGGTGCAGCTTCAACATGTAGATGTAGCCAACCGTCGTGTCCTGGCCCAAAGGCTCACCCGTTCGGCCATCGAACAATCGAGCCTTACCGGATCGCGGCAAACCCGCAGCTTCCAAACAATCGCGAATCTCGCTTTCAGGTGCCCCGTCGAACACCGGACTCAATGCTTGGAAACCCAACTTGGCTCCCGCCCAACCCAAGTGCGTTTCCAAAATCTGGCCCACGTTCATACGGCTGGGAACACCCAACGGATTGAGCATGATTTGCAACGGGGTCCCATCTTCCAAGAAGGGCATGTCTTCGACCGGCAAAATCTTCGAGATCACACCCTTGTTCCCGTGTCGACCTGCCATCTTATCGCCAACCCCGATTACTCGTTTGGTCGCGATGTAAACTTTGACCATCTGCAACACGCCGCTGCGCAGTTCATTGCCAGCGTTCATGCTATTGACCTTCTGGTCGCGAAGATCAATAGCCCGTTCGACCAACGGTTGTAGTTCCTTGTACAGGTCCGTAGCACGCTTGATTTTCTCTTCGCTCTTCAGGCTATCGGTCACACCGTCTAAACGGAATGTCGCGGCCTTCTCCGCCAAGAACTTGATGTCCTGCGTGTCGTTCAACACGATTCCGTCTTCGTCCGTAACCGGCTTGCCAACGGCGTCCGAAATGGAGTTGCACATTTCCAAAAAGGCGCGCACGACGGTTTGATTCCCAGCGGCCTCGACGGCCTTGAGATCTTGGTCGAACACCTTTTGCTCTTCTTCCGTCAAGCTGGTTCGCCGCGCAAATCGCTGGGTTTCAATCACAATGCCTTCAATGCCCGACGACACTTCCAGCGAATCGTTCTTGACGTCTTCACCCGCACGACCAAAGATGGCGTACAATAACTTTTCTTCTGGTGTCAGTTCGGTCTTGTTCTTCGGCGAAATCTTGCCGACTAGGATGTCACCGGGACGCACAAAAGTTCCAACTCGAATCACACCATTTTCATCCAAGTTCCGTAGAGCCTTGTCGCTGACACTCGGGATGTCGCGCGTGAACTCTTCGCGGCCCAGTTTCGTTTCCCGAATCTCACAGTCAAACTCTTCGATGTGAATCGAGGTCAAGGCATCGGACTTGACCAGTTCTTCGCTGAGAATGATCGCATCTTCAAAATTGAAACCGTCGAACGACATGAAGCCGACCAACAGATTGCGCCCCAACGCCAACTCACCTTTGTATGTCGCGGCCCCGTCGGCGATGACTTGGCCTTTCGCAACCTTATCGCCAAGATTCACGATCGGCCGTTGATTCTGGCAGGTCCGTTCATTCAAGCCGACGTACTTTTTCATTTGGTAGATGTCGGCGCCGATCTCAATCCGCTTGGCATCGACAAAAGTCACCTTCCCGGCCCGCCGCGCCCGCACCACCATCGCCGAGTTCTCTGCCACCGAGCGCTCCACGCCCGTTCCCACGATCGGCGGTTCCGTGACCAACAACGGCACCGCTTGGCGCTGCATGTTGGAACCCATCAACGCACGGTTGGCGTCATCATGTTCCAAGAACGGAATCAAACTGGCCGAAACGCCAACCATTTGATTCGGGGCTACGTCCATGTATTGAACTTCGTCGGGGGGCACCATTTGGAAGTCACCGCCAAACCGAGCTACGATTGCGCCGCCCATTTGCTTCTCGCCGATCATCAAACCGTCTTCGTGTCGCGTATCGGCAGGGGCCACATACACATTCCGCTCTTGATCCGCGCGGAGGAACTCGAAGTCGTTCGTCAAACGACCATTCTTGAGGATGCGATACGGAGTCACCAAAAATCCATAGTCGTCCACACCGGCATACATGGCCATCGAGGTGATCAGGCCGATGTTGGCACCTTCCGGCGTCTCGATCGGGCAAATTCGACCGTAGTGGGAAATATGCACGTCGCGAACTTCAAAACCAGCTCGCTTGCGATTCAAACCGCCAGGTCCCAACGCCGACAGACGACGTTCGTGCGTCAACTGACTCAATGGGTTCGTCTGGTCGACGACTTGGCTCAATTCACCGCGGCCGAAGAAATATTCGATCGCCGCCGACACACTCTTCGGATTCACCAAAACCCGTGGAGTCATATCCTCCTGGTCCTTCAGGCTCATGCGTTCCTTCACGGTACGGGCCAGCTTCAAAAATCCTTTGCGGATTTCATCACACGCCAATTCGTCAATGGTTCGCAGCCGACGATTTCCCAAGTGGTCGATGTCATCGATCTGGGCGTTTCCACCGCGAGTCGCTAACTCGATGACGTACTTCATGCTAGCCAGGATATCCACCGGCTTGAGCGTCTGCTCTTTTTCCGAGATTCCCAATCCCAACTTGCGATTGATTCGGAAACGCCCAACTCGACCTAAACGATACCGATTCGAGTCATAGAACTTTTCCTCAAACAACGTTCGTGCGCGTTCCAGGCTCGGTGGGTTGCCGGGACGCAGGCGTTGATAGATTCGCATCAACGCCTCTTCATGGCTGGTGGTGTTGTCTTCAGCCAACGAATTCAACAGCAACGAGTTCTTTGGCACGTCGATGACGTCAATTTGCTTGACGCCACTCGCGGAAATGACGTCCGCAACCGCTTGTGAGATCTTCCGTCCGGCTTCGACGATCAGCTCGCCGGCCTGCTTGGTGCCTTGCGGATAGACCACATCGTCGACCGAAATTTTGTCGACAATCTTGACGATGTTCTTTTTGTCCGACACCTTTACCGTCGTCGGTTCGTAGAAGGCCCGCAAGACATCGCAGTTTTCCGAATAAGCCGGATCCATCGCCCGCAATAGGGTCACCACCGAGAACTTGCTACTTTGATCAATTCGGACCGTCATCGAGTCCTTCTTGGTGATATTGATCTCAATCCAACTTCCGCGTTCTGGGATCACGCGGCAACTGGGATACTCTCGCTCGCTCGTTCCATCCGACTCCATTACAAAGTCGATTCCGGGACTGCGATGCAATTGGCTAACCACGACACGTTCAGCACCGTTGATGATGAACTCGCCACCACCCAGCATCACCGGGATGTCACCCAAATAAACTTCTTCTTCGATCGGCTGCTCTTTGTTCAACCGCAGCCAAACTCGGAACGGCATGCCGTAAGTCAAGCGAAGGTAGCGACACTCTTCCGGAGTGTAACGAGGCTTGCCCAATTCATAACGAACGTAATCCAATTGGATATTGCCGTCGTAGCTGACAATTGGGAAAATCTCTCGGAGCACACCCTCCAACCCTTGATCTTTTCGCTTGTCAAACGGAACTTCCGCCTGCAAAAACGCGCGATAGGCGTTGGTCTGAATGCAGCTCAGGTCCGGTGGGGATGGATATTCAATCCCCGAGCCAAATCGCCGCGCCGAGGTTGGACTCAAACGTCGTTGTGCTGATGTTGCCATTACTTCGCCTTCTCCGAAAAAACTTCAATTGCCCCTGCAACCACTATCCGATCCCAAATTGAAGCGCCGCTTCGGTCAATCTGGGAAATCCGTTCTTGCGAGGTTCGCGACCTTCGCCTAATGTCCGACCTAGAGATCCAACACTGGAAGCCGCGCAAATCTCCTGCGACATTCGCGCAGTTACATTCACCCAAATTCCCAGAGCTAAAAATCTCCGATTCAGCCGATTTAGAAAAAAAACACACAAACGGGAGGAGAAATTAAATTGTGGGCACGGTGCCATCCGATCGCTATAGACTCGGATAGTTGAGGATTGGTTCAGAGCTCGATTATCCCAACAATAGAACAAACGCCATCCGTCGACACAAAACCCGCCAGACGTCATCTGTCGACGCCACGACGCAGCTTCAACGCCAACGCTGGACCGCATTAAACGCAGGATTCCGGTGCAATCCGTCAAAGAATTCACCCGCAAGAAACCATCCGCAACGAGTTAACGGTAACCCAACACGCATCCCCGGGTCAACCCTCGAAGAAGCTCCACCGCGCCACGATTACCGACCGCTCGACCCGACCAACGGTCATCCCGACCGCAAGACAACCCGTCAGTTTAAGGCAATTCGCCTTAGCTGTCTACACGACCTTGACCTAAACGGCGAGTAATTCCGGCAGGCCAATGGACCCGCCGGAAATTCGCAATTCATGGTCAGTCTGCGAGTTACTTGACTTCGACGGAGCCGCCAGCAGCTTCCAATTCGGCCTTGATCTTGGCCGCTTCGGCCTTCTCAACGCCTTCCTTGATCTTGGCAGGAACGCTTTCCACCAACTTCTTGGCGTCCATCAGCGAAGCGCCGGTCAAGTTCTTGACGACCTTAACAACGTCAAGCTTCTTGTCGCCAAAGCTGGTCAAAATCACATCAAACTCGGTCTGCTCGGCAACGGGAGCAGCGCCAGTTGCAGCTGGAGCCATCATAACCGCACCCCCAGCAGCCGCTTCGATACCATGAGCGTCCTTCAAATAGTCGCTCAATTCTTTAGCTTGCTTCAAAGTCAACTCGGCAATCTTATCGCCCAAAGTCTTCAACTCAGCAGACACTTCTAATACAGCACTTTCGGACATGACGTTCTCTATCCTTCTCGACAAAAAAGGCGTTGTACCAAGGCCAATCCAGCAACGCGAATCAGCAGCACAACTCCCCGACCATGAATTGACCTAATTTACAAACCCAACGACCCTCCGGCCTACAAAGCCGGAAGATGTCGATATTTACTCTTCGCCTGCCAGCTTTTTGATCTGCCCAGCCAACTTGCCTCCAGGTCCCTTGAGCTGTGCAGCCAGTTTCGCTCCGGGGCCCAGAATCTGTCCAACCAACATCGCCAACTGCTCCCGCCGATTTGGCCACTTGGCAATTTCCTTGACTTTGCTCGAATTCAACACTTCGCCGTCCATCACGCCGCCGCGGGTCTCAAATCCAGGAAAGTCTTTTTCCTGAGCTTGAATCTCGACAATGGCCTTGACCAAGCTGACGAAGTCTTCGCTGCCGTAGACGACTGCCGACGAGCCCTTCAGGTCAATAAATGCCGGATGCAGCGAAGTCCCTTCCGTGGCTCTTCGCGCCAAGTTGTTCTTGACAACCACCACGGAAATGTTTCGGGTCCGCAGGGCTTTGCGCAGGTTGGTCGTTTTGATGGCGTTCATTCCCACCACATTGACGACCAAGCAATCCGCAACGCTGCCCAACCGTTCCTTGATCTCGCTTGTGATCAACTCTTTCACTTGCTTGCTCATGTTAACATCACCGCTTTTGTCAATCGAAACCCAATTACCAATTTTCTATCACAACTGCTGCGATCAAAACAACTAAGCCGAGATCTTGATCCCAGGGCTCATCGTCGCCGCTAAAGTGACGGTCCGCACAAAGTTCGCCTTGACGGCCATCGGCTTCAGCGAAACCACGAAATCCAAAAAGGCTTGGACATTGTCTCGCAATTGTTCCGCAGAAAAACTAACTTTGCCCACGACTGCGTGGACATTGCCGCCCTTGTCGTTGCGGAACTCGACCTTGCCCGCCTTGTACTCGCGGACCGTCTTGGCCACGTCCATCGTCACCGTGCCAGCACGAGGACTGGGCATCAGGTTCCGCGGGCCCAAGAAACGACCCAAAGGACCAACCATGCCCATCATGTCAGGGGTGGCGATGCAGACATCAAAATCCATCCAGCCGCCTGAGATTCGCTTGGCCAACTCTTCTTGACCGACCTCGTCGGCACCCGCTTCTGTCGCTGCCGCAGCCAAAGGGCCTTTGGCAAACACCACCACTCGCTGAGATTTGCCGATACCGTGAGGCAGCACCAAAGAACCTCGAACGATCTGGTCCGCTTGAGCCGGATCGATCGCTAGCTTCATGTGAATCTCAACGGTTTGGTCGAACTTCGTCGTTCCAAAATTCTTGAGAATGTCGACCGCTTGGCCCAATGCCACCGGTTGCGCAGGAACTTTTCCGATCAGAGCGCGATAACGCTTCGACGATTTTGCCATGATTCACCTCCCGCCAGTGGCGGTTCAAACGGTTATTGACTTGCTCAAATTGTACACACTTGCGGAACAAAAAATTCCGCGTTCTGCCCGCGACTTCAATCGGCATTAGCCTTCGATTTCGATGCCCATGCTCCGGGCGGTGCCCATGATCATTCGGCGAGCATGCTCCAAATCGCGCGCGTTCAGATCTTTCATCTTTTGCTCGCAGATGGCGTCGACATGCGCCATCGTGACCTTGCCAACCTTGGTGACGTTTGGCACCCCCGAACCGCTCACGATGCCCGCAGCCTTTTTCAGCAAGGCGGCAGCTGGAGGGCTCTTTAGGATAAAGTCAAAAGTTCGGTCATTGTAGCAATTGACCACCACCGGGATCGGCATCCCGTTGTACTCTCGGGTGGCTTCGTTGAACTGGGACACAAACTGCCCCAAGTTGATGCCGAATTTACCCAATGAAGTACCAACCGGAGGGGCCGGAGTGGCCTGCCCGCCAGGAACTTGAAACTTGCCTTGTCCAACTAACTGCTTCGCCATCTTTGACTCGACTGTTCACTTTCGCAACCTCCCGACCGACGACCGAACCCTTTGTTCGTCCGTCAGCGGAGGGGCATAATGTAGCTACTTTTTTTTTCTTGACAACTTCCCCGGCCCCATTTTTTGCAAAACACGCAAAAAAACTGCCCTAAGTGATATCAAAAGCTCTCAACTTGCCAATGATCTAGTTCGACGGGGTTGAGCCGTCCAAATATGTTGATGAGCACCGTCACTCGTCCGTTTCGCTCATCAATGGCCGATACATCGCCCTCAAAGTTTTCGAAGTTTCCGTCTTTTACTCGGACTTTGTCGCCAACTTTCTGCTTGATCGAGGTCTTGATATCGTCTTTCTTGCCGCCTTCTTCCGGCTCCAGCGGTCGCGACGCCTTCAAGATCTTTTCGATTTCCGCTTGCCCTAACGGAGTCGGCTTGCCACCCATGCTGGTGAAGTCTCCGATGCCCGCCGTGTCGCGAACCAACCACCACGACTCTTCCGTCAAGGCCATGTTGACCATGATGTAGCCTGGGTAAAGTTTCCGCTTTACGATTCGGGACTTACCGGCCTTGGTGAACTCACGTACGTCTTCGGTCGGGACCAGCATTTCCCCAAAATACCCGCTCAGTCCAAATCGCTGCACTCGGCGACGCAATGTGTCGCACACGGAAGTTTCGCGATTGACTTGGGCTTTCAGGATGTACCAACGCTTCTCCAACGCGCCCGGGTCAACCGGAACCGCATCGTCGTCGACCGGAGGTAGGTCGTCATCGTCGTCTTCAAAATGTTCCATTTCGGCCGAGACCGTCTCGTCGCTATCGCCGATCGAGTCGTCGCCGGCCAGGTTCGGTTCGTCCGAGTTGCCATCGACCGACGATTGCGACACCCCGTCATCGTCCACGGCTTCGGCAGGGAGCGAAACCTCGATATCCGACAAGTCTCTCTCTTCGTCCATACTCAATCCAACCTGCAATTCAAAGCCAAGAACTAGCGAACGCCCAGCCGCGTGAAAATCGCGGTCCAGATCAAGTCAAATCCAAACATCAGCACTGCCAACGAAACAACCACAAACAGAACAACCGCAGCACCTGCAATCAATTCTTTTCTCGTCGGCCACGTGACCTTCCGCATTTCCGCTTCGACGCCGATCAAAAAATCAGTGAACGAAGGAATGTTTACCGAGCGGTAAGCCATCCAAAAGGCGAGGGCACCGACCGCAAAAGCCGAAAGGTAACTCGCCATTTCCCCGCCGCGGAACCAGTCCAGCAAGTAAGTCGCAACAAGCCATACCGCCAAGCCCAACAGCAGCCACATCGCAAAGAAGGTCACCTGTCGGACGACCCGACCTTGGTTTGGTTTGAACACCGAGGTCGACAACATCGCCGAGGTGATCTGCGACATCACTGACTCATCCCCATCCTTAGGTTTCGCCATTGAACTCATCGACCATTTCCTTGAACAGAACTTATCCACGCCATCTCGAGCAGGGGCGGAGGGACTCGAACCCGCAACCGCTGGTTTTGGAAACCAGTGCTCTACCAATTGAGCTACACCCCTAAACTAGAACGCAAGGAAACCAACACAGGCGTTTCCTTGCGTTCCGGGTACCTTCTCTGAATCGAGGGCAAATGCCCCAGATTCTTACTACTTCACGATCTTAGTGACGACGCCCGAACCTACCGTCTTGCCACCTTCGCGAATCGCAAAGCGAACGCCTTCGTCAATCGCAACGCCCTTGTGCAATTCCACAGCCATCCGAATGTTATCGCCAGGCATGCACATTTCAGCACCAACCAAATCGGCTGTGCCAGTCACGTCGGTCGTACGGAAGAAGAACTGTGGGCGATATCCGCTAAAGAACGGAGTGTGGCGACCACCCTCATCTTTGCTCAAGCAGTACACTTCGGCTTCAAACTTCGTGTGAGGCGTGATGCTACCTGGCTTGGCCAATACCTGGCCACGTTGGATGTCGTCACGCTTGACACCGCGAAGCAAACAACCCACGTTGTCGCCTGCACGGCCTTCTGGCATGCTCTTGCGGAACATTTCCACGCCAGTGCAGATGGTCTTTGGCGATTCTTCGGACAAACCGATGATCTGAACTTCGTCGCCAACCTTGACCACACCCCGTTCGATACGACCGGTCGCCACGGTTCCGCGACCTTCAATCGAGAAGACGTCTTCAATCGCCATCAAAAATGGCTTGTCGTCTTCACGAATCGGCTCAGGAATGTTGGCGTCAATCGCGTCCATCAAGTCCGAAATGCACTTGCTGGCAGTTGGGTCAGAAGGGTTTTGATAAGCCGGCAAAGCACTGCCGCGCACGATCACGGCATTGTCGCCGTCGAAGTCGTACTTGCTCAGCAGGTCGCGAATTTCCATCTCGACCAATTCCAACAGCTCTTCGTCTTCGACCAAGTCGCACTTGTTCAAAAAGACAACCAACGCCGGAACGTCCACCTGCTTGGCCAACAACACGTGCTCTTTGGTCTGTGGCATCGGGCCGTCAGCGGCCGAAACCACGAGAATGGCACCGTCCATCTGAGCGGCACCAGTAATCATGTTCTTGATAAAGTCGGCGTGACCCGGGCAGTCGATGTGAGCGTAGTGACGCTTGACGGTTTCGTACTCGACGTGAGCCACCGCAATCGTCACCGTCTTGGTGGAGTCGCGAACCGTTCCACCCTTGGCGATTTCCGAGTATTCCTTGCGCTGAGCCAAACCTTTTGCCGCCTGGACCGCCAGGATCGCGCCAGTCGTTGTAGTCTTGCCGTGGTCAATATGACCGATGGTCCCAACATTCACGTGAGGTTTGTTACGAACAAATTCCGCCTTGGCCATTAGTTTTCCCTACCGTTACACGATTCCAAAAAAAATTCGATCACCCACCCCGACACAACTCCAAAACCCCGTTCATTCGATCATGCGGAAACGATGCCCAAACAAGCATCAGCATCCGTAGGCTACCACCCAGGACCAGCGACATGCCCGAACAATCGAGCCTATCGACCGACCCAAACATGGAGCCCAAAGCTGCTGATGGGACTTGAACCCATGACCTCTTCCTTACCAAGGAAGTGCTCTACCACTGAGCTACAGCAGCCTAGCTTGGCAATCTCCGGTCGTTTTGTCAAACCCCCTACGAAGCCTGGCAACGAACCAGTTCGCCGGCGAAGCGGGTGAAGGGAATCGAACCCTCGTCTTCAGCTTGGAAGGCTGTTGCTCTACCATTGAGCTACACCCGCAGGCAGTAGCCCGCAGATAGTGGGGGGAGCAGGATTCGAACCTGCGAAGTCCGAAGACAACAGATTTACAGTCTGTCCCAGTTGTCCACTTTGGTATCCCCCCGATCAGGAATTTTCCTGATGGATCAGCCTCTGACTGCCGCAAAACGATCCACCAGGATTCCGGGAAACCCTAAAGGATAGTGAACGGCCCCGGTTTCTCCAAGGGCCGAAGCAGCGTTTTTCGGCCTGCCCGCCACCTCGGAGTCTCCGATTAACGCTTCAATCTTCCCGCAAGAGCCAGCGAAGGGATTCGAACCCACGACCGGCTGATTACAAATCAGCTGCTCTACCAACTGAGCTACACTGGCGTTCATGCTCCGATTGAACCACGCGGACGCGGCCAGCATCGAGCCGCAGAGTATAACCGTCCGGTTACAGGCTGCAATCCCAAAATGCGCGAATCACGCCTCGTCAGAGCGCAAGGTTTTCGAACTGGCCCGCCAAACTCGCTTGTTCGGATGGCCATTTGCGGTCCCACCGACCGTCGTCCATCCTTTGAGAGCGGGACCTGCCAAGTGCGGTTCGCGGGTTATCGGAAGTTTTGCCCCTGACCTCCACGAAAAATGGCCCCGAGCCGCCCACGACTCGTTACCGACCTCGGGTTGGGCCGCTTCGGTCGGGCGAATTGATCTTGCTCGCAATCCCGCATCCGTCTAGAACGCTTGCTCGGGAAAAGGAGTTCCCTGAAGCCACCTATTTGCTCGGATGCCGCGTCATGTTCCAGTCCATCGTCGATCAAGTTGTCAAACTACAATCCGAAACCGTGGCCGCCTGGCATCAATCGCCGATCGAACTTAGCCAACCGGTCCATGAAGTCGCCGCGAGCGTCCGCCGCGAACTTCCGCCCTCAAGTCACGATTCCGAAAGCCGATTCTGTCGCGGCTTGATTGGCAATCTGGGCTTCTTGGAGGTGGTTTGCCGCCAACACAGCTACAATTACCTGCTGTGGCACGAAGAAGATCTCGCTCGTTCCCCATCCGCGACCGACACCCAAATCGCCCAAGTCAAACGGGCAATCGATCGCTACAACCAACAACGAAACGACTGGATCGAACGCACCGACGACTGGCTTTCACAGTACCTTGAAGCTCAGAATATTCATCCGCAAGACACGGCGATCATGAATACGGAAACGCCCGGTTCAACGGTCGATCGGCTCAGCATTCTTTCGTTGCGACTCTACCATCTCCGAGAAGAAATGGCGCGGAACGATGCGACGGCCGAACATCGAGCCAAAGTCAGTCAGAAACTTCAAATCTGCGAAATCCAGCACGTGGAACTGGCCGCGGCCCTCGCGAACCTACTGGCCGATATTTACTCCGGAAGCAAGCGACATCGCACCTATCGCCAATGCAAGATGTATAACGATCCGACCATGAACCCAGCCATCTATCGAGCCGGTCGCAGTGGCAAAGCTGCCTAAGACCGGCAATGTTCAGGACCACTCGAGGATACTCACCTTGCGAATCGGAACGTCCGGCAGGGACTCCAGGAACAGACGCCCATAGTACTTGCTAACAATCCGCGAATCCAGAACCACGACCTGTCCATAGTCGTAGGCCGTGCGAATCAGTCGCCCGAAGCCCTGTTTGAATTTAATGACCGCCTCGGGCAGTTGATACGAGTTGAATGGGTTGCCTCCCGCCTGACGGATTGCCTCCAACCGAGCCTCCAGCAACGGATGATCAGGCACACTAAACGGCAGCTTCGGAATCATGACGTTGGTCAATGCGGAACCCGGGACATCAACCCCCTGCCAAAAACTATCGGTGCCCAGCAACACACCTTGGGGATTCGCGCGGAATTCTTCCACCAATCGTGTGCGTGGCACGCCGTCGGCCTGCGAATACAGCAACCAACCGCGTTCGCGCAGCCACGGCTCCAGTTGACGCTGCATTTTTGTCAGCGCCGAATAGGAAGTGAACAAGATAAACGAGTGGCCGCCGTGTTTCGCAATCCAGTGACACGCGGCCTTGAAACAGGCTTTGTCGTACAGGTCGCGAGCGTCCGGCGGCGGCATGTCGTACGCGACAATCAACTCGGCCTGTTCCGCATAGAGGAAGGGGCTACCCAAATGTAGCTGTTTCGCATCCAACAAACCAATTCGCGAGCTGAAAAAGTCAAATGATGCCGTTCCTGAACCGTGTTCCGCAGCGGTCGCCAACGTGGCACTGGTCATCACGACCGACGGCGTTTTGGCAAACAACGTTCGCCGCAGAATCCGCCCCACATCGATCGGGGCCGCCATCAACGCGGTCAACCAACCAGTCCGCCGCTTCCTGGCCTCCAACCAATACACAAAATTTTCGTCGGACTGATCGCACCATTGGTGCAATCGATCGGCCAAGAACACAAGTCCCTCGGCCGCCGATTCAAAATTCTTTTTGATGGACGCATCTTTGGCGTCCTCGGCGACGTCCTGCAATTTGCCGGCCAATTTCTTGAGTTGACCCGACAAGCGGTTCTCGACGATATTGGCTTCACGCACGCGGCGAGAACCAGCCTGCAAATCACCGAATGAGCCATAGGTCGATGCGGTACCAGCCACCTCTTGCTTGGCGTGATTTCCATGGGGGTTTGTTGCTTGATGCTCGCGATACCAATCCAGGCAGCGTTCAAAGAGTGTCTCCGCTGTGTCTTGAATTCGGAGCACTTCTTGTTGCAGATTGACCAGATCGTGTTCGACCAACAAACCTTTATTCGCCCGCGAGTTGTAAAGTCGCTGCAGCCGGTACGAGACTTGGCCACTAGTGACCCCCAACCCCAAGTGATCGGCTGCCACAGCCTCCATCGTGTGCGCTTCATCCAGGATTACCGCATCGTAATTCGGAAGAAAGCTGCCGCCTTCGCTACGCAAAGCCAAGTCGGTGAAGAACAACGCGTGATTGACGACCAAGACTTGCGCTTGAGCCGCTCGGCGACGAGCCTGAAAGTAAAAGCACTTTTCGTAAGTGGGACACTTCCGCCCAAGACAATTGCTGCCGTCACTGGCCACTTCTTCCCACACGGCGGGACTGGGCTTGAACGACAAATCCGACAAGGAGCCATCGGTCGTCGTTTTGGACCATTCGCGGATCTTGCCCAGTTCGACCAAGTCCGTTTGATACACGAATAACGATCCCGAGCGATTGATCGCTTGGTCCAGACGCCGCAAACTGATGTAGTTTCCGCGTCCTTTGACCAACACGGCGGAGAATTCGCGGGGCAAGATGCTGTTGAGAAAAGGCAAGTCTTTTTGAATCAGCTGTTCCTGCAAGCTGATCGTATGCGTCGAGATCACCACTCGACCGTTTCTCTCTTGGTCGGTCTTGCGGCTTTTGCCACTGCGGAACTCTTGGTCCGTAATCGCCAAGATCGCCGGCACCAGATAGCCAAAACTTTTGCCGACGCCCGTGCCAGCCTCGACGACCAGATGTTGTTCAGCCGTGATGGCCGCTTGGACCGCATCCGCCATTGCCAATTGCTGCGGACGACTCTCGTACTGCTTCAACCGCCGCGCGATCAATCCGTTCGAACCAATCACGGTCTCGACGTTCAAACCATCGGGTTCGTGCAGGTTTTTCAAGTCCGGGAAATTCGGATCGCCCTCGCCCTCGCCGGTTTCCGCGAGGCGTTCGGTGGAGTCAGCAGTCGCCCAGTCTGGCTCGGGGCGCTCTCCCTCTTCGTCAGGCGGCCGATTTTCCAAGACAATTTTCTTCCCGTATGAATCGTTTCACAGTCGGCACTCTGCCAGCTACACGCATCGCTCGAATCATAACCCGCTGCCATTGTGACCCGCCAGCCCTCTCTCCGTCGGATTCACTCCGGCGGAAGCACGACTTCTTGGCTGTTGTGATGCTACAATGCTAACGATTCGACGTCAACTTTTCGATATCTTGCCTGGAGGGCTTATGATTGATATTGATCCAACAGTCGACTTTGCTTGCAAGATGTTGCTGGGCAACCCCGAGCACCCGCAGTTGACCATCCACTTTCTCAATTCGGTGATGCGACCGGCGGTTCCGATCGTCGCGGTCGAGTACCTGAACCCGATTCTTCCTCAGCAGTTTGAAGATGATAAACTAGCGATCTTGGACATCTTGGCCGAGGATCGAATGGGGCGACGGTTCAACATCGAGGTCCAACGCACCGTCCCAGCGTGGTTGCCCGAGCGGCTAACGTATTATGTTGCCACGCAATTGATTGAACAGATCGGGAAAGGGGACAGTTATCATCAGCTCCGGCCGTCGATTGGGATTTGTTTGCTCAAGGGAATTTTGTTCCCGGTCCGAACGGCTTTCCATCATCAATTTCGTCTGCGTACCGATCTGGGGCTCGAATTGACCGAATGCTTGGAAATCAACACACTGGAGTTGCCAAAGTATGGTCGTCCAAGCGATAATGAAGGGGTGGTGGTCGATCCGTTGGAGCAGTGGATGGATTTCTTTTGCCAAGCCCAAGGGCAATCGGTAGAAGCGGTTCAAAAGCGCTTGCCATCACCAATCTTTACGGAAGCTTTAGGAGTTCTCGAGATGATTTCTCGCCAACCTGAACAACGTCGATACTATCAAGCTCGCTTGAAGTTGGAACTGGACGAAAACACTCGTTTGGCAGCCGAAGCGGCGGCCCGAGAAGAAAGTGAGCGCAAGGGCCGCATTGAAGGCCGCGTTGAGGGACGAGTTGAGGGCCGCGTTGAGGGACGCGTTGAGGGGCGCGCGGACGAACGAATCCGAACAATCCAAACACTTCGCAGCTTGTTGAACCAGCCGCCGTTGGACGAGACGACGCTGGCCGAGTTGGATTTGGACCAACTGGGTTTGATGCAGAGCGACTTGCAGGCACAAATACGCAATCGGTTGGGCTAGAGTCGAACCTCAAAAAAAGTCCGAATACCTCAAACGCCCAGTTACCGCCCGTCGCGTGCGGGCCCGAGTCAATCCAACGGTCCTCCAGCCAAGTCGCATTAGGCTTTCCTTGGGACATTGCTTCCATCATTGGTTGATTCATCGAATAGGTTGAGACCGCTGAAGTCCTGGTAGACGCGTGCCGTCTTAATGACATGCCGACGCGTTGCGGACGCAAATAGACATATTCGTTCTAGGCCGTTCTCCGTGCGATTTACGATCGCGTTTAACTGGTACTCCAGATTCGTTACTAAGTTGTTTGTATTGTGTGGCGTGGTGTTTCCTCACGACGACTGAATGAAGGGGTCCAGACCTAATACCCGCTGGCCGCCAGCGGACTGGCGACCCACAAGCGGTGACCTACTTAGGAATTGGAGATTTGAGGAAGGCCAAAAGATCGGCCATGGCGGTTGGTGTGATGGTTTGTTCGAAGCCTTCGGGCATCAGCGAAACACCCGTGCCCCCCAATTGCTCGATTTCGCTTCGTAGGATGGTTCGCGATGTGCCATTGGCTTGCGTCAATGTCAAGCTATGCGCCGACTCGGCGGACAAAACACCGGTCAAGACTTCACCCGTGTTCAACAAACAAGCGAACGATTGGTAGCCGGGCTGAATGTCCGCGTTCGGGTCCAGAATATTTGCCAACAACTTCTCGGGGGAATGGCCTATGACCGTCGCCAAGTTCGGCCCCACATCGGCACCTAAATCGCCGCGCCGATGACATGTTGCACACGACGTCACGTACACCGCGCGACCACGTTCGATGTCTCCAGCCAACTCCAAAGACTCGCGATACTTGAGCAACGCCTGTTTTGGTTCAAACTCGCGTCGATAAAGTTGGTTGGCTTGTTCGACGACCCAAGTGTCACGATGTTGGAGCAATTGGGTGCGCTGGGCCAAGTCCAAACTATTGGCGGGTACTTCCCCCGACGCGATTCGGGTTACCAAATCCCTAGTCCACTCGACGCGACTCAACCACGCATCAAGGACTTGCGAACGCAAAGTCGGGCTCAGTCCGTCCCAAGCTTGCCCAAAAACGGTTGGTGCGTTTTCGGCGGCACTGGCGGCGATGTGCCGAATCACTTCGGTTTGTACTTGTCCGTCGACCTGCGGCGTTAATGCTTGCCCCAAGACCTGCACGGCCCGGTGACGATCTTCGACAAATCGTGTCAACAAGATCGCTGCGGGTAATGGATCTTCGGTCGTCACCGCGGAAGACTCG
This sequence comes from Pirellulaceae bacterium, assembly GCA_030681235.1. Classification (GTDB taxonomy): domain Bacteria; phylum Planctomycetota; class Planctomycetia; order Pirellulales; family Pirellulaceae; genus M30B19. The sequence goes on along the minus strand of JAUXWY010000475.1, from coordinate 26,105 downwards.
ACTTGGCCGCGAGCCTCAGCGATGACCGCTTCGGCGGCAGCGATCAAATCGGCGAGCTGCGAATTGGGCAGCTCTTCTTTTAGTTGGGCCAAGCCAAGGTTCAAGCGTTGGACAGCAACAACAAAATCGGCCAGTTGGCGACATTGTTCGGCGAACGATCCTCGCAGCGCATCTTGCAGCATCCAAGCGATCGCTTGCGGGTTTTTGCTGGTCAACGAATGCCGCAGCAATGGCTCGCGAAACGCCGCCAAGACTTGACGGTCACCCGACAAAACTCGTCGGGCAAAGACGTCTTGATGTGGCACGGCTGAACTCATGATGGCTGCAACGACCAACGGATCTTGATAGTCTTGCTGAGCAATCGCTGCCAACGCCTCACCTGCCGATGTGTCGATCCACTGACCACAAGACAATGCTAGTTGGAAACGGACCTTGGCGTCCGAATCATCTTTCAGGCGAGTCACCTCCCGGATGATCTCTGCATTTGAAAATGTCTCTGCAATTTTGATTGCATTTTCGCGAACTCGTGGGTGGGGATCGCGCAGGGATGCAACCAGCGTCGATTCAGATACTGCCTCCCAAGACTGCAACAAACACAACGCTTGAACTCTTGCTTCTGGATGGTTCCCGTCGTGGGCTAAACGAACCAATTGAGGCACCGCAGCGGAACGCTCTCGTCGATCGAGTAACTGCTGCGCTTTGTCTCGCTGCCAATCGTTTGGCGAGTCCAACGCCTTCACCAAGTCCTTAAGCGATAGAGAGTCCAGCAACGGAAGAGCTTGTCGTGGCGCATCGACTCGAACGACCCGATAGATCCGACCCTTGTCTTCGCCCAATCGGTAATGGGGCAGCAACTCCGCTCGACCTTCGGGCGTCAACCAATCGGGATGTTCGATCATGTAGCGATACATGTCCGCGACCCACAAGGCGCCGTCGGGTCCAGTTCGCGCCATCACGGGCCGACACCAACGATCCTCGCTGGCGAAGAAATCATGCAATTCTTCGCCAGGGCTTCGCCGCGACGTGTAACTGGGCCCCGCATCGGACAATACATGATGCTGCACCAAGTTGTGAAAGGGCTCGCACGTGAAACCGTGGGCTTCATGACTTTGGCCGAACAACCACTGGTCGTTGTAGATCATGCCGCCACATGCCGAAGTGAAGCGTCCCGATTGATCGTAGCTGTGATATCGCTTTTCAGGCGGAGATGCCGGAAACACCGGTGGGCTACCCGAACCAACTACATGACGAATCGGCGATGGAGCCGGCACATACGGATTGCGTTGTAGATATCGATCGGGAATCACATACTGCCACAAGGGGTTCGAATTTTGTGTTCCGAACCAATGTCCCCACGCATCTCGATTGCGACCGAATTGCGATGGCCCGGACTCGATTTGCATTTCACGGGTTGTGGGATGGAACCGGAAGTCGCGGCTTCCGATGGTCAATAGATTGCCGGTCTTCACTGACAACACTTGAGTCTCGGTTCCATGCCCCGCGTGATGGCCGCCATTGGCACAATAGACCCAACCGTCCAAGCCCCAGCGCAAGCCGTTGACTCGCAGTTGTTGATTGCCTTCATTAAAACCAGAAAACCAGACCTCGCGAAGATCCGCCTGTCCATCGTTGTTGGTGTCCTCCAAATAGAGGATCTCTGGCGCAGCAGTGATCAACACGCCTTGGTCCCAAGTCAAAATGCCGTTGGGAAAATTCAAGCCCTCCGCAAACAGTTGGCTGGTTTCGAACCGCCCATCTCCATCGCGATCCTCCAGTCGCCGAATCCGACCACCGGGTTGGCCTGCTCCATCCATTCCTGACGGGTAATCGGCCATCTCGACAACCCACAATCGACCGTGTTCGTCCCAATCAAACGCCACGGGATCGAGTACTTCTGGTTCAGCAGCAACCAACTCGACGCGATATCCTGCCGGCACTCGGATCGATTGCAACGAGTCTGTCGGCGATCGAGGTTGCGAGTCCGGTTCAGGTATTTTGACTTGACCGTCAGAAACGCTGGTCTGCTCGACTGCCATGTGAGGGAGTTTCACACCTGCAGCCGTAAACAGGGTTGGCACCGCATCGGCCTCCAACTTCCGATCGAAAACGGCCAAATGAGCCATCTGCCCCATCAAAGGTGCAAAGAAGTCCGAACGACTTCCGACAAACAGCGGCTGCGGTCCTGAGATTGTGGATTCGATCGTCGTGTCGATTTCTGGTGAAGACCCACCATTGAGATAGACTTGAACTCGATTTGCATCGCGCACGACCGTCACGTGATTCCACGTCGCCGTTGGAATGATCGAACGTCCCACAGCGACTTCATTGCGTTGATTGCCATTAAAGAACAAGAGCTTGCCCGTCGACTCGGGAAGATGCGTGCCGCCGATACCCAGATGCTCGCCGCTGGCTTGCGGATCTTGATCCGGTCCAACCGATAAGAGATAGGCAGCGACCGGCTTGGTCTCGGGCCTTGTCTCGCTGCGAAACCACACACTGATGGAATACTGCTCGTGCAAGTGAATATCTTGCGCTTGCAACCGTCCGCCACGAAAGTCCGCAAAGACTTGTTCCGTCAAATCAACGCTGCCCTGCGGTGTGAACTTTGATACTTCGGGTTTGGCGATCTCCGCTTCCGAAGAGTGCAACAGGCTCGAGTACAACTGCGGCGTCATTGCTTGCAGCTTCGTGGCATAGTCCGGCGCGAACGCGGGCGGATCGACCTGCGAGCGACGTTGCTCGAGTGTCCGCTGGCGTTCCATCGCTTCGCGGGCTTGCTCGGCCGGGACTTCCGACAAGACCCAGAGTTGTTGGATTTGGTCGCTGGTCAAAGCTTGATTCCAAACAGCCAACTCATCGAGTTTGCCCAACAGTTGCCGACCGAATTGCAAGGGACTTTTGTTCGCGATCCCAGCCGGTTGCACGTCTGCTTGCAGCCGAATCACTGGTTCCGGCGATCCATTGACGTAGATTCGAGTTTCCAAGCCTTCACGCACCAACGTCGCGAAGTTCCAGTGATTCGCGGAGAAAACTTCTTTGGCCCGCTGACCAGCATAATGGAGTTCGACACGATGGTCATCGAATTGCTCGGCAACAAGCTCGGAACCATCGGGCAAAGTCACGAGAGTCCCGCTGCGCTGTCGAGCCCCGCTGCGTTCCCCCAACCAGAACCACATGGCCATGCTGAAGTTATCGCCGAGATCTTTAACGGCCGTTGCGATATACCCGTCGGCCAAATGGATCGCTCGATTGATTTGCAAAGGACCAGAGAACGTGGAGGTCCGGAGCTGTCTTTCTTGACCAACGCCTGAGCCACTGCCAACTCCAGGCAAATACCACGCGAAACCCGGTGTCAAAGTCGCGGGCAGACGCTCCGGGATGGCATTGCGAGCGGCACTGCCGGCGACGTCGTTGAGACGCCAATAGTCCGTCGGGTTCAGAGCCAATACCGCACGCGCGTACATCCCATGCTCGTCATTCATAGGTCGGCGCGGTTGGCCCGTGACCTCTTCCAATGCCTTCACCAACGTCTCCACGATCTTCGGTTCCGCGTCGATTTCCAAACCGGCCGTTCGCGCCGGCCAAGTGGTGTAACCGCCCAAGACATGTTGCTCGGGAGGCGGAATGTAACCTTCCGCTCCATTGGCAAGTTCAATGTTGAAATGCTCGCGGGACGGGGATTGGGCTTTCAACTTGAGTCCCGTGATTGAATAAACTTCGTTGGGCAACGTCGCGATGGTAAGGTCGCCAATCCGAATCGCTTGCAATTTGATTTCGGTCGTTTGTCGCTCGTGCAAGATGATCGCTTCGCGTGCGTAGACTTCTGGCAAACTCTTCGGAACATCGTTTTCAATTTGGGCCGCCACTGGTCGTGCCCACTCCAACCGTTCGCGATCGGGCACTCGATACCGCAAAGGCAATCGCTTTTCGACCACCGCCAATTCTACGTGGTCGCGATATTCGATCGATTGCAATGCTTGCTCGGCAAACCGAGCCACGCCTTCGGTGTAACGATGAATATCGCGAGGTTCGGCTGGCCCGCCGTAGTCCATCGTGGCCAAATCACCGCTGGTCCCTTGCGACATCGCGCAAACGAATGGACCATTACCGTCGCCCGGCTGCCCGAGAAAATCCGCGATGTACTTGGCGAAAATTCCAAAGTAGTCCGCCGAGATCGCCGGTGCTCCAAAGTAGTGTTGACCATAGTTCGCGATCACAGCCAACGGAGTGCCATCTCGTGTTTGCACGGAGAGGATCGAAAGTTCGGGATCGACGGGGCCTGAAGGGCCGATGATGTCAGGGCTCTCGTGTCCCGGATGCATGTGGGCTCGGCCAGTGGCCTGTCCAAACGGATCGACAATCATCCGATCGGGATGCCGAACCCAGCGCCGGTTGTGCGTGTGTTGCCAATCATCGATCGCGGCCCAACCGATCCGAGCGGGCTGCAAGCGCGAACGAGCCAGCAGGATGGACTCGGCAATTTTCTTCGGCAACGTCGCGGCGTATTCGGCATCCAAGCGAGTCCCCAAACAGCCCATCGCTGCCGGAGCCGAATGCGTATGGGTCGCCGAAATCATGATGTGTTCCGTCGGCAATTCGCAAACGGCAGCGACCAACTGCTTGGCTTCATCGATCAAGCTCTGCGGCATCATGCACGTATCGACGATCGCCATGGCCAACTGGGTCTTGCCGTCATCCATGACCAACGTCCGCACAAACAGCGGATCTTGCACTTGATCACCGCGACCTTCCAAGAAACCTCCCGCGATGATCCGAGGCAATTGGTTCGGCGTGATATCGATGGCCGCGGCTCCAGCGCGGAAGTTCTTGGCGTCCGCTTCGACTTCGGCCCTATCTGGCGTTTGTGGCGTGTCTCCCCCGAGTGTTTGGCGCTCACTGGAGTCGGTGGCCAGTTCGTTCAACATTTCCAAACACTGTTCAACCACCAGTTCGCCGGTGCCCACTTCGGCAAAACAATGCAAGCCCATCCAGGTTTGATAACCGCCGTTTTGAAATCCTTTGCGATCGGGCAAGTATCCTACATAATCGTTCGACAGCCCGCAGACAAACGTGTTGGGGAACGGCGAACGGCGTTTGATTTCTAAACCCAACACGGTGAAGTACTCGGCCGGAACCCCGACCAAATACACGTCCCCAATTTGCAGGACTTGCAGCCACATCGTTCGCTCCTGCCCCTGTTGTGGTTTGAGTTGGCGGCGGCTTTCGCGAAAGACATTGATGATCGGGTCAGCGTGGGAGGTCGCGTATTTCAGACAATAGTCCGTGACTTTCTTGTCTTCCACTTGGTCGTCGAACATTCGAATCGTGAACGGAACTTCGCGGCGAATGCCGGCCAATCGAGTGGATTTCATGGGCGCGGCCTGAGCCAGCGATTCGTTGAACGCGCCTTTGATCCGGCGAACCATCTCGTCGCAGTCCAGAGTCAAGTTGTGGGTCGATCCCGCAGCTCCCGAGAGGAACGAAACCGGCATCGCATGTTCTTCGGTGAGTTCTTGAGCGGCTAGACCATAGAAGCTAGGAGATCGTCGTCCGGTCCGAGTCCCGATGCAATGCGTGGAATGATTGAACCACGCAGCTTGCAATTGATTCTCTGACGAACGAAACGCCAGGACGGGAAAGTCGGAGTCAAATGGGTCGGTCGGTCCCACGACATTGTCGCGCGGTCCGATCCAATAGATATGTCCATCATCCAGTTTTTGGCGACTGTTTTGTCCGACCGTTTCCTCTCGCCCCCGATGAAAATGCCCTCGACTGGGTGTGGCCCCTCTGGCTTTTCGCTGAGCCAAGATCGCGGCTTCGACAATGGCATCCACGGTGCGGAGACAAAACTCTTCGTCGCGTTGGTAACCATGAACGGTCACTGTCGAAGGAGCATGATGCGTGTGGCTGGCGTTGATCATGATCCGATCCAGCAGCAACCCGCAGGCTTCGGAGACTCGCGTCGCGGCTAGGTCCATCGTGTCGCGATGCATCATCAACACGTCGACCGCGACGATACAGATAGCTCCCTCATTTTGGAGGCCGTTGCCTTGAATAAATGTGGCCGTTGCTTGCAGCTTGCCTTCTTGGCCTTGCGTGAAGCCTGGTCCAATGCCGCCACCGATGACCATCGAGTCCTCGGCTCGCATTTCGACACTCGCCGCACCAACTCGCCAAGGACTTTGTTCCTCAATCGGTTGATCCGCCCGAGCGTCCGACACCCAGCCAAGACCAATCATTAATCCGAGCCCCAAAGTCAAGCACCAATTCATCGCCGTCCACTCCAGAAGCACCATCGGGACACCCATTCCCACCCGCGCAAACGCGTCGCCCCGACCATTTGATTGTACACCATTTCAACAGTCGAAAGAATTCGTGATATTCGCCACCAAATCACGAAGCAAAATCCTGCCGAGACCGCAACGGTCCTCACTCGCAAGCTTTGACGCTTCGTATCCAAGATCAAACCCCGATCCGTGTTGGATTTCAGCTCACGTTAGCTACTAACAATGGCCCCTAACTCGACCTCGACGTGATGGTCCACTCGATCGTCGCTCAATTGAAGCAAGTTGCCTGGCTGATCGATCCCGTCGATTGAAATTCGCTTCACGTTTCGGCCCGGCTCCGGTTGCAGAACGGTAATATGGTAGTTGGTTTCGCGATAACGATAATGCAGTTGGAATGACTTCCAGTCCGCTGGCAGACACGGGGTGAATCGCAGCTGATTCACTTCCCGATGGAGCCCTACCAATGATTCCATGATCAAGCGATACATCCAACTGGCCGAGCCGGTGTACCATGTCCAGCCACCGCGTCCGGTATGCGGGGAAACCGCGTAGACATCCGCCGCCACAACATAAGGTTCCACCATGTAGGTTTGAACTTGGGAGGCTGTCGTTCCATGATGGATGGGTTGGATCATCGAGAACAATTCCCAAGCGCGTTGGGTATCGCCAAGTTTTGCGAAGGCCATGACGGTCCAAATTGCAGCATGCGTATACTGGCCGCCGTTTTCACGGACGCCTGGCACGTAGCCGCGGATGTAACCGGGATCTTGGTCGGACTTGTCAAACGGCGGATCGAAAAGTTGAATGAGTGAACTGTTGCGGCGAACGAGCCGACGGTCCACGGCCTCCATCGCCAAGCGTGCTCGATCGGGTTCACCGGCCCCCGACAGAACCGACCAACTTTGAGCGATCGAATCGATCTGACATTCGATGTTGCTGGCTGATCCCAGCGGTTGGCCATTGTCGAAGTAGGCTCGCCGATACCATTGGCCGTCCCAGGCATGCCGCTCGATATTCTCGCGCAGTTGTTCGGCTTCGGAGTCGCAGCGCGCTGCGAATGCTTCATCACCCCGACCGCGAGCCAAGGTCGCGAACTGTTGCAGGTTGTCGCACAGAAAGAAGGCCAACCAAACACTTTCTCCCTGCCCATGTTGGCCGACCAGATTCATGCCGTCATTCCAGTCCCCACAGCCGATCAGCGGCAGACCGTGTACGCCATACTTAAATCCGTTTGTGATGGCTCGGACGGCATGTTCGTAAAGAGTTCCCGACACTGTGGAAGTCAACGGGAGATCATAATAAGCCTCTTCACCAGCCTGGAGTTGGCGACCTTCCAAGTAGGGCACTTGTTCGTCCAGGACGCCTGTGTCGCCGGTCGCTTTAACGTATTGGCAGGTGACCAACGGCAGCCAGAGATAATCATCGGAGAAATGCGTGCGCACGCCGCGACCCATCGGCGGATGCCACCAGTGTTGGACATCCCCTTCGAGGAACTGACGAGCGGCAGATCGCAGCAAATGCTCGCGAATCAATTGCGGTTGGGTGTGGACCAGCGCCGCGACATCTTGCAATTGGTCACGAAAACCAAAAGCGCCTCCCGATTGATAGTAGCCGCTGCGGGCCCAATACCTGCACGAGAGCGTTTGATACAGCAGCCACCCATTGGCCAGAATATTGACCGCCGGATCGGGAGTTTCAATCTGTACGGCACCCAACGTCTTTTTCCAAAAGTTCCACACGTCCTCCAAGGCCAGCCGCGCGGGCTCCACGCCGCGATAGCGTTTGACCAGACGACGCACTTCATCGATGTCTTGCCCTGCGCCCAACATGAACACGACTTCGTGTTGCCGCCCATCGGCCAAGTCGAACGTGGTTTGGATGGCTCCACAGGGATCCAAACCGGCACCCACTTTGCCCGACAACCGTTGGCGTCCCATCGCTGCTGGCCGGCCCAGGTCTCCATGGCGGCCCAAAAACTCCGACCGATCGCCGGTGAGACTTCGCGTGGGATCATACAAATCGAGAAAAGCAATCCGACCTGGAAATTCGAGGCTATACGGATTCTGGGCCAACAGAGCTCCGCAATGTGGATCGACTTCTGTCACCACATGCATCATCCCCCTGGTCCGCATTTCTCCCAAGACCCATTCGCAATAGGCAGTCGCCGAAAGTTTTCGCGGCCGCCCCGACAGGTTCCGTAGTTTGAGGACCGCGAACTTGATGGATGCATCGATGGCGACATAAACCCACAACTCCGACGAGATGCCGTTCTGAGTCGTCTCAAACACACTGTAGCCAAACCCATGGCGGCAGAGATAAGGCAGTTGGCCGCGCGCCGGCATTGGTGTTGGCGACCAAAATTCTCCGCTTTCTTCGTCTCGCAAATAGTACGCTTCGCCGCTGGAGTCGCCGACAGGATCGTTGTGCCAAGGAGTGAGACGAAATTCGTGAGCGTTTTCGTTCCAGGTATAAGCGCTCCCGCTTTCCGAAACGACGGTGCCAAAACTCGAGTTGGCAATCACATTGACCCACGGCGCAGGCGTCACCTGATCGATTGCGTTTCGGATCACATACTCTCGTCCATCCGCAGTAAACCCTCCGGTGCCGTTATCGAAAACCAGATCATTGCGTGGCCGTATCGGAGTAGAAATGATTTCGATGCGGTGGGGTCGAGGCACGAGGTCCGGCACTCTGGAATCAAGTGAGAACCGTCGTTGGAGTTGTGTGGCTAGACTACCGGCCTTGTCATCAATGATCACTCGCGCAACCGTTTGCAAGAGGATGCGATCCTCTTCCGACATCTGATCGGAACGTCGGACGAAGACACCACCGGGATGATCAACCATTCGAGCCTCGGTACCGGCCGAGACCAGGCCGACGATCATGTCGTGCAGGTCTTGCCGATATCCCTCGGCGCCTTCATTCCAAATGACCAAGTCGACGCCCAGCCCTTTGAGTCGCCACCAAGCATGGGCTTGCACCAATTGCCTCACGATGTGAATGTTTTCGGCATTGCCGATGCGGAGGAGGACGATCGGCAAATCGCCCGAGATGCCGTGTCCCCACAAGCCAGACTGCCCGCGTCGGTTCTTCTTCAGAATCGCCGCATCGGCCCGCAGCGTGGGGCTCGCGTACACGATCGTGCTGGCCAATCGCCCGAACAGCTGGGCATCCGTCTCGCTGGCATTCAATTGTCGCAGCACGACTTGCCCATGCGTCCAAGCCATATCAAAAACACGGTCGGCCAGGTGCCGATCTCGGTACTTGTTGATCAACTCGATGGCAGTATCCCGTGTGCTGGCCATACCAGTAACAAAATCCACACTGACGGTTTCGTCCGGCTGCAAAGTCAACTCGAAGCGAATGGCCACGATCGGATCAAGCACCGAGCCCGCACTATTCGACAGTTTTCCTGGCACTCGCATCGCTGCCGGTGCCGCCGGGGTGTTGCACCGACCGATAAACTTCAAACGATCGGTTTCGTACGAGGTCTCGCCCGTCTGGGCGCCCACAACGGCCACCAAGTGCAGTAGCCAAGGTGGCTGCTCCTGGCGCGATCTCGGTCGCCGAGTACACAGGATGGCCTGACGCGAATCGAGAATCTCTGTTTGTACAAAAAGATTCGAAAAGGCTGGATGAGTGGCGTCGGCAGCCGAGGCGGCCAAAACCACTTCTCCATAGCTGGTCAATTCAATGGTTCTCGCAACACTGGAATGGTTCGTGATCGAACTGCGACGGATCTCGATATCATCTTCTGGGGAGACCGCGATCTCGGTATGAATCGAAATTTTGTGATCCCGTCGCCGGAACTCGGCGCGAGCCTGTGAAAAGACGGCTTCGTAAGTCTTCGTCGCTCGGCGAGTCGGCTGAAACGTGGTCGACCAAACTTCCTGACTCTGCACATCCCGGACGTAGCAGAACATGCCCATGTTGTCACGGGTGGTGTCTTCACGCCAGCGTGTGACTGCCAGTCCCTGCCAAGAGCTGTAGCCGCCGCCGGCATTGGTCACCATCACGTGGTAACGACCATTCGAAAGCAAATGTACTTCAGGCGTTGGTGTATGCGGCGTCTTGTAGACTCGCAATAGCATCTCTTGTTCATCCGCGAATTGGTCCCGGCCGGTCACTTCTGCCGAATGAGGATAAATAGGCGCCGCTTTGGGAACTCGTTCCTGCAACAATAATTCGGTGGCTTGAAACTGTGGATCCGCTCGGAAACGCCGTTGCATCGGTCGGTGGAGCAACAAATAGGCCAATGACAAAAAGCTCATTCCTTGATGGTGAGCCATATAAGAACGTACGACCGAGTTGGTTTGGCCGCGTGGCACGCGCGAACGCGTGTAGTCGATGGCCTCGTAGAATCCATAGCGCCCGGAAAACCCCAATTGCTCCAACCGCTGCAAGTTCTCACACGCTTGCTGAGGAGCCACCATGAGCGCCATGGCACTTGCATAGGGAGCGACCACCAAGTCATCGACCAACCCCCTTTTGAATCCAAGTCCCGGCACGCCAAACGCGCGATATTGGTAAATCAGCGAGGCGTCGGTCAAGTTGTAACCCGATTCCGAAATTCCCCAAGGAACGCCGCGATGCCGACCGTACTCCCGGTGCCGGTCGACGACGGCGACGTAGGTTTGGTCCAGCAAAGTGTCCGAATAGGTCGGCATCACCAGCAACGGCATCAAGTACTCGAACATCGAGCCACTCCACGAGAGCAGCGCCGGTTGACCCTTGGCGGTCGTCAGTAGTCGCCCCAGCGCGAACCAGTGTTCTTGTTCCAATTGCCCTTGAGCGATGGCAACAAAACTGCCCAATCGAGCTTCCGACGCCAATAGATCATAAAAACTGGCGTCGCGGCGGCGTTCGCTGACGTTGTATCCGATGGCCAACAGACGCCGCGACCGGTCGTACAGAAAGTCGTATTCGATCGCTGCCAATTCTCCACACTGCAATACCAAAGACTCGATAACGACGATTCGCTGTCGTGCCAATTCAGCTGCGGCAGACAACATTTCGCGCAGGGCTACCAACCACGGCTGCACCATCGCCGCGGCAACATCATGTCCGTTGTTGCACTCGTGGATCAGCGCATCGAGCACCGTCAGATGGCGTTCGGAGTCGGCAACATCTTGCAGAGTTCCCACTTGGTCCAGATCAGCGAGCAGCGTTTGGACATCACTCACTTGCCGATCGGTCAACGACGCTTTTCCCTGTGGCCCATCGACCAAGATTGGATGCCCGACCCACGGAGCCAACGACATCAAATCCGCCAAGTGATCGGAGCATTGCTCCTCCAGTTCCCGCAACCAAGCCGCGAGTTCCGGTTCGTCTTGTGGCGGTTGATCAAGCGAGAATTCTTGCATTCGCGAGCATAGATTCTGCAGCAGGTCTCGTGCGGCCGACAGAGTGAAGGCATCGGCCTGGTGACCGCTCAACTGGGACAAGGGCTCGCGCAGTTTCTGCCAGATTGATAAAACCGCGTCGCTGGACGTCTTCGCTTGCTCGGCACGTTCGGCAGCGTCCTCGACGATCTGACGCATGATGTCCAACGAAGCCCAGAGCTGCGAGGCGATCAACGGTCGCGTTGGAAGCTCTCTCAATCCCGCTCGGAGCGTTAGCAAATAGCCGGCCAGATTTCCGCTGTCGACCGACGAAACATAACGCGGCAACAGCGGCTGCAAGGTCCGCGTGTCGTACCAATTCAAGAAATGTCCATGATACCGTTCCAACAGCGCCAGCGTTGCAAACGTCTGTCGAGTCCGTTCCAGGAATCGGCCCGATGAAATATAACCAAAATCATAGGCTGCCAGGTTGGAGAGCAGCGAGACGCCAATGTTTGTAGGAGATGTTCGATGAGCAATCGCGGCGATCGGTTCCTCTTGATAATTGTCCGGCGGCAGCCAATGATCTTCTGGCCCAACCATCTTCACGAAGAATCGCCAAGTCTTGCGCGACAGCTGATGAAGAAATAGTTGCTGCTCCGAAGATAACTTGGCCTGTTTGGTTTGTGACGGCCAACTGATTCTCCAAGCAATCAACGGCCCCATCAGCCACAGCACCAAGAGAAACGCCGCAGCCGACAAAGCCTCTGGCCTAACAACCCACAGGCCGATCGTCGTGGCGAACGCCAACACCGGCGCGATCCACATTGTCCGATAGGCAGCAACGAGACCACCCGCGCGCTCGAGTTCTGTGTCACTGGCCGTTTTCCACTCCAACATGCGAGCCCGCGTCCAACGCATCCGCACCATCGTGCGAACAATCGCATCCAAGCTGACACTGGCTTCGTAGGGAAGAAACGCCAGCGACATGCCCGCTTGTTGCACGCTCTTGCCCAACGCTCGACCAACATCGCCAAAGTGGGCCAAAACCGGCACGTCGACCGCTTTGCGGTACGCTGAATACAAGGACATCAAAACCGTCGGGATCAACACGATACCCAAAACGAATCCGGTCCAAATCCACGCGGGTGCAGCCATGAACCATCCCAGCAACAGCAGCAGCACGAGCCCGCTTGGTACCAAACTCCGTCTCAGATTGTCGAGGATTTTCCAACGCGAGAGCAGACTCAACGGATTGGACGCACAGCGACTAAGAGGTCCCAATACGAACGGTAGGATCCAGCCGGAAATCTGCCAGTCGCCCCGCATCCAACGATGTCGTCGGCTGACATCACTGAGATATCGATTGGGATAACTTTCATAAACTTGAATATCACTAGCCAGCCCGCAGCGGGCGTAACAGCCTTCCAACAAGTCATGGCTAAGAATTTGGTTTTCACAGAATCGCTTTTCCGTTGTGGCGGCGAATGCATCCACGTCGTAGATTCCTTTGCCGATGAACGAACCCTCGTAGAACAGGTCTTGGTACACGTCGGAAATCGCCCGCGTGTAGGGGTCCATTCCCGGTTCACCACCGTTCAGACTTGCAAACCAAGATAGACCCTCTCGTTCCATCGTGGTCGCCACTCCTGGTTGCAAAATGCCATAACCCGCGGTGACGATGTTGCGTTGTGAATCGATCCGTGCCTGATTGAGTGGATGGGCAAGTGTTCCCACGAGTTGCCGTGCAATCCCGCGTGGCAACAGCGTATCGGTGTCCAACGTGATGACGTATTTGGCCCCAATCAGCAACGACGTGTCACCCACGATCAAAGAAAACGACTCGTGGTTTCCCCCGCGAAGCAGGGCATTGAGATCGCTGAGCTTGCCCCGCTTTCGCTCGTACCCCATCCACACTTTTTCCTGAGCGTTCCATTGGCGTGGACGGTGGAACAAGAAGAACACATCCCCGCCGCCGTTCGCGTACTTCGCGTTGAGCGATTCCAGGCCCGTCGCCGCCAACTGCAACAAGGTCTCATCTTCGAGTCGATATTTTTGGGGAGCATCGCAAAAATCGGTCAGCAAACAGAACCTTAAATTGTCGTCCCGATTGGCGAGATAGCGAATTTCTAGTCCTTCCAGCTGATGCGTCAAATTCTTTTCACTGGTGAGCATCGTCGGGACAGCGACCAACGAATGCAAATCGGCTGGAATGCCTCGCGAGAAGTCCAGTCGCGGTAGTCGGTTCGGAATGATGAATAACGTCACCAGCCAATTGCTCAGTCCTACGCCCAGTTGGGTGGCACCCAGGAATAGGAGTCCGCCCAAGACCCAGAACGGCCAGCCGGTTGTGGCGACAAATCCGAGCGTGCCAATCGCAGCTCCTAGCGCAATGAGCCCCATGGCGGTCAAATACCAAGCCAGCCGAGCTCGGCGGCCCAAGCGGAGCAGGTGATTCACCAGCGACCTCTGCATCCGCGCCGATCGCTCCAATTCCGGCAAGCCGCGGTCGATCAAAAAATATCCAACATGATTCGAGCGGCTGTCCGCACCAGGAGTCGCTGCGGCCTGCTCCGCCATCTGAACCGCCTGACGAGCGATCGCCTGTTCGGTCAGGAGACTGCGTTTCGCGATCCGTTCGATAATGTGTCGATATTGGTCACGAGTGCCGAAGTCCATCGTGCCATAGATTCCGGCGGGATCGCCTAACAAGGTCTGCTCGACGACACTCAAGGACTCAACAAACGTCCGCCAGTCGATGGCATCCAGATCCCTCAGGCTGACGATGCTGTTCCCAAACGAGACTTGGTCTACCGCCTGTTGTTGCCCTTCGCGCTGCACCTTCTGCTCGATCGTCTGACCATCCTCCCATAGACGCTGTTCGATCCAAGTCAGCGGGACCGCTAGGGAGGGGCTTTGACCGCTTAGCCGCCGGGCCATTTCGGCCACAAAGGCGCTCGACAATGGCGGATCTTGCCTGACCATATCCGCCACCACCAAGATTTGTCTGGAGGGCGTTTGCTCCGCACATTCGATAAACTGATCGGCCCACTGACTCGCGCGGTTGCGATCCAATGTGCCCTGCACGATTCTGGCCGCGACCCGACGCAAGTTCTCGATCAGCGCCTGACGAATCATGATCGGGATCGCCCACAGTTCTCCCAAATTCAAATGCGAACGATGTTGATAGGCCGTGACAAAGCTCCGCAACGAGTCCCCGTCAACACGGCCATCACCATGGGAGATCAGTTCCAACGCAAGATCGTAGACGCGCGGGTAATCGGCCGAAGGGCCGTTCAAAAGTCGCGGCAGTCCTCGGCTATATTGCTTTGGCAAATGCCGGCGAGTCGTGCGAATCTGCTCTTCGACGACGTGGAAGTTGTCCAGCATCCATTGACCGGCTGGCGAGACGGGCCGCTTTTGAGCGACCACCTCCGTCACGACCTGGTACGCGTTCAATAGAATCTGTTCGTTTTCGGCCAAGCGGCTCAACAGTCGATCTCGACCAGGACGATGATCGATCTCGTGCCATTCCGCCAGGGCTTCACCATGGCGTTCCAATTGGGTCAGGCTAAACAGTTCCGACCGCAAAGGCAGATCATCGCCCAACTCGCGGAAGAGTCCATCGACGCCGATACGAGAAATTAATGATGGTCGGGCATCGCGACTTTTCCAGTTCCAAAACTGCAATAGAGTAAACTCCAATTTATAATGATTGTCTTAGGGTAATCGTAAGCGGATGGAAGCGTCACGAGGCAAGTCGGCCCGATATCTTCGCCTCGATTGGGGTCGTTCGACTCGACTCAATATGACACACCGGGATTTTTCATCATCCGCTCACGAGATCCCGCTTCAAACGAGGTTGCAGGGCGAGTTCCGCAGCCGGCAGTTGCAGGCTCTGGGGTAAGGGTGCCAAGGCAAAACCGAAAGTGCGCTGCCGAAGTCGGAGGTAGTCGTCGGCACGATCCAATCGCACGCGGCGAATCCCACCGGACATGGGATGTCGTTTCCGCGCCGCGCTGTAGCGGCTAAAAAACGACATGGCCAGACTGCCCACCGACCGGCTCAACACGCCCTTGCGGCGAACTTTTATTTCGTCTTTGACGTTTTGTAGTGCATGCCCCAGCGAAAAAAAATGGCGGTAACAATCGAACAACAAGTGGGACAATCGCTCCCGCGTGAAATTAGGGTGTCGCCAAGTGAGGCATGTCGTATCGAATCGGTCCAGGTTTCGTTCGTTGATCAGCCCTTGCGTTAGAAAATCGTCGTACTGTTCGGTTCCCGGTATCGGGCAGAGGATATAAAACGACGCCCAAGTGGGCGACAATTCGCGGAGCACCGTTAGATGCTCGCTCACTGCTTGTTCGTTGTCTTGTGGGAAGCCAATGATGTTGGAAAAATGCGAACTGATCCCATGTGTTCGGCATAGTCGAACAATGTCGCGATACGTCTCTGGACGATTTTGCCCCTTGTGGGCCGCCAACAGTGTTTGGCGATTGAACGATTCGGCTCCCACAAACATTTGAAAACAACCCGCTTGGGCCAATCGTTCGACAAAAGATTCTTGTCTGGCAATTTGCGTGTCGCATTGGACAAAGAAACTCAGCCCCAGCCGCTCATCAATCATCGCGTTCAATAAGGTTTCCGCCTCAGGATATTTGTTAAAGTTATCGGAGGTGAACATGATCGTGCGCACACCGGCCGCTTTGGCCTCGCGGAGACTTGCCATCGTGGTGGAAATACTTTGACTGCGAATCTTGCGCCCCGCGATCTTGATGACCGAACAGAAGTTGCATAAGAACGGGCATCCGCGGGCCGGGTACAAGCCCAGCATCGGCACGACATATCGCTTCAGATCCGCTCGCGCGGGCGGGATGATCACGGGAGATTCTAATTCCTGTTGCCAGCGTTGTTCTCGGCCGTAGACCGGTTGCAACTCTCCAGCAGCCGCATCGTGTAGGATCTGCGTCCAAATCAGTTCCGCTTCGGCCAACGCAAAACTGATTCCGCAACCATGCAACTGCGAGGTATCACAGGTCATGACATGAGGACCGCCAATCACGACTTGGCAACCGTGGCTACGAGCGAGGGCCGCCAGGTCAAGCGCCCGATGGAACTGGTGACTTTGAACGCCCACCAAGGCCAGCAACGTCGGGCGGCTTCGTGTCGATTGGAGCAAAGACAGATAGTTCAAATCCGTGTGGACATATTCGTCAATCGAATGAACCTCGATCGGCGTGTCCCCTATCATTGCCGGTGTAATACTGCGAATGTACGGAACGGTGCTATTGGGCATAAAGCCGCGGTGGAAACGTTCCACAATCCCATTCACCGCATATTTGCTGGGCTTTAACACAATGACTTGCAGCGTTTGTGACATCGGCTCGCCTTCATATTGAATACAAAAAAAGCCGACGAAGCCAATTCCCGAAGGATTTTCGCTTCGTCGGCTTACTATACAACTTGCCCCCCGAGCAGGATCGGGCTGCAGTTCATCAAGTCATCCAGACGGATGAGAATCGCCATATCTCTAAGGCATCTCGTATCTCGTCTAAGATCACTATCTACCTTTGGACGCTGGAAGTCAAGTTGTGCGTGCGACTTTGAAAAGCCGAAAACCCGTCCCGGTATCGGTTTAGCGAGCGCTGGTGTACCGACTTCAGCCGGCGGGAGCATTGAAAACTCGGTTTGTTGTGCATCGATTGGCTCCGTTCACGTCGCGGCCGAATGCGGCTTGCCCTGGCGGATTCCACCATAGGCGAAATGGCTGCGCACGCGATTGGAACAGCTTCCAGAAACGCGATCATGTGCGGCGGGCACTTGAAAGGAATACGCAAATGCACTCAAACACAACGGCAAGTCTGTTACTTCGCCAGCGAAGCACAACGAACGGTATGGCGCCCGTGCAACGGGCTCATTTGGAACTCCCGTCGGAGTTGCGAACTCAGGGTGAAATCGAAGCTCAAGTCGGCGACGCGATTCGCCGCTATTCACTCGAATACTTCGGGCGCGGCCCGCAGGACGTGCAGGCTCATTTGATTGGCGATCTCTTGCTTGTTCGCATGTCCGGCGTGTTAACGGTGGCCGAACAGCATCTGGCCGCGACAACTGCCGACAAAGGCCGACTTCTCCTCAAGCAGGTCCGTAGCCAATTGGTCGAACTCGCCCGAAAGGAACTGGACGCCGCGATTCGAGTCTGCACTTTGGTGAATGTGATCAGCTTGCATCACGACATCAGTACAGCGACCGGCGAGGAAATCATGGTGTTTACGCTCGACGGGATACCGTCCACTCGCCCAACCAAACGCAAGTAAGTTCTTTCACGATCAGAGTTAGCAGCGGTGTTTAACAGCGTGGTCCGCGTCGACTTTGCGAATTCCAACTTGGCGTTAAAAACAGTGCGAACCGCCAAGCTCGTGGCGGTCCGCGTTTTGGCTGTGAACAGTGACCACATCTGCATCGCGGCCTCGACCGGCCGCCATGCAGATTCGTTGGATAGCAGCCATGGTTTATCGCTGGCTACTCGCTTATGGTTTTAGACACCAACGCCTCCAACTCGTTTTCCAAATAGGAATGCCAAGACCGCCAAGACCAAGAACACGAAGAAAAGGATCTTCGCGATTCCAACAAAAGATCCGGCGATCCCGCCAAATCCCAAGAGGGCAGCAATCAAGGCAATGATGAGACAGGAAATGGCTAAATTCAACATGAGAAACTTTTCGATTCTGGGTTAGTCAAGTGATTTGTAGCACTTGAAGTTAAGGGTTGCTTTTGGCGATTCGTCACTTACTCGGCGATTTGGACTTCGAGTTTCCAAACGTGTTCGACCTTGGTTCCGTCAACGGGAGTTCCTGTGATCGTGATATTGAATTGCCCCACGGCGGCTTCTTTCGTCGCTGTCAATTGAAAACGAGTGGCCGCGTCGGTCGATTTAATAACCGATGTGATCGGCTCGATGCTGACGCCCGAAGGAAAATCTGTGAATGTCAGAGAAACATCGCTGACGAACTTCCCAGCTCGTACGATTTCCACAGGAACCGTCGTGTCCGTGCCTTGCTTCAACTCGACACGAGTAGGCAACTTGAAAGTAAAGCTGTCCTTGACCACCACACTCAAACTGAAGTCGACCTGAGCGTCTCCGCCTTTGGTTGGATGTCCAGTCAATTTGGCCTGAAAACTGCCGGCTGTGGCCGCACTTTCCGCGATAAACTTCACTTTCGTTTCGTTCGCACCCCGGAGTATTTTCGGTTCAGCCGGTTGAATCGAAATGCCGACGGGTAGATTCGAAAAAATCAAGGCAACATCTTGATCGAAGTTGACGCCACGTTGGATCCCAATGCTCGCCTCGAACGATTCGCCTTGTTGGACGGTCGTCGCCATCCGAGGCACACTCAAGTTGAACGTGTTTTCCGCTTGGCCGAAGCTGGGAGAAGGCCCTGTAACTCCCGGGCCACCGGGCGACCCTTGACTACATCCGACCAATAGAACTCCGCTTAGCAAAACCATCTTTAGAAATAAACTTCTCATGATACATCCTTCTCTCGAATTGGACTTCTGGCCACGCCATCTGCAGGTTGCATTTGGTCCGTGATCGAAGTTTTTTATTGCCCCACCCGTTCGTAACGATTTTACAATCGATTGACGAAGGTCGTGAACGGTTACAGAAATCCTGTCCAAGCAAAACGCCCTTGTGTCAACAAAAAAAGCCGGCGATCCACAACACATTGATGTTGGGAAACGCCGGCTAACTATTTAACGAGTCCTTCGAAAATATCGAATTACTCTTTAACGGGTCGACCGTACTTGCACGATTTCAATTCTCTATTTCGCAGTGGTTCATCAACCACGCTATTTCGACACTCGGTACCAACTCTGTTTCGTTGTGATTGAAATCACACTCAGGCTTGTCAGGAATTGGTAACTCGTACTCCCCAATGATGCAACTGCTCGGCTCAAAGTCAAGTCGCACGTCTATTGTTTATTGTTTCTAACCTAAGACATGCGGACGCGAAGCAATAGCGTTGGCCCTGATGGCGACTTGAGTTTGCTAATGATAGGCCAGCATCTTGAACAAACGATCATTTCTTAAACGCTTGAAAAAAATGTTCCATAGACTTGGGACACTTCGCGAAATCACAGGAGCGGTACAAGCAAATCCTGACTGCCTCACGTATGAAATAGAAAAATGTCCTCCGACAGTGAATTGGTTGTGAGATCGAACGTCGACACTTAATTGCCCGTATCTGGGCTCGGTCGTGGTTGTTTCCGCCATGGTACTTTCACGTTCCACTCGACGTCGTCGCGATTCAACAATGACTACAACTACAAGCATACTGCCAAATGCTGATTTATCAGCTTGCGCGTGCTGAAACCTTGATGAGGAACGAGATTCGATGAGTAAATTATTGCGAGGCGCCGTGGCAGGCGTGGGTGCTTGGAAATTGGGTGGCGGTTGTTTTACAACCATCATCATATTTATCGTGTTGTGGTGGCTGTTAGGCAACTTTGCCATGTTTCAATGACATCGACTTGCGATTCTAGGCAACGGGCACAAATCGTGACTTTCGGATCTATCCGGCAGTGGAGCCAAAATGGTGACCGAACCTGAAACTTCCCCAGTTCCGCGCGAGTTGTTATCGAATTCGCCCCCCCGAGCGACGTCAACCCAAGCGACGGCGCCCCAGATCCGGCAATTGCGCATCTACAGTCATTCGTCGCTATTTTATTGGTGGCCGGTTTGGGTCATCGGGTACTTGATGGCGTTGATCACCTACGGGTTTGGCCAGGAACATTTGATCGGACAGAATCGAACATGGATTCACGACAGCAGCAACTTGGGCTTGCTGTTCTTTTTTGTTCTGTTCCTCGTGATTCTCATAACCAACGTGTCGGTTCGCGGCTTGGCTTCTGGCATGGTCATTCTAGGCATCGCATTGGTCATTGTTCTGCTGGCCTATTTTGGATGGTGGGACCATGTCCTAGGTTGGTTCGGCGGTTTGAAGATTAGCCTCAACATGGGCGCCTATTTCTGGTTTTCAACCCTGCTGCTGATCGTATGGCTCATCAGCGTTTTCGTACTGGATCGGACCAGCTATTGGGAAATCAAACCCGGTCAATTGACGTTCCACGCGCTCTTCGGCAGTGGCTCGCAAAGCTACAACACTCAAGGCATGGCCTTGGATAAACACCGGGACGATCTATTTCGCCACTGGTTGATCGGACTGGGTTCTGGCGATTTGGAGATCCACACATCGGGAGCCAGTCGCCAGCAAATCAACGTTCGCAATGTACTGTTTATTGGATCGAAGGTCCCAGTCATTCAAAAGCTGATCGCCGAATCGCCGCAAGGTGAAGAGGAGGCGTTGTGATCCAACAGACTATTTTCCAAACCTCAATCAAATTTTTCGGAGACATCAAATGAAACCAATCGTCGTCATCGGTGTGATTCTCGTTGTGCTGGGCGTGGTCGCCTTAGCAGTTCCAAGTTTGACCTACTTTACCACCGAGCGAGTGGCGGATGTCGGGTTCTTTCAACTCGATATTTCCAAGCCTCATACGATCGTCATGAATCCGATTGCTGGCGGTATCGCGTTGGGTGTAGGTATCGTGATGCTCCTGATGGGGACTCGGAAATAAGAGCCTTGAAGTCTCAGCGCAGGGGCTATTTACTTCCCGTGACTTCAATGTGTTTATTTAAAGTCTGATTCACGTACAACTGTTGAATCAAGACCATCACGACAACTAACAACGGCGTGGAAATGATAATCCCCCACACGCCACCTAGGGCCACAAAGACAAACTGCGTCACAATCACAATGCCGGGCGGCAACGAGATTGCGTATTGCTCGACCATCGGAGTAATCGCGTTTGACTCCACAAATTGTGCTATCAAGTAAACACCTCCGGCCCAGAGGACCATCGATGGGCTATGTCCGGAGGCCAGTCTGCCAAATGACCAACAGGCTGACTACAACCAGTCCCACCACCGCTAGTTTTGTCCAAGTCACCATGCTCTTCCCGCGAAGTCACTAGCGTTATCTACCAACGGTCTCAGCCGCTCGATTAACGCTTTTGCTGACTTTCGTCAGGACCTTGTCGGCGTACTCCTCCTCGGCCAAGTTTTCACCCAGTTGTTCGGCGGCATTCGCATAATCAAGTGCGTTGGCCCAAGAACAGAGCGTCCCGTAAGAGGCGATTTCGTAGTGCTCGATTTTTTGAGCGAGCGAGATGATGATGGCATCCATCACTTCGGGGGATGCTTTTTCCTCCATCATTCCCTGAGCTTCTTCGATCAGGCCAACCATCGCCGCGCACTTTTTGGCCTTCGGACTCTTTTCAGTATCTTCAAACGCGACCTCGACCCGTTCCACATGTTGCTTGGTTTCTTCCAAGTGCGTCATCAAGATCGCTACCAACTTTTCATCGGTCGCCTTTCTGATCATCTTTGGTAGGGCTTTGAGTAACTGCTTTTCCGCGTGATAGATATCGCAAAGCCCGTCATAAAAGGCATCGGCCAGACTATCGAGTGACATACACGTGTTCCTAAGTTGTTCGGCGCAGAACGGAGTCAACTTCAGGTTACAGTACACCAAACAAGTGATTAACCCGTCGCGATCCAGCACGTTCACACACCCAACTGGGTGTTAAAAAAACATGCGACAGCTCCGCAGACCACAGAACTATCACCTTTGTCACGGCCCATGCCAATCGAACTAACTTTGAAAGTGGGGTGGCGGATATTGCCATGGGCTGTCCTTAGCCGATATGCAACGAAAATCAAGCGTTGGATACGGCCAAGCAATGAACTCGCCAAGCGAAACAATGATTCCGCCATGCAGAAACAGCAACACTCTCGATGGTCGATCCAAGCTCTTAAACCAAGAATGTTTGAGTTGAATGTAGCCATTTTCAAAGCAGTCGCCGTAATAATCGGGAACGGTACCCGCAGGTTACTTTCCGTTCCCGAAAGCGTTTTGACTAGGAGAATTAATATGAACCGCAGTTTGAAAAGTGGATTGTTGGTTGGAACCGTTGTTTTGGGGATCACCGCGATGATTCCGCAGGAAGCAACCGCTCAGTTGTTTCGCTGGCGTGGCGCCTCACGCCATGGTTGCCAACCCGTTTGCTGCAACCCCACGTATGGTCATTCGTCCCACGGTCGGTTCGTTGGAACAACATCCAATGCCTACCACCAACACGCTGTTTGTTGCAGCGAAACGCACGGGGCAAACTCGTTTGGCTCGGCGATGAATCACTCCCAAGTGCAATATCAACAGGAAAGCTTTGATGCCCAAGGGAATCGTATCGAGCCATTTAACCCGTGGAACACCCAGCCGCAAGTCGATGCGCAAGGGAATCGAGTCGACGTCAGTTCCCAATGGGAGAATCAAACGCTGTTCGATTCACGCGGGAATCGTGTTAGTGCCAACCAATTCGACGGCCAGGCGATATTTGATGCCCAAGGCAAACGGATCGATCTTGACAGCCAATTGAATACCCAGGAACGATTTGATGCCCAAGGCAAGCGGATTGATCTTAGCAGCCAATTGAATTCCCAGGAACGATTTGATGCCCAAGGCAAGCGGATCGATCTTGGCGGCCAATTGAACACCCAGCAACGTTTTGATGCCCAAGGCAATCGGATCGATGTTGGCAACCAATTGAATACCCAGCAACGCTTGGACGCGCAAGGTAATCGGATTGATGTTGGCAGTCAATTGAATACCCAACAGCAGTTGGACGCGCAAGGCAATCGGATCAATGCTGGCAGTCAATTGAATACCCAACAGCAGTTGGATGTGCAAAAGAATCGCATTGAGACGGATGTTCGCGGCAACCAAGACAGCAACTTGAATAACAATTCGAATCCAACGGGAGTTCAAGGTGCGGTTGATGCGGTCGTGCCAAAGCCGTTTTCACGCGACTAAACGTTCGCTACCGCAGATCGAACTTGGAGATTCCTAACTGCCGAATGGGGATAGTTCCGCAGTCTTCAATACGGAGTGAGATCGTTTTTCGATCTCACTCCTTTTTTGTTCCCGCACATGTTGTGACGATTTTCAACGCGGAATGGCCGACAAATCAGCCGTTAATCATTAGCCCCGCTTTCCATACGACCGTGGTCCAAACCGCCAAGTTGCATCCAATCGTTCCTCGATTATTCTCCAGCTTTCCAATCCGTATGCTTACGATGTCAGGTCATTCCCTGATGCATCGTGAGAGGCACCATTACCGGGTCGCTCATTGCAACCAACTCCTTCGGAAAGAACTCGAAAATGACTACCAAGTTATTACTGATCGCTGCTCTTGCTGCGACCACCAGTCTGTTTCTCGACACCCGCGAGGCTCAGGCTCAAGGCAGGCAAAATTACAACCGGGGTTTCAACCGTGGCCTGAATACTCAAATCTATGGAAACCAGATGAATTATCGTCCAGCCTACTCGAATTACTCGCGTGGGGTTCGGACCTACACGCCCTACAGTTACTACCCGTCCAACTACCGAACCTATAGTCAGTATGGCTATCCGAACAACTATGGCTATTCCAACAACTATGGTTATCCAAACGGTTTCAGCAACACCGCTGGCTACTCCTATCCGAGCAACTACGGTTATGGCATGAATTACGGCAATTACTACGGTTACCGCCCAGGTGTGGTGAATAGCTTCCGAAGTGGCAACAACGGTTTCGGCTACTACCAAAGCTTTGTTTACTAAAGTCGTCAGGCGAGCGCTGGATCGAGGCCAGAGCCTCAACATGCGTATCCAAACTCGCCCCTTGCAGGTTGGAACGACGAACTACCATGGACGGTCTTTCGTCGAACTTCCATGCGGGATGACGAACTCACCGACTGACCCTTACCCAGTTGTCCTCAGAGCCTATCCCCAAAGGGGTCTGACCCTCTCCGGCGAGTCAGTTAAATAGGTTTAAAAAGCGACTCGCCTCCAAAGGGTCAGACCCCTGGGGATAGGCTCTAAGTCACCTCGACTCGGCTCGTGCCGCCTGCCGCTTCTCCTTTGGCTCGACGATATTCCATGCCAAGCCGAGTTTCTTTAGTACGAGAATGTTGTAGTAAATCAAATCGAATTCCCACCATTTTCTTTGGTTGGAAGCACTGGCCGGGTCGGCGTGGTGGTTGTTGTGCCATCCTTCGCCGCTGGTGATCAGGGCGACAAGCCAATTGTTGCGGCTTTCTTCTCCAGTTTCGTAGCTGCGATAACCAAAAAGATGTGACAGCGAATTGACGCTCCATGTGATGTGCCAAACCAGTACAGTCCTGAGAATCACTCCCCAGACCAACAGACTGAGCCCGAACTGAACTCCGCCGATGAGCGTGCCTTCAAAAGCAAAGCCTGCCGCCATGCCAACAAGATAGAACAGCAACCCATGCGACAGGTACACTAGAATCGGCACGCCCTTGCGTTCTAAATTCAGGTAAAACGGTTGCCTCAATAGGTCACGCGCGTAACGCTCGTAGTTGGCAATCTTGTTCAGGCCATGCTTGTCAACTAGCATCCAACCGACGTGACCCCAGAAAAAATTCAGAACGGGGCTGTGTGGATCGGGCTCTTTATCGGAGAAGCAATGATGGATTCGGTGGGCTGCGACCCATCGTCCCGGAGCGTCCTGCATACAGCAAAGCCCGATGTAAACCAAGAATCTCTCGAACCACTGCGGGCAGGCAAAGCTACGATGCGCCAACAGCCGATGGTAGCACATGGTGATGCCCAGGCCGCCGAAAAAGTACAGGCCGATAAACATGAGGACGGCTCCCGTCCAACTGAACAGCCACGGTATAAGAGCCAGCAGCGACAGTGCATGCAAACCAACGACGACAATCGCGTACGGCCAAATGATTCGGCCACGACCCGTTGCAGGTTTAGAAACCGCGAGAAGTTCTTCGATCGGCGGAGCATCAGCGAACACTTCTTCCGGCGTAACAGCGGTAGGTACCATGGTTGTTTTCCTCACGACCATGGCCTTCAAGGGATCTGGCCCTTGCACAGCAAGTCGGGCTTTCAAAATGGGTCCAACTTATAGGACGCGGGCAGAACCTGGACGCAACACCGCCCACCGGAGCATATCTTCCGGGAAGTCCGAGAATGAAAGCATGGTGCAAATCTTGAAAACGGACTGGCGGATTCCGCCACTCGACTAAACGTTCTCCAACATGGCTTGAATGGCCAATCGGCTCAATTCAGCACCTGTTTTCGCATTCAGTTTGCGTTTGATGTTCTCACGATGGGTGTCGATCGTATGCGTGCTGAGAAACAGTTGCTCCGCGATGGCCCCCGTCGTGATCCCTGCTCCAATCAAGCGAAAGATTTCCAGTTCGCGATCGGTGAGTAGTTCCACAGGATCTTGAGTTTCGCTTCTCTTGCCCAAGGCCTGCGAAACCATGCGTTGGGTCATGTCCGCGCTCATGTAGCGTTCGCCCTTGATCACCGTTCGAATGGCGTCGATCAACTTTTCATTCGTTTCTTGTTTGTTGAGATAG
>JAUXWY010000472.1 GCA_030681235.1 Pirellulaceae bacterium | reverse complement strand
TCGTACCCCAGATCAAATCCGATCGGCCTACTTGCAGACGTGTCCGAAGCAAGCTCGGTCCTACGGCCTTCAAATCCCAGGTCCGCTGTTGTAGCAAGAAACCGAAACAATCCGCCGAGTAAATCGGCGGGATTTTCCTTGCTGAAGCGACCGCGTTCGATGCATTGGGACCGAGTAAATCCCGCCGGAATGAATCCGACGGAGAGCAGAAAGGCATGTGGGCTTGTGAGTGTGAATCGTTGCGGTCTCGGTTGGAGTTGGTTTGCAAAACAAGTTTGCCTCTCGACCGCTTCCTCGCGCGGGGTGTCGTTCTAGCTGCCAAACTTTCGCTTCCACTGGACGAGCCAGGACCGTACCACGCTTTGAATCGCGGCAACTCGTTTGCTAAACATCTTGCCGGTGTGAAAGACCGGCCTCATGCGTCGTTACCTTTGGTTTCCAATCCTGTCAAGCTTCCGGTGCTGGTGCCGAATGATTCGGCTTCGATGCCCAGTCGTTGCAGCGTCGTGACGTATAGATTGCATAACGGCGGTGGATTGTCGGGATCGAAGGCAAGGTGTTGCCCGTGCCGATAGCCACCGCCGGCGACCAACACCGGAAGATTCTTGGTGGAGTGGCTGCTGCCATCGCCCAGATTGCTACCCAGAAAAACAGTCGTCCGATCGAGTAGATTCGAGTCTTCCTCTTGCGACTGCGTGAGTTTCGCGAACAAGTCCCGCACCAACTTCATCGTCTCCAGTTCGACTATCTTCAGCTGCGCGAGTTTGCTGGGATCTTTGCCGTGGTGAGAAAGGTCGTGATGACCAAGTGAAACGCCTTCGATCGGCGGAGCGAAGCCGGACCCGGCCAACCTGATCGTGTTGAAACGCGGCGAGTGGGTTCCAATCACCGAAAACCGATGCTCAAATCTCAAACAGATCGTGCATTGTCGGCGCCGGCTTGGTAAACCATTCTGGCCCGGAATCAGTCATGTGGAAATGGTCTTCCAGCCGGACTCCGAATTTTCCGGGAATGACCAGCATCGGCTCGCAACTGAAAACCATGCCGGTTTCCAGCAACTGGCTGTTGCCTCGAACCACGTTGGGCGCCTCATGAATATCCAAGCCACAACCGTGTCCAGTGCGATGCGGCAAGCCAGGAAGTTTGTAATCCGGCCCGTAGCCGTTCGCTTCCAGTGATTTTCGTGCGGCGTCATCGACCACGGAACAAGGCAGCCCGTTCCTGGCAGCGGAAAAACCGGCAATCTGGGCCGCCTTTTCAACGTCCCAAGCTTTTTGCTGGTCCGCCGTCGGTTCGCCAAACACAAATGTTCGCGTGATGTCCGAATGATATCCATGCAGCCGGAAACCGGTATCGATCAAGACCCAGTCTCCTTCTTTCAGCGTCTGCGGGTCTTTCACCCCGTGAGGAAAAGAAGTTGCCACGCCAAACAACACGATCACAAAATAAGAATCCACCCCGGCAACTTGGCGATGGGCCTGCCGGATGAATCTGGCCACTTCGGTCGTCGTTATCCCTGGTTTCAGAATCGATGCCGCCGCCATGATCACTTCCGCCGTGATCTCGTGCGACCTCTTGATCAGCACCAATTCGCTGGCAGTTTTCCGACCGCGGGTCAGATCAACCAGCGGGGTCGCGATTTCAAACTGAAATTCCTCTTCGAAGCAGCTCCGCATTCCATCCAGAATGAAATACGGCGTCGCAGGATCGACAAGCAGCGTGCCCTTGGCCATTCCCCGTTCGGCCATCGAGCGACTGAGAATCTGACCGGGCACTTCATGTTCTTCCCAGGTCACTACATCGCCCGGCAGTTGCCAGAAGTCTTTCAGCGTATCGACTTCAAAACAAGGGCAAACGTAATAGGGATCACCGTCGGCCGGGATGATGCCGGCGACCATCCGCTCACTGGGGCTCCATTCGAGACCGGTAAAATAGTAGAGGTTGGTTCCCGCATGCAAATACATGGCCGCGCAGTTGTTTTGCTTCAGCCACGATTGGACCCGTGCAATCCGCTCGCGAAACTCGCCAACCGCAATCGGCTGGACTCCTTGCGTCATGTCGCCCAGTTTCGCCAGACCTTGCTCCGGTGTCTGCGTGCCAAAAATGCTCATCGTAACTCCACTGCAAATTCAAAACTCGATGTTTGACTCGAATAGGCAGTTTACACGATCCGACCCGCCCGGTCAGGCAGGGAGATCATTAGCCGACTTGAGCAAAAAACAGCATCGGCAATCGAACGCACTGAACACGGTTGAGCCAAACTTTGTTATGCTACAAGTCAGTGGCGTGCCAGGCACGAAGAGTACGACGCGACGTGTATCAAGAGCAGCGATCATGAGATTTATCTTAGCGTTGGACCAGGGAACAACCAGTTCGCGCGCGATTTTATTTGATCACGCCGGATCGATTCGAGGCGTTTGCCAACGCGAGTTTACCCAACACTATCCCCACGCTGGCTGGGTGGAACATGACCCCGAGGAAATCTGGGCGACTCAGCTGGCCGTGGCTCGCGAAGTTCTGGTCGAAAACAAATTGACCGCTCGCGATGTCGCAGCGATCGGCATTACTAACCAGCGCGAAACCACACTGGTGTGGGATCGAGCCACCGGGCAAAGCGTCTACCGTGCGATCGTGTGGCAGGACCGACGAACGTCCGATGCTTGCGATGTGCTACGCGGTAACGGACATGCGGAGCGAGTTCAGCAAAAAACGGGATTGGTCATCGATCCGTATTTCTGTGCCACCAAAATTCGCTGGATCTTGGACCATGTGCCGGGTGTTCGCCAGCGAGCTCTGCGTGGCGAATTGGCCTTCGGAACTGTTGATAGTTGGCTGTTGTGGAAGCTGTCGAAAGGTCGCTTGCACATCACTGACGTGACCAACGCGTCGCGAACGATGTTGCTGAACATTCATACCGCCGATTGGGATGACGATCTGTTGAGTTTGTTCGATATTCCGCGCTCGATTCTGCCGCAAGTGGTCCCCTCCAGTGCGGTCTACGGCGAAACGGATCCCGACTGGTTTGGCGAGCCCATCAAATTGGGCGGAGCTGCGGGAGATCAACAGGCGGCACTCTTTGGCCAGAATTGCACGCGGCACGGCATGGCCAAGAACACTTACGGCACCGGCTGTTTCATGCTGATGAATATCGGCAACGAACCTAAAACATCGCAATGCAAATTGCTGACCACGATCGCCTGCAACACAACGGAAGATCGACAGTATGCATTCGAGGGTAGCGTCTTTATCGCCGGGGCTGCGGTGCAGTGGCTGCGAGACGGCTTAGGAATGATTGAGTCCTCCTCCGAGATGGAGCCACTGGCCGCCAGTGTCGCCGATAGCGATGGAGTCTACTTTGTGCCTGCGTTTGCTGGTCTCGGCGCCCCGCATTGGGACGCTCGGGCTCGCGGCATCATTGTGGGCTTAACACGCGGCACGACACGAGCCCATATCGCTCGCGCCGCCTTGGAGGGGATTGCGTTTCAAGTCGCCGACGTACTGGATGCGATGAAACGAGACTCGGGAGTCCCGATGGCTGAACTCCGAGTGGACGGTGGTGCCTCAGCGAACGATTTCATGATGCAGTTTCAAGCCGATATCACTGGTGTTCCCGTCATTCGACCGCAAGTGATCGAGACCACGGCGCTGGGCGCGGCCTATTTGGCGGGACTATCCAGCGGCTTTTGGAGCGGAACCGAGGAGATTGCCGGAGTTTGGAAATCATCGCGTGAATTCGAGCCACAGATGTCCAGCGACGAAGTGGAGCATCGTCGAGCTCGCTGGAGTGATGCCCTAAGTCGAGCTAAAAACTGGGACGCCGTCGGATGACCATATCAGGACTGAATCGAGAAACATCGCTCCAGCGATTGCGAGACCGACCAGAACCTTGGGACGTGCTGGTCATTGGTGGCGGCGCGACCGGCATTGCCGTCGCGTTGGATGCAGCGACCCGAGGGTTGAGCGTCGCACTGGCCGAACAATCGGACTTTGGAAAAGGCACGTCGAGTCGTAGTACAAAACTGGTCCATGGCGGCGTACGCTACCTTCGTCAAGGCAATCTGACGCTGGTGCGTGACGCCCTGCGCGAACGGACACGACTTCGACAGAACGCGCCGCATGTGGTTCATGACATGCAGTTTCTGGTCCCTTGTCACAACTGGTGGGAGCGATTCTTTTATGGCGTGGGCATGAAAGTGTACGACTTGTTGGCGACAGGCAACAGTTTCGGTCGCTCTCGCGGAGTGTCGCTGGACGAGACCTTGCGAATCGTACCCACCCTGCGTCGCGGGGTTTCTCGCGGAGGCGTTATCTATCATGACGGCCAATTTGACGATACTCGTCTCTTGTTTGACATGGCACTGACAGCCGCCTCTCAGGGAGCTTGCTTAACCAACTACTTGGCCGTCACAGCCCTGCACCACAACACTGACGGTCGACTGAATGGCGTGGACGCGATCGACCAGGAAACCAGTCAATCGTACCGCATTCATGCCAAGTGCATTGTCAACGCCGCAGGTCCATTTTGCGATGCCGTGCGTCACCTTGATGATCCGTCCTGTGCGCGATTGGTTGCCGCCAGCCAGGGCGTGCATCTGGTTCTGCCGAGAAAGTTTTTCCCAGGCGAGACGGCTCTGATGGTTCCCAAGACTTCTGATGGCCGATTGATCTTTATTATTCCTTGGCACGATCATGTTTTGGTCGGAACCACGGACACCCCCATCGACCGCGCCACACTTGAACCACAAGCAACGGCAGCGGAAATCGATTTTCTACTTACGACCGCAGCGATCTACTTACAGGAATCGCCGACACGTGGCGATATACTGAGTGTCTTCACAGGCATTCGCCCGCTCGTGAAGGGCGATCCGTCAGCACGTACGGCTTCTCTTTCTCGAGACCATGTGATCCGCATTTCTGAATCGGGACTCGTGACCATTACTGGTGGTAAATGGACGACCGTTCGCAAGATGGCCGAAGACTGTATGGATCAAGTGATAGCCAAGACACACTTCGCAGCACCAAAATCTCAAACGGCTAACTTGAGATTGCAAACCCGAGTTGAAAGTCCAGACACGCTCGAAAGCCTGCACAAATCATGTCGGCTCACACAGCCAGACATCCAATACGCGGTCCAATTCGAGATGGCACGTTGCGTCGAAGACATGTTAGCGCGACGATCGCGAATGTTGTTTCTGAATGCCCGAGCCGCCATCGAAGTCGCCCCGAAAGTCGCCCATCTGATCGCCCAGCAGCTGGGCCGCGACAATCACTGGATCGACAGCCAAGTTTCCGGCTTCACCGCATTGGCCCAGCGGTATTTGCCCTCGTAACAAGAATAAGGTGTCGCGGACCGGAACAAGAAAAGGTGTCGGGACAAGAAAAGGTGTCGCGGACTGTTTGAATCGCAAACAACGACCACCGTCTGAATCGGAAGTTGGCGTTCCGAATTCACGACTGAAAGCAATGGTGGGACGCGGACCTCGGGCTGATGAGGCCGGTGAGATAAATCATGCACTCAGCACTCATTTACTCGATTTACTCGCCTACCAGTGGAAGGATTTAGCGAGAATCGTGACACGTGGCGTCCCATTCGGCAGCGAGCCTGGACAGCATCCATCCCCGAACGGTCCGGACTTCAAACCACCAAAACGGTACTTGACACCTTTTGTCTGTCCTCCCCGCAATATTGTCCACTCAGCCGATAATTGCCTCACCGCCTATTTTTCTCCCTCGGACTGTGGCAACTTGATCTTGGCTGGGATATCATCGTAGCTTGGAGCATTGATCCTTAGAGCCTATCCCAAAAGGGGTCTGACCCTTTGCGCTCCGCCGGAGAGGGTCAGACCCCTTTTGGGCCCCTT
>JAUXWY010000321.1 GCA_030681235.1 Pirellulaceae bacterium | reverse complement strand
CCGCCACCGTCCCCAACAGCAACCAGGATTGATCTGCAATTCCTTGCAGACACGCGCCCATAACGATTCCCGCGACCGAAATTCGAGCGGTCTCGACGACAAATAATCGGATCAGGCCCAATTCACGGGTAAAGTACAGATAACAGATCGTGGCCATCGTCCCGCTGGAGACACAGGCCGTAGCCGCGCCAAGGCTGCCATAAATCGGCACCAAGGTCAGCATGAGAACCGAGTTCGTCGCCAGACCCACGCCAGCAACCGCCATCGACAATCTTTGTTTCCCTTGCGAGAACAGGCTGTGGCTGAGGAATGGATTCAGGAACTCTAGCAATAAAACCCAAATCAGAATTTGCAAAATCGGAGCGGCATCGGCAAACTCTGGCTTGTAAATCAGTTGCACGACCCGCTCAGGCAAAACACTGACGCCCGCGATAATCGGAATGGCGATCATCGCCATGACTCGAACGGCATGCTGGGTAATTTCCCTAAACTTGTTGGGCGACTCCACGTGCGCTCGCGTCAAAAGCGGAAAGACGGCGGTCGTAAAACTCTTGGCCACTACCGCTCCCAATCGCACATAACGCCATGCCGCACTGTAGAGACCGACCGCCGTTTCACCCACAAATGCCGACAACACGATCACGTCCATACTCGTGTAGATCGTGGCCATCCAATTCTCAGCGAAAAACACGCGACATCGCAGCGTAAACCGCAACAACATACGTCTGGAAAACTGCCATCGATGGTCACAAATGCAGCGCAACGAGCCATAGTAAAAACCCAGCAGCAGGATTCGTGACACGACCATTACGATCGTCAACTCGAATATATTTCCGCCCATGTACAATACAACCGAGCCGGCTCCGACCCGCACGAGACTTTCGCAAACGGCTCCAGCCGACACAAACCCTGCCCGTTCCAACGCGATAAACACGGCCTCGTACAACACTCCGATGGCCGCCGGAATTATTCCCAAACACGCGATCATCAACGCCGTGGTCGTATCGTCCTGATAGCGAAACGCGACGGCCAATCCCAACAACACTCCCGGAGAAAGCAATCCCAACGCACTCACCAAGACAGCGGCCGAGGCAAACAGTTCGTCTCGTCGGTGTCGCCAACGCGCGATGTCGCGCGTTAACAGAATCCCGGCACCAGTGGCCGTCAAGCCAATAAACAGCTCGTAATAATGAACCACCAGCGCGTATTTCCCAAAACCCTCCACGCCGAGCACGTTGGCAACCAATACGATAAACGCAAAGCCAGCCACCATTCGAAACATGGTTCCGATCAACAGCATGGCCGCGTTCTTGCTCGTGCGTTTCAAGCCGGTCATCGCAAGGGCTCCGAACCGGACCGACGAAGCCGACCCATCGCCAATCGAGCACGATCATTCGGTTGCGAGCGTCCCGTCGGCGAGGACAATTCGCCGCGTGATGGAACCGAAGTGGGTGCCGCAGTGATTGCCAACCGATAGGTCAATGCCACTACACCCAAGACCAACCAAAGCGTTTGCACCTGGGGACGCGAATTGAAGATATCTACGAACATGTGCAACGAGTGCCCCACGATAGCCGCCGCGCATCCCATCCCCAATGGCGACAAAATCCGGTGCTGTCGCGACCAAGCCACGACTCCCTGTCGAACACCGTTGAATAACACTAAACCAAACGCAATCAAGCCAATGATGCCCGTCTCGATCCAAACAACCAAGTATTTGCAGTGAACGGTGAAGTACCATTCCGAGCGGAACGCGGCGGAGTTCGCGACCGGCAGACACGCCACATGACAGTTTCCGGCGCCGTGTCCAAAAATTGGGCTTTTGGGAATTGTCTCCAACGCAATTGCCGTCAAGTGAACTCGGGACTCGGCCGATCCTTCGTCTCCTTGTAAGACTCGGTTCTGAAGGATCTGGGCCAAGGGGATCAACGTCAGAATCGCCCCTACAGCAGCTAACCTTATGAACCAAGTTGGCAGCCAACCGCGAGTGAGCATCAGACCACCCAACAAGATCGCGCCAAACACGACGGTGAAAACCGCACCGCGAGTCTGCGTAAACAACATCCCAAACAGACCAAGCGTCAAACAGACTCCAAGGCCCCATTGCAACCAATTATCCCGTTGCGTCATGAAGACAGGCAAAACGACCAACCACAAAATCGCCAACCAACTGCCAGCCAAAACCGCCGAATGCAGCGTCCCCGCCGTTCGTCCATCTGGCCAAACGATGAACTTGATCATGCTGATTTGAATCACTTCACCATAGAGACCAGGGCCCATGGCTTTCTGTAGGATCATGATCAAGCCTTGCAGTCCCAACCCGACCGCCAAACAAGCCACCAAAAACATCAAATCATGCATGTGGCGAATTCGATTCGCCACGTAAAAGAAAATCGCGTAGGCCTGCAGCAGTAGAAACAGGTCACATAACGCCAAATGCCGAACCTCGGCAGCCAAAATACTCAAGGCGACGGCCGACAAATACATCAACTGTGGGATGCCCCAGAGAGTCTTTTGGGGCTGCATTCGCCGCCGAACAAACCCCATGAACCAAAAGACGTACAAGGCCGCCACGCAAATACTCGCGAGCGATACCGAATACCCGGCGACGGCGCCAAGATTGCCGTGCGACTCGGCGTACTCATAATACTTGTCGATTCCGAACGGAATTTCCCAAACGGCCACCGCCAACAAGGCGCGTTCGAACAGAGTCAAGCGGCCTTCAGGCTGCTCGGACTCCGTCATCGCTCTTCCCAATCGTTCGTTGGATGTCTTCTCGACAGGCATCACGAAATTATTTTCCGAATCCAACTCGGCACGTGCGACCGGGTCTGGTTCAAGACCAGGCCCACAATGTTGCCACCCGCGCGTTCGATCTGGCGAATGGACCGCGAGACCGATTCGGCGGATGACTGTTCGGCCTGCACGATCAACAGCACCTGATCGACTTGCGAAAACACCCCCAATGCGGATGCCGGGCGACTCATCGGCGGAAAATCCACGACGACAAACTCACTCTCGGCGGCAGCAGTCTGAAGGTTGGCGATCGCCGTTCGTTCACCCTGTACCGCTGTTGGTCGCGACGACTCCGCGTCGGTCTCCCGGTGGAGAGCCGGCCCTTCCCCAGTGTCCGTCTCCAATTCGACCGGCCCGCCACTCGTTTGAATCGAATAAAGTCGAATCACTCGCGTTTGCTTCGGAACGTTGAAGGCCTGCGCGATCGTTCCATTCTTCGAGTCAACGTCCAACAGGATCGTTCTCGCGAAACCATTCTCGTTATGGAGCGTGGCCAACATCATGGCCATCAGACTGGCGCCGGCGCCGTCATGAATCCCCACGACGCCTAGTTTTAGTCCGGCCATGTCGCGTTCGACACTGCCGTTGTCGGTCAACACCATCTCCGATTGAATGATCTCGCAGGCCGAACGAACACTGCGATAACGGCTCGTAAGCAAGTCTGGTTGTTTCACCGAAGCGTTGACAAGGTCCGGAACCCGAGCGACATCCGCCAAGACCGGGTAGCCGGAAAAACGTTCCAATTCATCCGGGTGCCGGAATCCGGTGCGGGAAAATTCTTTCATGCCAATCAAGGCGATGCACAATCCGACTCCTAAAGCACCAAAGCCCACAATGATCAAGAGTTTGTTCGGACTCGCTGGTTTGTGTACCAAGGTCGCGCTCTGAGCGATCCCAACGCTCGAGATTCGTTTCGCGCGTAGATTCTCGACGACCCGAGCCTGTTCTTGCTTCTCTCGCAACCCAACCAAGTTTTTCTTGGCAACTTCGATTTCGCGATCCAGTTTTTCTAGTTGAACTTCCAGCTCCAACAAATCGTTGATCTCTTGTTGCTTGACCGAAAGCTGCAACTGCGACTCTTCCAACAACGATTGCAAGCCCACAATCCGAGACTTTGTGCGTAAGATATCTTCCTCCAACTTCAGACGCAGAGGGTTTGGCGCCATGCTAAAGCTTTCGCTTGCTTGCTCCAATTTCGCCAATGCCTCGCGGGCGGACGCAACTCGTTCCTTGATTTGCACAATTCGCCAATGGCTCGCGGCATATTTCGGCGCTAAGCTCTGCTCCTCCAGTTCCAGCGTATGCAAGGACAAGCGCATCCCGGAAATTGTTCCATCCGGCGCGATTTGTGTCCCCGCCACCGTTTCGAGTTCGAGTCCGTCGCTTCGTTCTGACAAGTCAATCAATTCCGATTCGGATTGTCGGATCTGGGCCTCGGTGCTAATGATCGTCGATTCAATCGCGGACTGTTGGGCCGTCAAAGACCCAAATCGACTACCGGCCGAAACCATCTTGTGGCTGCGCAACAAGTCACTGCGTCGACCCATCGCGGAATTCAGCGTCGCTTCCGCGTTAGCCGCTTGCTCGTCGAAGAATTGTTGGGAGCCCTCCGTGGTGGACACATTGACGTGACGATCGATAAAGTGCTTTGTGTACGAATTGACAATCGCTTGGGCCAACTCGGCCGACTTGGCCTCCGCGCCAATAATCATCGTGCTGGATTTTTTGGGTGCGTGCACGCTGACGTGCTGCTGCAGCCACAGGACTGCTCGTTCTTCGTCACTGATTGGATCGCGAATCCCCGTCAACGTTATGAGCGAGGTTGCGGCGTCACCGGCCATGCTCTTCAATCCGCCGATCCACTTACTGAGCCGTGACGATTCTCCTTCCCCGTTGGCCAAATATCCCGACAAGATTGCTTCCGCACCAATCTCGCGTACGACATGTTCGGCGACATCGCGACTGCCCAATACCTCAAGTGCCGAATTGATGTCCTCTTCAACCGTCTTTTGCATCAACAAGGTCTGCGTCGTTGTGGAGCTTGGATCGAGCCCCACCGATTCGCGACCCACAAGCAGCTGAAACTTCCCTTCCGATACATACGTCCGAGGCCAAACTAGCAGGGCGACCCAACAAGCCAGACCAGCCAAAATCAATGTCTTCCAAATGGTACGCTGGTAGATGAAAAGCGGTTCCAGGTAACGCGTTAGATCCATGCGGATCCAACCACCTCGTTCGGAACGAATGGCCTTGTTCGCGCCACTGGTCGTCGACCCAGCGATCAGTTCACCGGTTTCGTTGGACACGTTTGCACGATTCCCGCGTCGCGAGTTTCCAGATGCCACCGCACGGCTCGGCACGTCGGCTTCGTTCGATTCCGCTACCAGCATCTCAGATTTCATTGGTTCACCGTTTCGAGTAGGGCAAAAGAGCGAATTCCATCGGCCACTCGGGCCACCTGCTCACGCGTCATTTCAGGATACATGGGCAACGACAGGATCTCGTTGGCGTATTGGGAACAGAGCGGCAATTCAAATGGAACGGTTACCGACTGCAAAAACGGAGCAGCGCGGAACAACGGATTCGGATAGTGAATGCCGCCGAAGATCCCCTGATCGCTCAGATGTTTCAGCAACAAGTCGCGTTCCGGATGTCGTACCACGTACAAGTGATAAACATGACGATAACCCGACGATTCTTGCGGCAGCGTGAGACCCGTGTCGGCCAACTCTTCGGCATACCATTTGGCGACTTGTCGTCGTCCTTCGGTCCACTGTTCGATGTACTGCATCTTGGTCAACAGGACACAGGCTTGCAGCGTGTCCAATCGGCAGTTGTAGCCCAAAAGATCGTGGCGATTCTTTACCTTTTGTCCGTAGTTACGCAGCAACTGAATCCGCTCGGCCAAGCCCGCGTTCTTGGTGACAATCGCTCCACCATCGCCGAAGGCCCCCAAATTCTTGCCGGGGTAAAAGCTGAAGCAACCGAAGTCGCCAAACGAACCGCACCGTTGCCCGTCGATTTCCGCACCGTGTGATTGCGCGCAGTCTTCGACGACATATAGATTGTGCCGCCGTGCGATTTCCATGATCTCACGCATCGGAGCCGGTTGGCCATACAAA
Organism: Pirellulaceae bacterium; assembly: GCA_030681235.1. GTDB lineage: Bacteria > Planctomycetota > Planctomycetia > Pirellulales > Pirellulaceae > M30B19. The sequence continues at coordinate 4,112 of JAUXWY010000321.1, read as the reverse complement.
TGGACCGGGATGATGGCCTTGGTCTTCGCTGTGATCGCTTGCTCAATCAACGTTGGATCGATGTTGAAGGTCACCGGGTTGATGTCGACAAACACGGTTTCGGCGCCGGTGTAGGCAATCGCAAACGCTGTGGCGGCAAAAGAGTTCCCAACCGTGATCACTTCGTCCCCCGGTCCGATCCCCAGGGCTCGCAATGCCAAGTGCAGCGCATCAGTACCGTTCGCCACGCCAATCGCGTGTGGAACTTGGCAATACGTAGCGAAAATTTCTTCGAATTCTGCCACTTCTTGACCTAAGATATAACGTCCTGCATCGATGACATCGGACATGCGACGCAAAACCTCGTCGCGGATGTTGCGAGATTGAGTGGCGAGATCAACTAACGGAATGGCAGCTTGTGGGGTCATAAGTCTTCTGGAATGACAGGAATTCTGGAGCAGTTGCATTCGCAACGAACGTCGTTGCGAACCGACTTGCGATGGAGGACAAACATGGTATGGCAATCTCGACCTGGCTCGCGTGCACTTCCGTGTGGCAGGCCCAAAACAAGCGGTTTAAACGCTCGTCTGAATTTCATGTTGATTGATCGTTGACGAAGTTTCAATCGCCGTCGCGGCCGAAATCGTGGCGGAGTAAAAAACCTGCCTCTCACAACCGGTCTGACCACACTTTTCACATTTGGCATCCTGCCAAACACCTCTCAGCGGTTGGCCGCACACGCAAACATCGGACGCGGGCCGAGCCGGATTGCCCATCACCAAGCGAAACGGGGGTACGTTTTTGGTGACGACCGATCCAGCGGCCACGACTGAAAACGCCCCCAGTTCGATACCTGGGCAAATGATCGCTCCGGCTCCAATCGCACATCCGCGACGCACGATGGTTCGTTCGAGCCAATTGTCTTTCGATTGGTATCGGGTCGAAGCTGGCGACATGCGCGGCGAGCGCGGGTAACGATCGTTCGTAAAAGTCACACGTGGTCCGACGAACACATCGTCTTCGATGATGATGCCTTCCCAAATCAGGACTTGGTTCTTGATCGTCACGTTGTTGCCAACCACGGCGCCGGTTTCCAAAAACGCGTGATCGCCAATATTGCAACCGTTGCCGATCCGGACGCCTTTCATGACATGGACCATGGCCCACACATTGGTCGTGTCGCCGATCTCGGTGGTTTCCACCAACGCCGTCGGATGAATTTTGGCCATCGATCCAGCACCCTCTCCGCTCCCAAATTTGGGCAGCAACACTCTTGATCCTTGAAGAACTAGCGAGCACCGAGTTTCCGCAGGGTTGCTTCGCCCGACGCTTTCAAATCGGCACCGATGGCGATCGGCATCCCATGCTGACGCAGCGATTGATTGGCCGCCTCCAACACTTCTACTACCGCCAACCCATTTTCGCCATCGGTCAACGGCGACTCACCGTTGGCAATGCAGCGAATGAAGTCCGCACATTCGGCCTTGAGTGGCTCGCGCTCGTTGATAAACGGACTGTAGCTCCCGCCGTAACGATAGGAGATTTGGAAGTCCGCAAAGTCGCCCGACGTGGGTGGAGTAACAACTCCCTTGTCGTAGATTTTGATCTTTTCTTGTTCCAGGTCATCGTAGACGGCCATTTTGCGGTCTCCCACAACTGTGAGGACTCGCTCCTTGCGTGGGTCGATCCAACTGACGTGGATCATCCCCATGCGATTTTCTGGAAAGTGCATCGTCAAGTTACAGACGTCGTGGTTGCCCGGCTGCAGCAGATCGATACCGCTGCAACTGACCCGAATCGGGCGAGCTCCCAATAGATACAACATCATCGAAATGTCGTGGGTCGCCAAATCGAACAACGCGTTGACATCCTTGCGCACCGGTCCCAAATTCAGCCGACGACTGCTGATGTAGTTGATTTGCCCCAACTCCCCCGCCACCACCATTTCCCGCAACTTGATGACTGGAGAAGAGTGCAAGAAAACATGGCCGACAAACAATGTGCAGCCGTTGGCCTCGGCCAACAAGATCATTTCACGGCATTGATCGGTCGTTTCAGCCAACGGCTTTTCGACCATGACATGGAGCCCGCGTTCCAATGCCTTTTTGGCCATGGCAAAGTGCGAGGCCGTCGGCGTGGCAATGACGACCGCATCGATCAGACCACTGGCCAACATTTGGTCGAAGTCTTCAAACGCTTGGACCGCTGGATAGCGATCCTTGATCTGAATCAGTCGATCCAAACTCTTGTCGCAAACGGCCGTCAGTTTGCTTCCCTGCAGTTCTGAAAAGCAACGAACAATATTGGGACCCCAATAGCCAAATCCAACAATACCAACTCGAATCATAGAATGAATCCAGTACTAATCTGTGTGATGCTGAAAAGTTGAGCCAACGAAAATTGTTGCTCGGAATGGCGGGTACGTTTGGTTACTTGTTGTCCCGTTGGAGCAACAGGCCAAACGTTTTTACGAGGATGGAAAAGTCTAACCAGCACGATCGATGGTCAACGTAGTGCACGTCTTTTTCGATCATTTGCTCGAAAGTGAGCCGATTCTTGCCACTGACCTGCCAGAAACCAGTGACGCCGGGCACAACCTCAAATCGTCGAAGTTGTTCGGACTTGTAGTCCGTCCAATCCATCACATCGGGACGCGGCCCAACCAGGCTCATGTTCCCCTGGAGGATGTTGAGCAACTGAGGCAATTCGTCCAACGAGGTTTGCCGCAATAACTTTCCACCAGGAATCATTCGCGAAGAAAGGTCCGGCTTCGTCAATACGCCGTCGGTAGCCGATAAGTTCGCCACGTATTCTTTATGTTCCGCTGTCGCGGTTGCCGAACATTTCAACGTGCGGAATTTGTAGATCGTGAATTCTTCACCCATCAACCCCAATCGCGACTGCGTGAAAAAAATCGGCCCTCTTGATGCCAAACGAATGTAGATGGCAATCAAAACCAGCAACGGGGAGAGTAAAACCAACAACATTCCCGCGACAAGGCAATCGACCATGCGTTTCCAAATCGGAGTCGGTTTGGCCACGAGTCCCTGAAAGGCAACTGACTTCAACGGACAAGCAGTAACTTGGCTCACAGGTTCCAAGTGTTCGCGGCCCGATTTCAAACCATCTGGCACCGGGGCCGCTTTGCCTCGCGCCAAGCGCTTCGGTTTGTTGTGGGTTGAACTTTTAGTCAGGGTAGGCATGGGCGAAACGCTCTGAGTCTAAATTGAAACGTTCTTACCCCGCACGATCTGTTGAGTGAGCCGGGTCGAGCTCACAGACAAACCGCTGGAATACGTGGATTGTGTTAGCCCAAGATGGAAACCGTCACTAGTCTGATTGCTCTGCCTAGTTTCTTGAAGGCCTTTGGCCCACAAATTAACGATCAAAAGCGATTCAAACAAGGACCTGAAAACGTCGTCCAGGCAGGCTTTGGGTCGAGCCAAGCAGCTGGCCAGGACATCGGTTTTGGGTGTTCGCGATCGTTCCGAGCCAGTCAGCCAGCGTTTGATCCCGGGTTTTCCGATGAATATCGCAGCCTGAAAAAGCGACCCAGTTTGGATGCCGTGGCAGTGCAAACGGGAATCAGCCTGTCTTTGTTTGTGTTTTTGGGGTAGGCTCGACTCCGTTAGGACATCGCCCGACGTACGAATACAAGTTCCGGCAACGGGTCGCCAACCGACGCTCGACCGGGGTTGGAGTCGGTCCGAATCTCGGCCAACGTCCGTCCATCGCCAATCGCCGAGCGTCAATTCTTGGTTTGGGGACATTGTTGATTTGTTGTAACAACCGCGTTCTGATCTTTGCCGCCATTCTCCATGATAATTTGGAAACACCGATTTCGTTGACGTTGATTAATTTCAACATCAGGACGTACGAGCGCCACTTTTAACGGAGTTCGCGAAGAATTCCAACGAATCAAGTAAAACGCAATTTAGCGAGCGCTGGTGTACCGGCTTCAGCCGGCGGGAGGAGTGAAAACGCTCTTTTCAGCGTTGCCGTTGATTAATTTCAACATCAGGACGTTCGAGTTCCACATGCAGCGGAGTTCGCGAAGAATTCCAACGAATCAAGTAAAACGCAATTTAGCGAGCGCTGGTGTACCGGCTTCAGCCGGCGGGAGGAGTGAAAAC
>JAUXWY010000458.1 GCA_030681235.1 Pirellulaceae bacterium | reverse complement strand
GCGTAGTTAGGCCCAGTCATCGCTGGCGGAGCATACCCCTGAGGCAGCGGCGCTGAAGTCAACACCGTTCCACCCAGTCCGACGTTTTCGCGAACCGTTGTGATCGTGTTCCCGTTGCTGGGAAAGTGAGTTGTCGAAACCATTCCGCCAGCGATCGGCGATGACGACTCCACCCACTCGGCGTTGTATTCCACGGTGCGAACAGGAGAATCCAAGCGAGAGGGTGCACCAACCAACCCGGTGCTTTGCGCTGACACGATCGACGTCGACGAACAAACCATTGCCGCAATCGCAATCCCAGCCACATGCGTCCGACGCGACGAGCCGATCGTTGCGCTGCGGAATATATTACCCAGGGTTGAATTGTAAAGTGAATTGGCGATCGAGAGGAGCATCGTATCGGATTCCCGTTCAAGCGAAGGAACTGGTCGGCGAAAACAGCCAACGCTCATGACCCCTGAGCGAGGCTCATGAGCGCAGTTTGACGATCCAAGCGTGTGAGTCTGTCAGAACTCGGATCGCACGTCAATTCTAGCTCAAAACCGCCGCTTTGGCCAATGTTCAAATTCCGAGACCGTGGTACATTTTGCAGGACGCATCCATCCTGGCGCGATTCGGCCGATTTCCTGGGAGCCCCAACGCTATGTTCGAACACCTGACAACCGCACCTGATGACCCGATTCTAGGCCTGAACGAAAAGTTCAAGCAAGATCAACGAGAGCAACGCGTCAATCTGATTGTCGGCGTTTATCAGGACGAAACAGGGGAAATCCCCGAGTTTCGGGCCGTTTCTGAAGCCCGCCGACGGATTAGCAGCAACGTCAAAGCCAATTATCTGGGGATCGAAGGCGATCAAGTTTATGCCAAGCTAGCGTCCGAACTGCTGCTGGGCGCGGATAGCCCACGATTCCGGTCCGGGAATTGGGTCGCTGCTCAATCGCTGGGCGGGACCGGCGGGTTGCGGGTTGTAGCGGATTTTCTGGCCCGGTGCCAAGTCACCAACACCGTTTGGCACACCGATCCAACGTGGGTCAATCACCAATCGATCTTTAATGCGGCGGGTTTGCAAACCAAGCCCTTTCCCTATTTGGACTCGGCCGGGAAAGGTTTGGACTTTCCTGGCATGATCGCGGCCCTAGAGCAAATACCGGCTGGACACGCGGTTTTACTCCACGGGTGTTGCCACAATCCAACAGGTGTCGATCCCACGGCCGATCAATGGCGAGCCGTGATTGAAGTGCTCCAAAAACGAAATTTGCTGCCGATTCTCGACTGCGCCTACCAAGGCTTTGGCGATGGTTTGGAAGCCGACGTGTTGGCCTGTCGATTGGTTTCGGAGCACGTGAACGAAGCGATCATCGTGCAATCGTTTTCGAAAAATTTCAGCCTCTACAATCAACGTGTAGGCGCCGTTTTGTTCTTGACCAAAGACAGCGTTCAAGCGGGGACCTTGCGGTCGCAAGTCAAAGCCGCCATCCGCGCGAATTACTCGAATCCACCACAATATGGAGCGGCCTTGGTTCGTACCGTTTTGGGCACTCCCGAGCTCCGCACCGATTGGCAAAACGAATTGGAAGCGATGCGATTGCGGATTGCCACCCTTCGTCGTCGGTTCTCGCAGTCGCTCCGCGAAAAGTGCGACCATGATTTTTCGCACATTGCCAAACAGAGCGGTATGTTCAGTTTCTCGGGGTTGACGCCCGAACAAGTCGTGCGGCTCCGCGACGAATTCGCGATCTACTTCGTGGGTAACGGACGCATGAACGTTGCTGGTCTGAATGAAAGCAATTTGGAAGTGACGACTCGAGCGATTGCCGAAGTCGTGGGTCGCGTTCCCGTGAGTGTCAGTTAACTCGTAACGTTGACGGATTAAATTGCCAAAAAAAATGCGTCGGATTGGACACACGGTCCGATCCGACGCAAATTCTTTCCTTGTTGGCCATCAGCAAAACTAGCCAACCACTTTGTCCCAGCTCTTGCCGGGTTGCATGATGTTGTAGGACAGGTCTTCGTTCGGCAATACCGGCGGGACATCGTCAAAAGACTTGATGTTGTCGAAATCGGCCAAGGCAATGGTGCTGTTGATGGCTTGGTCCCAAGTGATTTCCTGTCCGGTGTATGTGGCCATTCGTCCCATGATGGCGGTCATGGTGCTCTTGGCACCATAGTCGCCTTCGTTGGGAATTCGACCTTCGCGAAGATCGGCAAACAAGTGATGGTGTTCTTGTTGCCAGCCGTTTACATTGCGAGGTGCTCGCCAGACTTCTTGGCCGTCCTTGTCGTAAATCCGTCCGCGTGACAAATTCGCCCAACCTTTGGAACCATGCGCGTATTCATCCACCGAATTCCAGCAGCCAGGAATGTGTCGGCACTGACTGAGCATCACCGCATTGTCGCCGTAAGTGAACTCGACGAAGTGGTGATCGTAGATCTCGCCATGCTCTTTGCCGGTTCGAACTTGTCGACCGCCTTGTCCTTGAGCCTTGACCGGGTAGTCGTCGAACAACCAATTGATCACGTCCAAATTGTGGATGTGTTGCTCCACGATATGGTCGCCGCACAACCAATTGAAATAGTACCAATTGCGCATTTGGTAACGCAATTCGGACTCGCCCGGTTGGCGTGGGTTGGTCCACACTCCATCTCCGTTCCAATAGGCACGCGCGAAATTGATGTCGCCAATTGCTCCATCCTTGAGTCGCGCCATGGTTTCGCGATACATGGGTTCGTGATGGCGTTGGAGACCGACTTGGACCGCGATATTCTTGGTCTTGGCGATTTCGTTGGCAGCCAACACGCGACGAACGCCCGCCGCATCGGTTGCGACCGGCTTTTCCATAAAGATATGCTTCCCAGCATTCACCGCAGCTTCAAAATGCATTGGTCGAAAACCCGGTGGCGTCGTCAGGATGATCAGATCCGCGTCACTGGCCAACACACCTTTGTATGCATCAAAGCCAACGAACTGATTCTCCGGCGAAACTTTGACCTTGTCCGGATGGTCTTTTGACAATTCTTCCAAACAGCTTTTCAGCCGATTCTCGAATGCGTCGGCAACGGCGACCAGCTCCGTCGAGCCTTCGGTATTCATCGCATTGGTCGCTGCCCCAGTACCTCGACCCCCGCAACCAACCAAACCAATTTTGATCACATCTCGACCCGCGACATGGAAAGCAGGAACGGCGTGGGCCGACGGCAGTATCGCCGCACCAGCCGCCGCAACAGCGGTCGTTTTTAGGAAACCGCGTCGAGCGGCACCCGACGGACTGTGGGCAGAGTTTTGACTCATGAATGAACTTCCTAGAATGAAAGGGCGGGATTCGCCGGACCGTGCGGCCCGGTAGCTCATAAAGGCTGACTCCCAGGAGCTGAGTTGCCAAACTCCCGAGGCTCTACCAGAATAACACCCGTGCGGCACGGATTCAATCGCCGCCCTTGTTTCCGCTGGAATGGGAGTTCCCGTTGTCCTACCGACGTTTGCGTTCTGTTTGCCTGTATGCAGCTGTCCTGGGTGTTCTCGTGGTTGAAACGCCTGGGTTCCTCCCAGCGGCGATCCAGCACCGTGACGAATCACCGCAGCTAACCGGGTTCTCCAAGTCAGAAATCCACATGGGAGTCCGCTTCCAGATTTCGCTATACACAACCGACCAAACTGTCGCTGAACAAGCGTTTGCCGCCAGTTTCGCCGAGATCGCTCGGTTGGAACGAGTTTTCTCTGACTACAACAACGAAAGTGAAGCCAGGCGGATCGACGCAGCGCCGTGCGACTCGCCCATCGAACTGTCCCAGGACATGCAACGCTTGTTGGAAAAATCGTTGACCATGCACCGAGACACCAACGGGTGCTTTGACGTGACGCTGGGCTCGCTGACGAAACTTTGGCGAACCGCGCGACGAGTGCGGTCGAGTCCCGACCCGGACGCCGTGGATGCCGCCGGCCAACGAGTTGGCAGTCATCGCTTGGAACTGACCAAGTGTCATCTGCTCAAGCACTCGCCCGGAGTGGAACTAGATTTTGGCGGCATCGCCAAAGGTGACGCCGCGGACCAGGTTCTATGTTTGCTAAAGAAACAGTTTGGAATCACCATCGTCTTGGTGGATGCCTCCGGCGATTTGGTCGCCGGTGATCCGCCACCCAATCAACCGGGTTGGGTCGCTGGATTGTCGCGACCTGCCGACGAGCCCGGCCCGTTGACTCGCGTGTACTTGGCCAACCGAGCGTTAGCCAGTTCCGGGGACTCGACCCAGTTCCTCGAAACCGATCAAGCTCGCTGGTCGCATTTGCTAGACCCCCACACGAAGACGCCAATCATTGGCCAGAACCTCACGTTGGTCTGGGCCGACGACGGCGCGACCGCTGACGCTTTGGCTTCGGCCTTGGCCGTCTGTTCCGCAACAGAGTTTCCGGTGATCACCGCTCGCTTCCCCAACCTCGCCGCCACCGCGTACCGCCGAGCGACATTGGACCAACCGACGACCGTGTTGCAGACCGAGAATTGGGCGGCGCTGTTGGCAAACCATCAATGCCCGGCCGACAAGTGAACCGTATTCCTGAACGGTTACAAAATATTTCGCGTGACGATTTCTCGATCCGTGCGACTAGTGCTGTGTCAACAACCGAGCTTGGGGCAACCACGCTCGCTGGCCCCCAGGGAACAGGAGCGTCAACCATCCGTGAACGCGAGAGTCCATTTATGAGACGTGTTTGCTTCATTGCAGTGCTGTGCCTTTCTTTTGCTTGGACCGCGACCCTGGCAGCGGCCGATGATTTCTTGAAATTCAAGCTGATCAGGAACGGGCAACCGTTGGAAGCCAGGGTCGTCCAATACGACTTTGTCGAACAAAACGTAACGCTTGTCTCCCGTGAAGGTCAAGAGTTGGTGGTGTCGATCTCCGAACTCGGTACTCCAGACAAGCGGTTGATCGTCAAAGCCCTGGAGCGACAACTCTTCCAGAAACCTAGCCGAACTCCCGAAAAGAATCCTGCTCCGAACGACCTCGCGGCCAATCGTATGCCGGGCGGCGTTGTTGGAGAGCCGTTGGTGTGGCACGCGAAGTTCAAGCTGGCGGCCGAACAGGCTCGAGGCGGCGAAGCGGTCGACGACGATCGACCCATCGTTTGGTTTCGAGTGTTGGGTGATTTGCGTGGATTGATGTGAAGCGCCGGGCACACCATGAGGACCGTGTCGTTCTCTCAGCCTCAAGTTCAACAAACGATGTCCCGCGACTTTGTCTGCTTCACCACCAGCACGGAAGGCGATCCTTCGGCCGGTGAATCGATCCGCCACCGCCCCAAAGATCCGGCCGGCCCGTGCCTGCGCGGCAACGGCCAACAAAATGTCCAAACCCTGTTCTTGACTCCCGCAGGTGAAATTTTTCACGCTGCATCGGGGTATCTCGCGCCCGAGGATTTGTTGGCCGAGCTAAGATTTGCTCAGGAGTTGTTCGCGAAACTGCAAGCGACACCACCAAACCAACGCGCGGGAGTCGTTACGGCTAGCCATCGCGAGCGTTTGGAACAACTGCAGTTCACCGCCGACCAAATCGATGCCAAGGGTCCGAACCTCGGAATGGGAATGAACTTGCAACTGGTACTTCCGAACTCCAATAACATCAACTCGTTCTTGCAGGGGGCAACCCAAGCAGGACAGGGTGCAACGAATCCGATGGCGGATCCCTTTGCACCATTCGTTCGAGGCCAAATATTGACAGACCAAAAGTTCTGCATGGACCAGCCCTTGTTGTCGGCCTCCAAGTTCGAGCGTGATCCAACTCCGCTGGTCGGCACAGGCAAGTCCTTTTTCATGAGCAACTCCGGAGGCTCAGGAGGCCGATAATAACAGATTGCGATCAAAGGCCAAATCGACTAGGTAACTAGGCATTGAACGACCGCAGTGAAATCCCCATCGAACCGGATCCGCTCGGCATCGAGCAGACGCTTTGCCATCTCCAACGCGTCGTGATTCTCTAATGGAGGAATCTCGACGGGTGGCGTGTTATTGACAGGTTCCGAGGCCAGTTTCGTCTGCTGCAAGTCTCTAAGTACATGATGGAGTGGGAGAACGTGTCGTTTCATTTTCATCCGCGAGCCCCTCACTTCGGTGGGTTTGGCGACGATTCCGCGTGGCAGGCGTTTCAACAACTTCAATCGTCGGAATTTAGTTCGATGTTGCACGTGCGTTGGCGGCGTTTCGACGTTGGCACTTCCGTGCTGACGGCAAACCCAACTGTCCAAAAACGAAACAGCGTCGACAAACGTGAAATGCCCCTAGGTTGGAGGCAAATAACTGGTGAAACAAAATAGTATTGTTTTTTCA
>JAUXWY010000447.1 GCA_030681235.1 Pirellulaceae bacterium | reverse complement strand
AGATCGAGATTGATCGGTACATGTTGGCAGGGCCCTTCTCCTGGCCCAAAATCATCGCCCTCTTGAATCGCGACTTTATTCCCGTCCGCGAAGCTCCCACCAAATTACTTTCGGAAAAATTCAACTTGCGGACTTACGCGTTTGTGGAACCCGGGTTCCTGGTCATCAAGTCCGATGGACAGGTCGCCGGTCGTGTGGATCGCTTGACAACGTTGCCACCGAGTTGGCTGCTGCAATTGTTTGCTAGATTCCGATCAAGTGACCCGGAAAAGGGCGATGCGGATGCATCGATCTGGTCGCTGGCGCAGGATTCGGCGGCTAGAGCCATGTTCGAACGATTCATGGCCGACCCTCATCGTGGCGAAGTCGATTTGACGGCGTTTGATGCTCCGCTTGAAAATCGTGGACAGCAGCTCGAAGCCCAATTGATGAAGGGCATGATCCAATACTACGCGGGCAACCATGACGGCGCGCGGGTCACTTGGCGCGGGGCGATGGAAATTGATGTCGAAAGTCCTCTGGCTTGGAAAGCGGCGGCCGAACGAGAAGGCTTCGGCCCGTTTGTGCGCGGGTTCGAAGTTCACGGACCTTTGCCCGCCGTGGCTCAGGAGGCTGGGATCCGTTCGCTCGGTAGTGCCGCGCCACCGGAGTCCTACTCGGAAATGGATCTTTGGCGGCGCAGCGTGCAGTTCCTCTTGTCGATGCAGCGCGAAAATGGTGCGCTGATCGACAGCGACTATGATTTTGGTGGGACCGACAGCCTGCCGAACGTGCATGTCGCAGTGACTTCGTTGGTTGGTTTATCCTTGATGGACGCGCGGAAACGATTGCCTGAAAAAGCGGAGGTGATCGATGCAGCGTTGGAACGTGCGGCCGTGTTTGTCCGGGACGCGAAAAATATCAATACGGTGGATCGAGATGAGATCCTGTGGGCTTACGCCTATCGCCTCCGATTTTTGACTGCACGCCTGCGTTGGAAAAAAGAAAGTCTGAAGGCCATCAACGACGCGGTCGAGAAACTAGAAGGCGTGCAAGGAAATCGCGGCAGTTGGTATCATGAGTACAGCAGTTCGTTTGTCACGGCCACCGCCTTGTTGGCACTCGCGGACGCCAAGCAGGCCGGTGCGACGGTCAACCAACAGGTCGTGGACAAGGGGCTGCAATCGCTTCTGCGGGATCGTTACGCCAATGGGGCCTATCCCTACAGTAGCGTGCGTGGAAACCGAGCGAATTCGAATGCCGAAGGTGATATCGCCGCGTCCGCCGGGCGAATGCCTATATGTGAGTTGGCATTGCTGCTGTGGGGCAAATCGGATCAATCTCGGCTGCAGTTCGCCATCGAGCAATCGTTGGAACATCACGATAAACTCAATGTCGCGTACAAGTACGACAATCACACGTCGACCTTGGCTTACGGCGGCTTCTTTTTCTGGTACGACATGCAGAGCCGAGCGGAAGCAATTCAGAATCTAACCGACCTGGATGCGCGTTCAGCGGCGGCAAGGCAGCATCAGCAATTGGTTTTGGCATTGCCCGAGATCGATGGCTGTTTTGTGGACTCGCACGAGTTGGGCCGCTGTTACGGAACGGCGATGGGTCTCCTTAGCATGAACGCACTGACCAACGTTTTGGAACCATCCACGAATCGCTGAACCACCGTCCGCGGAAACTTTAGAAAGTCACGACACTTCGATGCCCGCTACTGTGTTGGATCTCCTGAAAATCCACGACCCAAACGATGCCGTGCATCGCGCGGTGCAGGCGTTGGCGGAGGGCAAAGTGATTGCTCTACCCACCGAGACGGTCTACGGGCTAGCCGTCAGTGGACTTTGCCCGGAAGCCGTCGAGCGTCTATGTGCGCAAAAGGCTCGGCTGTGTGAGCGACCGCTGGCTATTGCCGTCAAAAGCGCTGACGACGCGTTGGACTACGTGCCCACGATGTCACCGTTAGCACGTCGATTAGCGCGCCGATGTTGGCCTGGTCCGCTGACGATTGTCTTTCCCGAAGTTGGCCCCGACAGCGTCATTACTCAATTGTCGAAAGATGTACAGCGCCGAGTGGCTGCGGATGGAAGTCTGGGGATTCGCGTCCCTGCCCATCCGCTTTTCTTGAGCGTGTTGCGGTTTTGCCGGGGCCCAATCGTGTTGACCAGTGCGAATGTGACCGGTAAGCCGGAACCACTAAACGCGCAACAAGTGCTGGATTCGATGGGAGATTCCGTCGATTTGATCGTCGACGATGGACCGTGCCGATTTGGGCAATCGTCGACGGTCGTGCGAGTCGACGGAGACCATTGCTCCATTCTCCGTGAAGGCGTGATCGCTAGAAAGACCCTAAAACGAATGGCGAGTTTCAACATCTTGCTGGTTTGTACTGGCAATACATGTCGCAGTCCAATGGCCGAATGCCTCATGAAGGACGCTTTGGCCAAACGATTCAAATGCAAAGTGGAACAATTGCCTGAACATGGCATCATGGTTGCTTCGGCCGGCGTCGCGGCTCACGAGGGCAGCCGCGCAAGTCGAGAAGCTGTTACCGTAATGGCCCAACGAAACTTGGATTTGTCGTTGCATGAAAGCCAAGCGGTCAGTGAAAATGTGGTCCATTCGGCGGATCTGATCCTGACGATGACGCACAGCCACAAGAACGCGCTGCTTAGCTATTTTCCAATGGTCGCCGGGCGAACATTTGTTCTTTCGGGTGGCAGCGAGGACGTGTCCGATCCGATCGGCGGCTCCGTCGCGATCTACGAAGAATGCGCATCACAGATTCAACGTTATGTCGATTTGTGGGCTGCGCAAATTGAGCTACATTTGCCTCAAGGTTTGGAGGACGGAAAATGAAGGTGGCTATTGGCAGTGATCATCATGGAATTGTCTTCAAGCAACAAGCGGCCGACTTTCTCAAGTCGTTGGGTGCCGAGATCGTGGATGTGGGCGCTCACTTGGCGACGGAGCCGTGCGATTACCCCGACTCTGCCAAACAGGTCGGGCAGTTGGTGGCGGCGGGTGTTGTCGACCGCGGCCTGCTGATTTGTGGTTCCGGTGTCGGCATGGCCATCACCGCTAACAAGTTCCCTGGCGTACGCGCTGCGGTATGTGATTCCGTCGATTTGGCCAAACTGACCCGGCAACACAATGGACTAAACGTCTTGTGCCTTTCCGGAAACCAATGGAAGCAGCAAGATTTGTTGCCCGTCGTGCGAGCGTTTTGGGAAACCGAATTCGAAGGTGGACGGCACCAACGCCGTATCGATAAAATTACTGAGATCGAAACGGAAGTTTGTTCCTCACGACCGTGTCGGGAATGAAACTTAGAGCCTATCCCAAAAGGGGTCTGACCCTTTGGAGGCGAGTCGCTTTTCTAACCAATTTACGAGACTCGCCGCAGAGGGTCAGACCCCTTTTGGAAGAGGCTCTAAATTCTCGGAGTACCCTGTGGCAACCGCCCCGTTAACTGGTCGACATTGGATCGCCGGGATCGCCGTGCCAGCGGATCAAGGTTCGTTTCGCGCCACGTGCGCTGAAACAGGCACGACATTGGAGCCCGGTTTTGGCGAAGCAACAATCGCGCAGATTACCGCCGCCTGTGTGGCCGCCGAACGCGCCTTTGAAGAGTATCGACGTGTCACTCCAGAAGTTCGCGCGGCTTTGTTGGAAGCGATTGCAGATGAAATTATCGCCGTCGATGAGTATCTGCTAGAGAGGTGCCAACAAGAAACCGCGTTGGGACGTGAACGCCTTTTATTCGAACGTCAACGGACAGTCCATCAAGCTCGACTGTTTGCCCAAGTTGTCCGTGAAGGAAGTTGGGCCGAACCTCGGTTGGATCACGCCAACTCGGAACGCAACGCTCCGGATTGTCGCAGCGTCTGGTTGCCGATTGGACCAGTGGCCGTGTTCGGCGCCAGCAATTTTCCTTTGGCGATCAGCGTCGTTGGTAACGACACGATTGCTGCTTTAGCGGCCGGTTGTTCGGTGGTTGTGAAAGCTCACCCAGGGCATCCGGGTACTTGCGAGATCTTGGCCGGTTGTTTGAACCGTGCCATCGCCCGCTGCGGCCTTGCGCCGGGATTGTTTTCATTGCTGCATGGAGCGGGACACGAAGTTGGGCAGCGATTGGTGCAAGATCTACGAATTCAAGCGGTTGGTTTTACAGGATCGTTGGCGGGTGGCCGAGCCTTGTTCGATGCGGTTAGTCGCCGTCCTCAGTTGATTCCAGTGTACGCGGAAATGGGCAGCGTGAACCCGATCTTCTTCTTGCCGCAAGCTCTGCAAGAAAATCGCTGGCCACCATGGGTGGCACCGCTGGTTGGGAGCATCACGGCCGGCAGCGGGCAAATGTGTACCCAACCGGGCTTGGTCTTGGGCACGACCGATCCCGCTTGGCATGCGTTACGACGAAGCGTGAGTGACAAGGTCTCGGCTCACAATTACACACTGCTGCATCCCGGGATCGCCGCCTCGTTCCGTCGTTCGACGGCACATCGCGCCTCGCAAAATTGGTTGAGCGAACCAACCTCAGCGGTTGTCGCTGGGGAATCGGTGTCACCCTGTCAAGTGGCAGGCGCGGTCTTTCAGACGTCGGCTGTGGAGTTGCTGCGAAACTCCGAGTTGGAAGAAGAAGTCTTTGGTCCGACGACTTTGTTTGTTGATTGTGACTCCGTGGACCAAATGTTGGCCTACGCCCGACAGATGAAGGGTTCGTTGACCGCGTCGGTTTTTGCGGGTCCTGACGAGACCGAATCCGCTCGACAGTTGATCGATGTCTTGCAGACCAAAGTGGGAAGGATCATCTGCAATGGATTTCCCACTGGCGTTCAAGTGAATCATGCCATGATGCACGGTGGACCCTATCCAGCGGCCATTGGCAACTTCACCTCGATTGGCACTGGATCAATCAAACGCTTCGCGCGGCCCGTCTGTTTCCAAAATTTTCCGGAGCGTTGGTTGCCCGAATCGTTGCGTGACCAAATCGAGAACTCGACACTACGGTTGATTGATGGAAAGTTCGTTGGAGGTTCCGCAGCGCCATGAGCGAAGAACAACGTACATACGGCATAATTGGCGGGGGTGCGATCGGTTGGTCGGTTGCCTATCAATTGGCGCGGACTCGGCGGGACTCGCGGGAGTCGATTATTGTCTTCGACGCTCCGATGCGTGGCGCCAGTTCTTGGGCCGGGGCCGGAATGCTTCCGCCCGCCGCCCAAGTCATGTCGCCGGATCCGCTAGAAATGCTCCAACAGATTTCCAGGGCTGCGATGCCCGAGTGGTCGGCGGAACTAAAACAAGTCAGCGGAATCGACAATGAATTCCATGTTTGTGGAGGAGTCTATGTCGCGCGGACAGCAGGCGAGCAGGCGAGCCTGATTGGATTACAGCAATTCTGGCAAGAAGTTGGGATTGAAGGTCGGACTGTCGACCAGAACCGTTGGGCCCGGCAGTATCCTTGGTTTGCGACTCAAATGCCTTGGGACACGTGCCGCCTGTTGCTCGAAGTTCCGGACGAAGCTCAGTTGCGGAACCCTCGACATCTAGCCGCGCTCCGCAGCGCTTGTCAAAAAATGGGAGTCGAAACACGTCTCCTGGATGTCGATCAAGCCGCGCTTTTGATGCTCGCGACCGATGAAGACAAACACATGGCCATCGACTGGGGCACCGAGGAACGATGGCGGTGTGAACAATTTGTTTTGGCCGCCGGTAGTTGGACGTCGAGGTTATTGCAGCGTTGGTTTGGGGAGCTTCACGGATCTGCGGCCGTGTACCCGATCAAAGGCGAGATGCTGCTGTTCAAGTCGCCGGCACCACTCTTCACGGCGATCTTGAATACAGGTACACGGTACATCGTTCCTCGACTGGACGGACATATTCTGGTTGGCTCCACCGAACAAGAAGCTGGGTACTGTGGCGAGCCGACTGCGGCCGGGCAGGCGCAGTTGCTTGAATTCGTGGAACAGACTCTGCCGTCATTACTCAAGCTAGAGTTGGTACAACACTGGGCCGGATTACGGCCAGCCAGTTTCGATCAAATGCCGATCATCGGTAGATTGGGCGATCGCCCCGAGCTGATCGTTGCCAGCGGCCACTTTCGCAGCGGATTGCAATGGTCGATCGGCACCGCGTTGTGTGTCGCGGCTCTCCTCAGAAACGAAACGCCACCCATCGACTTGCGAGTCTTCCAACCCAGTCGCTAGTGATCCCACAACCCCCCAAAACTATTTCGTGGTTTCCGATTCGGTTTTCGGTGTTTGAGGTTCTTCGAAGACGTTTTCCTCTTCCAGCGGTAATTGGAAAGCGTCGGCCACTCGAGTCATGTAATTGCACCACGAGATGTACCAGACGAGATCCAACGCACGCCGTCCACCAAAGACCGCCTGAAGTCCTAGCAAATCAGCCGAGGTCAGCTGATCGGCTTCTTTGGTCAATCGATACGCCCACTGGTGAGCCAATCCTTCCGCCGGTGGCATTGAAGAAAAGTCACCCGTGGCCAGCATTTGAGTTCGCTTTTGAATTTCGGTTGAGTCCAAGCCCGCGACCGCGAGCAGCATTTCGCTGTGGCCCATTCAGTAAAAGCACTCGTTGCCGCGAGTCACGACCCAAAACAATGAATTTGAAAACACGCGATCCAAGTTCGATTCACGACGAAACGTTCGCATCAATGCAAACCAGCCTTGGGTGAGTTCCCGTTGATAACCCAAACTGATGTTGCTCCAAACAACCTTCTCGCTGCGTCGTCGCTCTTCCTCTGGTAAACTGGCCAAACGTTCGGCACCTGGCAGTGGCACTCGGGAAGATCGCCGTTTCTGAGAGTCCTTTTTCGCCTGCAACAAATCAAAGTCTTGTGGATTCCAACCCGCCCGGCGCGTCCCGGCGATCGTTGTTGTGGATTGCAGCGATTCTGCCAGCTCCGGCCTTGGAGGTGCTGGCCGAGCGTCGGCCGGCCTCCATCCGTCGGGCGGCAGCACGGCTGCAACCCCACCACCTTCCTCTGGTTGGATTGCCAAGCCCAACCACAAGCGATTTTCAAAATTCGCAAATGCGATGGTGTGGACAATGGCGACGGTGGATTCGGTTTTCCAGGCATCGTGTAGCTCTGCAAACGTTTCGTCACTTATCGAATGACCGGACAGTGACAGTTGCTCTGCGAATTGCCACAGACTCTGATTGGTGTCGGAACCCTGATGCAAAAGTTCTTGCCAGGCTGTGACTTGCTCCGTTGCAAGTCCCGCTTGAATCAGATCGAATTCGGCGGTCGACTTTCCGTACGGACTGTTCAGCGCGTCGGCCACCACCCAACGAATCTTGGCGGCCACCTCGGGTCCCAACGGATTCTCGCGACGGTGCAAATAATCCAACTTCAGCAACGCCAAAGTCGATTCGGGTAACGCGTCCGACAAACGCCCTGCCCAGACCGGCAATGTGGGAAACTGAACTCCCAACATTTGCCATGTCGCGTCCGCGTCCTGTTGGAGTGGTGCCGCGGACTCGGTCGTTTTAACTCTCTCCAAATCAGCGGATAGCGAATCCCGTTCCTCTTCGGCCAAGAGTTCGGTTTCGGCCATGTGCCATAGCAGCGCCTCTTCCAACTGGCTGGGACTGAAGTAATGTGGACCGCGTCCCGACTTGAACAAAACTTGGCGATCGGCATCCAAGAGATACAAGCGACTGGGCATCCCACTGTACGGCCGGCCCACTGGATCATCCATTTCGTCGACGACCAGCGGAATTTTGCTGCCCATAAGATTCTGGCACTGTTGGGCCACCGCCGCTCGTTCGGGATATTTTGTCGGCTGGGGCAAGATGATTTCAGCAGTCTCGTTGCGGCTCATCGCCCAACCATCGCTGGGATGAGCTTCGCGAACATACACGACCAAGAAATGAAACTTATCGCGATAACGATCATATAATCGCTCCAAGTTACCCGCTTGGGCCCGAAACGGTCCGCAAGTGAAGTTGCCAAAGATCAGGACCACCGGCTTTTCAGCGCACCATTTGGACAGGCAAACCTCCTCGCCTTGCAAGTTCCTTAACCTAAAGTCGATTCCTTGTTCGCCGACATTGGGCCCAGGCAAGTGCGAGCCGATCTCTTGTTTCTCCAATCCGATCATCAATTGGCTAGGCGTTGGACGTTCTCCAAAACCGGTCGCGCGTGGCGGCGGTTCCCAAGCCATGCGAAGTTCGTCAATCGACAAGAACTCTTGACCTTCGGCCAACAGCTTGTTGGTCATCGCCTGGAGTTCTGTTGCCGTGATCCGTCCGTCGTCGTCGGCATCGACGCGTCGAACAAGTTGCTGGAACGTCGGTGAGCCTGAATCAATATTCCAGCGATGGTCGTCGGCAGTCAAAACGCGATCTCGATTGCGATCCAGACCCGCGAAGTTTTCGTCGGACCCGCGAAATTCTTCACGCGACAGTTGGCCATCACCATCGTTATCGTACGTCGCCAACATTTGGTCCCATTCATACGCTGATTGGGGCTTGGCCAAGTTGAACCAGCCGTCGTTGCGAGTCATCGATTGACCTTGCACGATTGCGTCCAACATCGCCATAGCTTCGGAGTCGGCCGGAAATACCTGCCGCATCCTTTGCTCGGCGGCCTTGGCCTCCTCGTTCAACTCGACCGTCGATTCTTGGCCATGGATCGACTGTCCAACAATCACGCACCAGAATCCGAGCCCAAACAACGTGATTCTCCAAGCAGGACTGGTTTGTATTCGTTTCCACGGCCAGCAGGCGCCATTTGTTTTCATTTACGTTTCCTCAAAATGCGGGAGACATCGAACGAAAGACTGTCAGGACCGGATCGGTACCCACACAGTATTGTTCAACCACAGTTTCCCGACGACCAGCAATTTCCAAGGTTAATTCGACGTTCACGAAGAGGTTGGCATCCAGCGGCCGCTCTTCAACAATTCGAAACTCCAAGAGTTTCGCATTCTCCGACCATTGCGATGCGCCAACCACGACGGGTGGTACCCAAGCTTGGCAATCGTCAACTTGCCCGCCACTCTGCCAATGTTGGAGTACTTGTTGAAGTGTTTCGCGTGCCAGATCGCTCTCGACCACCTGGTTCCCCGATCCGCCGCATCCGCTCAATTGTAGTAGAACTAACAGCAGACCGACACAACGGTATCGCCAAAGATCAAGAAACCACCATGCCATGGGGTTGTCGTTCGAGCTTGGCTCGTGAATCGTAAGTGGCTTACTCATGACTGACGACCTCCCCACCATTTCGCGAGCCCATGGCACGCCAAGTTATCAGCGAAACATCGTTGGCTACTGAGGTGGTTGAACCGTCACATAAAACCACGTTGACGCCCGACGGATGGTGACTACTTGGAGGCATGACAGCGCGACCGATCGCAAAAAAACCGCACGAGCGTTGATTCGGCAAATTGATATGTTGATAAGTATGTTGACCGTTCAGCCAAGGGGCGCCCATGAACAGTGGGAACTGGTTGGAGAGATTCTGGATATCCAACTGTTGGCACATGTCGATTGCTTGATCCAGCGTTGTCGGTGAACCTGGGTGAAAGAAGACGTCTTGAATGGGTGATACAACTCCGTTATTGCCGTCGGCAGTCAATCGTTCGCTAAACAACGCGGTGTTCGACGACCCATCGAGAATCTCGGCCATTCGCACCGTTCGGCCCCGGACGAAAATCCCGTTTGGTTCAGGCATCGATTGGTTCGGACCGACATTGCGACCCCAAACCAATGCCGAGCCCTTGTTGCCAAAGTAGCTGACCCCACCTCCGGTTTGCGGCATTGGATTGTCCATGCCCGATGGACACAGGAATCCAGGAACCACTTGCAATCGAGCGGTGTTGTTGACTGGTGACATCAACGGTTGCCTGAAGTCGATCAGTTCGTACAAGTTGCCCTGTTCCAAATACGGCAGGATGTAGCTCAAGGCCGAATATCCCGGACTGGCGTCCGTTTGCCCCATTGGAAACTTTTGTCGAGCTGCATGATAGTTTTGCATCCCCAAACCAATCTGACGCAAGTTGTTCTGACACTGGGTCCGCCGAGCCGCTTCACGGGCCGACTGCACAGCGGGCAACAACAAGCCCATCAATACCGAAATAATCGCGATCACAACCAACAACTCGACCAAGGTGAAGCCGAATCTTGTTGAACATTGAACTTGCTGATTTCCGCTGCGGAAACTTAGGGAGGATTTCATATGCGTATTCCTTCTGATTTGAATGTTTGGCGACTTCCAAGCTTTTTCGATCTGGTCCGTTGGTTGGGAAGGCACGCCGTCGCTGCGCGCATGTTCCCAGCCAACTTCCAAAGCTCGCTGCACCACACATGGGCGCAATGAAGTCGGTTTAAAATAGATGGACGTCAAGAGGCGATCAGAAACGGGTCTCGCGGCGTAGGATTCGATTGGCCTATTCCAGAAGTCCGCCAATCACGAAACGCCGGAGCGTCTGCGAGGGGCCGATCTGGCGATGCCGTCGAATCAGGATGCGGATGCGAGCGACTGGTTCTGTCTTTACAGTGCGATGTGTTCGATTGCGTATCGACCCAGGTCAACGGTGGAGAAAATCATCTCCACCTCGGAGCCGTGACCACCGAACAGACGCGACGTTCCAAAACCAGAGCCAAGAAATAAGGCTCACGCAGCGAGTGCGCGGTTCCGGAACAACCCGAAGGATTCAAACACGCGGCGGTCGAAACATTCGCTGAGAGACGCCCTGCCTGCTAACCTGCTGGGCAACATAAAATTCGAGAACACTGGGTGGAACTTCGAGTGAGTCCTCAACGTCAGATCTGCCACTGTAATCCGGTTGGTCGGTCACAATCGGGACCAACACAATGATCGGAGTTGGCAATTCTTGTTGACGACAACCCGGTCCGTGACATGGCGACTTCGGCAGTGAAACGCCAGTCCAACCAAAAGCGATTTCGGGCGAAAAACTGCTCAGTTGAGTATTCAAAAGTTCCACGTGAAGTGTTTGGTGGTTTTGGTGAGTGTTCCACTGGATCCGCGTAAAAACGTAATGACCGCATGAACCAAACACCGAACCACTGCCCAAAAACGCCGTACCGAAAAACAACGTGACGACGGCAAGCCTTACCATCGCCATCGACGAGCAATGCCGCACCGAAATGGTATTCACGCTACGCGGATGGCACCGCGTTCGATCAGCGTCAAAAGTCCCGGGGTTGTCCATCGTTCAAAACCAACTCAGAAGATGCGAGCTCACAACCGATTTGCCACACCACCCGCTCGGTTCCTACCCACCAACGTGATCCATCAATTCGAGCGAATCAGCACAGGCCAATCATAAACGCAATGATGCAGCAATCAAGGCGCGACATGGTAACGAATGCGAAACGATCGGAGCGAGTATTCGCGGCGTTACGGCAGAATCATGTAACGCATGATGTTTCGGAAAGGTTGACTCGATACATATGCTTTGGGTTGTCCGGCCCAGCCTTGGCCGATGTAGGTCCCTGCCGGTAACGAACGAGGGATCAAGGCACGATAACCGCCTTGCCCGCTCGCAGGTTGCGTTTGCGGCACGGGATAAAACCCCGGGTTGGTCTGACCAAATTGAGGTTGCATTGGGCCATAGACACCGCCCGTCGGCGGAGCCAGAACCGGCGGCTGACTCGCGTAGGGCTGTTGGACCAGTCCCGGCTGAAAAGCAGTTGGTTGAGTCATCATCGGCGTTTGACACGCACATGATCCATACTGACCATACTGGGCGGCAGCCACCTGGTACGGAGCACCACTATTCATC